>CAJCIT010000086.1 GCA_903970405.1 Acidobacteriaceae bacterium | reverse complement strand
CGTCGTTTGCCAATTGAGCGTTTCGCTACACTAGGTGCTTTGGGCTAATGCTCACCAATGGAGAACCGTGTCTTGTCTGCAAATGAAACCAGACGATGGTGGACCACGTCAGGGGATTTTCGTGCAGAATGGAAAGGACCGACCGCTAGATGATCTGTTCCAGGCTCTGCCGCCTGTTATCGCAATACTTATGCGCCGCGACTTTTTTTGGCGTAATTTCAGTCGGTTTCAACCCTCTGTGGGCCTCCGGCTCGCCGGGGCGTTCCCCTGCGCAATCCCCTGCCTCCTCGCAGCCACTTGCCTCGACGCAAACTGGTGATGGGGTGGAAGCCCAGACGCCTCCGCAAACGCCTCCTCAGAACCCGCCTCCGAAGCCCCAGCAGCCTGCCCCCACCAACCCAGCTCCCGCGAACCCTTTCGAAACGGTTCCGCAAGGCCAGGAGCCCAAGCCTCAACCCCAGGCCCCACAGGGCGTCGAAGAGGCCAAGACGGTGGCCATCGCCGATAATGTCGTCGAAGAAGTCCAATTTCGCGGACAAAAGCGCGTGCCGCAGGACACTCTTCGCGCATTGATCTACACCAAGAAGGGCGATCCCTTTGACGAAGAGTCGCTCCATCGCGACTTTATGGCGCTTTGGAACACGGGTCGTTTCGACGATTTGCGCCTGGAGAGGGAACGCGGCCCGCTTGGCGGAGTCATCATTCGTTTCGTGGTGGTGGAGCGCCGCGTGGTCCGGAGCATCGACTACGACGGCAACAAGAGTATTAGTAAGTCGGAAATCCTTGACCGATTTAAGGAACGCAAGGTCAGTTTGACGCCCGAATCGCAGTTCGACATGGGCAAGGTGCAGCGCGCCAAGAACGTGTTATTGGAATACGAAGCTGAGCGCGGCCGACAGTACGCCACCGTGACGCCGGACATTCGCCAGGTGCCACCCTCCTCTGTCGAAATTGTCTTCAAGATCGATGAAGGCCCCAAAGTGAAAGTGGGCAAGATCATCATTCAGGGAAACAAGGCCTTTAGCAGCCGTCAGGTGATCCGCGCCATGAAGAACCTGAAGCCGATTGGTATTCCACACTCCCTGCTGTTTGAGGATCTATTTGCGCGCACCTACGATTCCACCAAGCTTGAGGAAGATTCCGAACGAATCCGGCAGGATTACCAGAAAGCGGGTTACTTCAAGGCGCACGTGGTCAGCCACAGCGAAACCATCCACGATGTGGGCGGTACGGGTTGGCGTGTCCCGATTTTGAAAACGAACAAGGTCGGCAAACAGGCCGACATCACTATGGTGGTGGATGAGGACCAGCGTTACTACCTGGGCAAATTTACGTTCAATGGGATGAAACTCTTCAAGACTCCCGACCTGATCGCGCGCAGCGTTTTCGGCATGAGTTCGGGGGACGTGTTTTCCACCGAGAAGCTTCAGAAAGGCCTCGAGAACCTCCGCAAGCTCTACGGGAACTTCGGTTATATCGACTTCGTGCCGGAGCCGGATCCCGAGCCTGTGCCGGGCACGAACAAAGTCGACCTGACCATCAATGTGGACGAGGGCAAGCAGTTCTTTGTCCGCCGTATCGATTTCCAGGGCAACACAACGACACGCGATAAGGTCATCCGCCGCGAATTGCTGATTGATGAGGGCGACCTTTTCAGCAACCAGCTGTGGGAGACCAGTATTCTGCGTCTGAATCAGCTGGGCTACTTTGAAGCGTTAAAGCCTGAAGACGCCGCCGATATCAAGAAGGACACAAAGACCAACACCGTCGACCTGACCTTGAAATTGAGAGAGCGCGGCCGCAACTCCATCCAGTTGAACGGCGGCGTCTCCGGCATCGCCGGCAGCTTCATTGGCGCCTCTTACTCTACGAACAACTTCCTTGGGCTTGGTGAAACGTTAAGTCTGAATAGCCAGATTGGCACCCGCCAGAAGAGCGTGACACTGGGCTTCACTGAGCCGTACCTTTTCGACAAGCCTTACCAAGCCGGCTTCACCGTTTTCGTCCAGGAATACAACTATAATCAGGCTCGCGAAGCTTCCATTCTGGCCGGCAGCAACTTGATCCCGTATTACAACGCCATCGGGCAGAACAACCTGCTGAACTATACGTCGAACGGTTTTGGCTTTACCGCTTTCGTTTCGCATCAACTTCGCCGCAGCTTCGCCCGCATCGGCTTGACCTATGGCTGGGACACGCAGAACCTGAAGCCATTGACTGACGTCGCCACAAACTACTTCACCTATCTCGATTACCAGGGCGTGACGGGTCCTAATTCATTGAGCGGAATCCGGACCAGCAAGGTCATTCCTTCGTTCTCGTACAACACGGTGAACCACCCCATCACCCCGACCGCCGGCAAGCGCCTGAATGTTTCCATTACTATTGCCGGGCTGGGCGGTAACGTAGATACGCTGGAACCGATTATTGACGCCGCCTACTTCCGCAAAGGCCTCCGGAAGGGCGACGTGATCGGCATGCACATCAATGGAAAATTCATTACGGGATATAACGGCAAAGTGGCGCCGCCTTACAGCCGCTTCTACATGGGCGGTGAGAATGACATCCGCGGCTTCGATACCTGGTCCATCAGTCCCATTGCCTATATCCCCACCACTATTTCTCAGCAGGTCTACAACGCCGACGGCACGCCCCGCAACTTCAACGTCGTCGCGGGAGGCGCGGTCAGCACGGTTGCCGTGACTCAGACGATACCCATTTTTCAGCCCATCTTCCCGGGTGGCGATACCGAAGGGGTATACAACCTTGAGTACCGCATCCCCATCTTCGGGCCAGTGCATTTGGCGCCATTCTTCGACATCGGAATCGATAAGCTTTCCCGCCCGAACCAGTTAGGTTTGAATCTCGACCGGACTGAACAGCTCAACGCGGAGTTCCCGCAGGCAAATTTCACCCCCAAGGCCGTCATTTTTGCTCCCAGCCAGCAATTCCGGGCCTCCACAGGACTTGAACTTCAAGTCATGATGCCGGTGGTGAATGCACCTTTTCGGGTCTACTGGGCGTATAATCCTAGTATTCTGAATACGAACCTGGCGACGCCGCAGGCCGTGGATCAATCATACTTCCCGAACGCGGCGACGTATCAGAATTATTTGTCAACTTATCCCCTGCTCATCCCTTACAGTGAGAAGCATTCGATGTTCCGCTTCTCGATCGGCCGTACATTCTGACGGTTTTGCGGGTTGGGCAGTGGTCGCGTTAAACGTCAGTCAATTAGGAAGGAATTTGCGAGTAATGGTTAAGAGAAGTTTGTTGACGGCGGCAGTCGCCGTCCTGGGTGT
The DNA here is from genome assembly GCA_903970405.1 of Acidobacteriaceae bacterium. Lineage (GTDB taxonomy): Bacteria > Acidobacteriota > Terriglobia > Bryobacterales > Bryobacteraceae > CAJCIT01. Next base: position 2,573 of record CAJCIT010000086.1, on the reverse strand, counting down.
GGCGAGCGCTGTCATGGCGCAGACGCCCGGCAAAGTCGGTGTGATCAGCGTGCAGGGCGCCATTGTGGGTACCAAGGACGGCCAGAAGGCTGCCGGTGAGCTGGAAGTCAAGTTTGCCCCGAAGCGCAAGGATATTGAGGGCCGCCAGAACGAAGTGAATCAACTGGAAGACCAGATGCGCAAAGGCGGCAACCTGCTTTCCGAAGAGAAGCGGGCCCAGTTGGCGCGCGACATCGACGAGAAGAAGAAGCGCCTGAACAGGGATATGCAGGATGCTCAAGAAGAGTTTGAGGGCGAGCAGCAGCGTCTGCTCCAGGGCCTGGGCCAGCGCATGATGGCAGTGATTGAGAAATACGCCAAGGACAACGGCTACACCATGGTTCTTGATGTCAGCAATCCGCAGACTCCGGTGCTCTGGGCCAGTAGCGCCATTGACATCACACAAGATGTGATCTCGCTGTACGACAAGAGTTCGGCCAGTGGTGCGCCTAGCTCGACGCCAGCCGCGCCTGCGCCCAAACCGGTTCCCACCACGGCCGTGAAGCCGGCTCCGAGCGCTCCGAAGTAAATTAACCGCAAACGCCAAGGCCCGACCGTCAGGGAGGGACCGCAAAACGCCCGGCTCTCCTCGAGCCGGGCGTTTTGCTTGTGTGCCGAGCATGTTCGACAGCTCGAAGGTGAAAGTCCTTTTCACAACCTGATGGAGGTGAAGTGATAGCGAAGCGCAAGGGCGTCGTCGTGAGGCGGGGTCTGAAAGAAGCGTGGAGCAAACGTACGAGCCGATGTATAAGAACCGGATCAGAGGCATACGGTGCCGGACGAGTTGGCAAGTGACAACGAAGTCCATATCCATCAAGGGCACTGGTTGTAAATTCGGCGGTTGCGTGCGGAAGGCGGTCGAACTTACCTCGGGAGATCTGCCGTTAGTCCTGGATTCAGGACTGAGGGTCGAGCAATCGATCCTGACCGGACGGCAGAAGTCAGCGGAGGGCGTAGTAGGCACGCAAGTGCTGAAGGCCCGAACGGTCCCCGGAAGGGGTTAATGGGAGTGGCAAGTAGGCAGCGCACGTCATGAGCGACAAGCGGCAGAAGAACCAACTAGCGCACAGCGGTAGCTTGGCGCGCGACCAGCAAATGGTGTTGGCCTTCGAGCAGGAGGATAGGGGTGAAGCCCCGAAGGACCTGAAGGAAGGGACCGAATCGCTTGCGGGGAAGCGCGGGACCCAAAGCCCGGCCATTGGCGAACAGTTGATGGAAGAGGTCTGCGAGCGGGGAAACTGCGAGCAGGCATTGGCGCGAGTCAAGGCCAACAAAGGTAGCGCTGGTGTGGACGGGATGACCGTTCATCAGTTACCGGCGTATCTGAAACAGTACTGGCCGCAGATCCGTGAACAGCTGCTGAGCGGGACTTACAAGCCGCAGCCGGTGAAACGGGTAGAGATCCCGAAGCCGGACGGAGGGGTGCGCAAGCTTGGCATCCCGACGGTGCTGGATCGATTGATTCAGCAGGCGGTGATGCAGGTACTGCAACGCAAGTGGGACGGAACGTTTTCTGATCATAGCTACGGGTTTCGGCCCGGACGCTCGGCGCATCAGGCGGTTGAAGCGGCGCAGCAATACATCGCCGCCGGTTATCGCTGGGTGGTGGACCTGGACTTGGAGAAGTTCTTCGACCGGGTGAATCACGACAGACTGATGGCAAAGATCGCAGAGCGAGTGGGCGACCAACGTGTGTTGACGCTGATTCGCGCATTTCTGCGAGCCGGGGTGATGGAAAACGGGCTGGCGAATCCGGTGGATGAGGGCACGCCACAAGGTGGGCCTTTATCACCCTTGCTGTCGAACATTGTGCTCGACGAGTTCGACCGGGAGTTAGAGCGGCGCGGTCTGCGCTTTGCACGGTATGCGGATGATAGTAACATCTACGTTCGCAGCCGGCGGGCGGCGGAGCGGGTGATGAAAAGCATCACGCGGTTCCTGACGGCAAAGCTCAAGCTGAAGGTGAACGAACAGAAGAGTGCGGTGGCACGGCCCTGGGAGCGAAAGTTTCTGGGCTTCAGCTTCACGAACAGTGGCGTACCAAAGCGGCGCATCGCGCCGAAAGCGGTGGACCGGTTCAAGGAGCGGGTGCGGGAACTGACGAGCCGGACGCGGGGTGTGAGCACGGAACGGATGGCTGACGAACTGTCCCGCTATCTACGGGGATGGATCGTTTACTTCGGGAAGTGCGAAACGCCGTCGGTGTTGGAAGGTCTTGAGCAGTGGCTCAGGCGCAGGCTGCGGTCTGCGATCTGGAAGCAGTGGAAGCGGGGCACGGTGCGGTTCGCCGAACTTCGCAAACGGGGTGTGGGCAAGGATCTCGCCGCACAAACGGCGGGCAGCGCCCATGGCCCGTGGCGTCTAGCGGCATCGCCGGCGCTCAGCTTTGCGCTGCCTAATGCTTACTTCGACTCGCTCGGGATTCCGAGATTGACTGTGCGCCGGTAGCTCAACCGGCCGAACCGCCGGATGCGGACCCGCATGTCCGGTGGTGTGGGAGGGGCGGAGTTGTGAAGCTCCCCCCTATCCCGATT
>CAJCIT010000085.1 GCA_903970405.1 Acidobacteriaceae bacterium | reverse complement strand
TTTTTGGCGGGAAACGGGCGACCGCTACTTTGCCGTTGCTTCCCTCAATTCGCAGTTCTGAAGCGACTCGCAGCAGCTCACGGAAAAATGGTAAGCCCTTTTCACTCAACGCTTTCCCCAGAAAACGGGACAGACCCCTTTGGGGGGGACAGCGCTCGGGTTGCGGCGAAGCCCTGATCGCTTTAGAGCGTCATCGACGAAGTTGAGTCGCTCGCTTTCGCAGGCAGTTCAGTGCCGGCGATCGTTGAAAAGCCCTCTCCAGCGGTAAGTCCATTTGCCTCAATGCTTTCCCAGGGAAAAGGGACGCAGGGAAAAGGGACGGACCCTTCTTGTTGCTTTCCCAGGGAAAAGGGACAGACCCTTTTTGAACCCCTTTTCTTGAACCCCTTTTCTTGACCCCTTTTTTTGACAGCGCTCGGGTTGCGGCGAAGCCCTGATCGCTTTAGAGCGTCATCGACGAAGTTGAGTCGCTCGCTTTCGCAGGCAGTTCAGTGCCGGCGATCGTTGAAAGCCCTCTCCAGCCCTCTCCAGCCCTCTCCAGCAGCTCTCAGACGAGTGTAAGTCCATTTGCCTCAACGCCTTCCCAGAGAAAAGGGACGGACCCTCTTGGAGTACTGCGCTCGGGTTGCGGCGAAGCCCTGGTTTGGGCGGGAAACGGGGGCCGCTATCTGGCGGTTACTTGCCTCAATTCGGCTGTTCCGGCGACGGCTCGCGGAAAATAGTAAGCCCCTTTCACTCAATGCTTTCCCGGGAAAAGGGACAGACCCTTTTTTGCGGCGCGACGCCGCTGTTTTGCGGCGAAAGCCGCGCTGTGCGCGATTGCATGAGAAACTCAGCTTTGCTGAATCTACCCTCGCCACGACGTCGCTTGCCGCTCCGCCCGGCGATGCCGACTGGCGGCTATTGGCAACGACAGTGCGGTTTCGCATTACTGTTGTTCGTGGCGGCGCCACTGCGCGAGTTCGGCCCTTGGACCGCCCTGTGGACCACTCCCTGCATTCTTGGCGCATCCATCTTGATCGCCTGGGGCGCGGAATCGGCTCAGTTCTTCGTGGCCCAAGGGTTCGCGCTGGCGATGCTGGCCTGGATGCAAACCCTGCCCGAGTTCGCGGTGGAAGCCGTGCTCGCCTGGCACCAACAGCGTGCCCTGCTGCTGGCGAATCTCACCGGCGCGCTTCGCCTGCTGATTGGCATCGGTTGGCCGATGATCTATTTCATCGCGGCCCTTTTTCACCGCCGCCGAACCGGCGAACCGCTCCGCGCTATCCGGCTTGATCCGGCTCATTCGGTAGAGGTGGCGGGCCTCACCCTTCCGCTTTGTTATGTGCTCTTCATCTGGTGGAAGGCCTCACTGACCTTGTGGGATTCCGTGGTTCTGATTGCGCTTTACTTCGCTTATCTCATCGTTCTTATGAAGCTGCCGCCTGAAGGCCATGAGGGGATCGGCAATCTGGAAACCGTTCCGCGCGCCATTGTAACCGCGCCGCGCGGCCTCCGGACCCTCGCCATCGCAGCCTGCTTCATGGCCGGCGGATCTCTGATCTACTTCACGGCCGAGCCTTTCCTCGGCAGCCTCATCGCCATCGCCACTGCGGTCGGCATCCCGAGTTTTCTCATGATCCAGTGGCTGGCGCCTGTCATCTCAGAGTTTCCGGAACTTGCCTCCACGTTCTATTTCGCGCGCCAGGACGACGAGGCGCCGGTCGCCCTGATGAACATCACTTCGAGCAATATCAATCAATGGACGCTGCTGGTGGCCATGCTGCCTGTCATCTTGTCACTAGGCGCGGGCAAGCCGTCTGTCATTAATTTTGACGAAGCCCAGCAAATGGAACTGCTGATTACCGCCGGCCAAAGCGTGGTGGCCCTGGTCTTCCTCTTAAGAATGGAGCTCCGCTGGTGGCAGGCGCTGGCTCTGTTTGTCACGTTTATCGCAGGCTTCGTATTTTCCGCTCTTGGCAATCGCAACGACTGGGTGGGCTACACCAGCAGCCATATCCGGCATTGGATTGTCCTGCTCTATTTCAGCTACGCGGCCATCCAGCTCCTCTGGAACCTCATCCGCTGGCGGAAGCCCCCGGCGGTTCGCAGTCTGATCGAGACCTGGCAAGCTCACATGACCCCGAGATAGGCGCTGGGCGGCTGTGCTGAAATGAAGTCAGCCATTCATGAAGACACGTATCCGTTCGACGACGATTCTCTGCGTGCGCCGCAACGGGAAGGTAGTAATAGCAGGCGACGGTCAAGTAACAATGGGCAGTGAGGTCCTTAAAGGTGGCGCGCGGAAACTCCGGCGCTTCTATGGCGGCAAGATTGTCAGCGGTTTCGCCGGTTCCACTGCCGACGCTTTTGCTCTGTTCGCGCGCTTCGAAACCAAGCTTGAGCAATATGCCGGGAACCTTTCTCGCAGCGTCGTGGAACTCGCCAAAGACTGGCGAACCGATCGCATGTTGCGCCACCTCGAGGCCCTCTTACTGGTAGCGGACACCCAGAACATTTACATTGTGAGCGGAACAGGCGACGTTATCGAACCCGATACGCCGCTTGCCGCCATCGGCTCAGGCGGTGGATTCGCGAAGGCGGCCGCTACCGCGCTGCTTGAGAACACTACTCTCAGCGCGCGCGAAATTGTCGAGAAGGCCATGAAGGTGGCCGCCGACACCTGCATTTATACGAATGACAACATCGTCGTTGAGGAGCTCGGCTAATGGTTATTCATCTGCCACAAACCTCGTCTGACGAAACGCCGTTGCTCGATGAACTCACGCCCCGCGAAATCGTGGTCGAGCTCGACCGTCACGTGATCGGCCAAGCGGACGCGAAACGCTCTGTCGCCATCGCTCTGCGAAACCGCGTCCGGCGGCAAAAGCTCGATCCTGAAATGGCCGAAGAGGTGATGCCCAAGAACATCCTCATGATTGGGCCCACGGGTGTCGGCAAGACCGAAATCGCCCGGCGCCTGGCGAAGCTCTCCAACTCTCCGTTTCTGAAAGTGGAAGCCAGCAAATTCACGGAGGTGGGCTACGTCGGCCGCGACGTGGAATCGCTGATTCGCGACCTGGTCGACATTGCCATCGACATGGTGCGCGAGGAGCGGCTGGATCAGGTGGAAGACCGCGCCGAACACAACGCCGAAGAACGGTTGCTCGATCTGCTGCTGCCGCCCGCCCCCGAGGGCGCGGAGCCGCCGGAGAAAACGCGGGAAAAGCTGCGGGAAAAATTGCGCGCCGGCAAACTGGACGACCGCACCGTGGAAGTGGACGTGAAAGAGCGCGGGCCCACGTTTGAACTTTCCACCAACGGCAACATCGAGGAGATGGATATCAATCTGAAGGATGTGATTCCCGGGCTCTTCGGTCCTCGCACACGGAAGCGCAACATGCGCGTCTCCGAGGCTCTGGAGTACCTCATTCAGGAAGAGGAACACAAGCTCATCGACATGGACCAAGTGACGCGCATCGCGCTGGAGCGCGTGGAACGCAACGGCATTGTGTTCCTCGATGAGATCGATAAAATCGCCGGCCGCGAAGGGGGCCATGGTCCGGATGTCAGCCGCGAAGGCGTGCAGCGCGACATTCTGCCGATTGTGGAGGGCACCACGGTGAACACGCGCTACGGGTTCGTTCGCACAGACCACATTCTGTTTATCGCGGCCGGCGCGTTCCACGTTTCAAAGCCCAGTGACCTGATCCCCGAACTGCAGGGCCGCTTTCCCATTCGCGTGGAACTGAAGTCGCTGACTGAGCACGATTTCATCCGCATCCTCAAAGAGCCAAAATCGGCGCTGATCAAACAGTATGCCGCGTTGCTTGAAACCGAGGGCATCAAGCTCACCTTTACCGAAGATTCGCTTATTGAAATTGCGAAGATCGCCGCGCAGGCGAATGAATCGATGGAAAACATCGGCGCCCGCCGCCTCCACACCATCATGGAAAAACTGCTGGAGGAAATCTCCTTCGAAGGGCCTGACTTGAAGCGCAAGAACGTGCGCATCGATGCTGTTTATGTGAGAAAGCAACTGGCGGATATTGTGAAGGATCAGGATCTGAGCCGGTATATTCTCTGATGCCGGGTCCTGCGTCGAGCGTCCGTCCAGCGTTGCTGGTTTTTCAAACTCTCGCCGCCATTCTCCTCCTCGCTTCGTGCGGTTACGTCACCGATCCTCTTCCGCCGTCGCCGCAGATTCCGCAGGCAGTTGGCGATCTCACCGCCATCCAGCGCGGCGGCAAAATCGTTCTGCACTTCAGCCTGCCGCATACCACCGTCGACGGTTTACTTGTAAAGGGATTCAGCGTTGTCGAGGCGGAGGTTGGCCCTGACATCATCCCGTTCACGCTTGACGCCTGGTTCCCGAAAGCCAAGGTGACGCCAATTGACGTCAGCAGCGAAGATCAAACCAGCTCCATC
>CAJCIT010000084.1 GCA_903970405.1 Acidobacteriaceae bacterium | reverse complement strand
CCATGGGCCACCGGGAGTTTCCCTGTGGCCCATTTTCGTTCTTCCGCCGAACCTGGCGTTTGGGCACACTTCCTTCCTGTCATAATGAGCGGAAGATTTGCCCTATACAGGCACGCGCCAAGACATGAAAGCCTTCCTCATTACCCATCCGCTTCAGACTTCCTACAGCGATGTCCCCGATCCAGTCTCCTCAGCCGAAGAAGTGACCTTGCAGATTCGCCGCATCGGCCTCTGTGGAACAGACCTCAATACCTTTCGCGGGAAGAATCCCCTGGTGTCCTATCCGCGGATTCCGGGCCATGAAATCTCGGCCACCATTCTCGAGATGGGCACTGCCGTCCCCGGTCATCTGCGGCCCGGCATGAATGTCGCGGTGCTTCCCTATAACAACTGCGGCCGCTGCGCCTCCTGCCTTCGCAATCGCCCCAACGCGTGTCTCGCCAACATGACGCTCGGCGTTCAGCAGGACGGCGCGATGTCTCCTTACTTCAAGGCCCCGTGGCGGAAGCTCTATCCGTCAGACAAACTCGGTGTCCGCGAACTCACTCTCGTCGAACCGCTTGCCGTCGGATTTCATTCCGTCAACCGGGCGCGCGTAGAACCGTCTGATTCGGTTGCCGTCATTGGCTGCGGCACCGTCGGTCTCGGCGCCATGGCCGGCGCGGCTGCTCGCGGAGCGCGCGTCATCGCGCTCGATGTCGAAGATGAAAAGCTCTCGATTGCCCGTCAGGCCGGCGCCGCCGAAACCATCAACTCCCGCACCACCGACGCGCGCGCCCGTTTGAAGGAACTCACCGGCGGCCATGGTCCCGACGTCATCATTGAAGCCGTCGGTACAGCGGACACATTCCGTTTCGCGGTGGAAGAGGTGGCCTACACCGGCCGCGTCACGTACGTCGGCTATGCGAAAGAGCCGGTGGCCTATGAAACCAAGCTTTTCATTCTGAAGGAGCTCGACATTCTCGGCTCACGGAACTCGGCCACTGAGTTCCCCGCGGTCATCGGCATGCTCGAAGCCGGCAAGTTTCCGGTGGATGCCACCATCACCACCACGGTTCCCTTTGAAGAAGCCGGCAGCGCTCTGGACGCTTGGAACGCCTCGCCCGCCTCATTCACCAAGATCCTCATCTCTCTTTCGTGATCTGAGCGCGCAGCCCCAACCGACCGCCACCGTCTGCTCCCGCAACGGGCTGTCAGCCCGGTTGTCAACCCGCCGCAGCCTGCCCCAGGCTACCCTACGTCCGGGCCGACCACCGTTTCACCCGGTGGCGCCAGATGCGGTTCCAGTACATGGTTGCGCCGGTGACCACAAGCAGCGGAATCGCCAAGCCGAGCGAGGCCCACAGAATCTTAAACCCCAATCCCCAGAAGACGCCGTAATGAAGCGGAACCTGCAGCCAGATGAACCAGTCGCCCAGGGTTTGGTTGACGCCATAACGCCAGGTCTGAATGTGCGTGCTGTCGTAAGGATTGAAGTACAGCGTGTTGGTGTAATCCCAGCCATAGCCGCCGGGCCGCAGGCGCAGAATCTCAATCGGTGCGCGGCGGCTGTAAGGGAAGCGCACGCCCGCAAGCGTAGTGCCGGGGTCAAGCGCCTCCGATCGCGCGATCAGCGAATCCAGATCCAGCGGGACCGGCTGGGTGACGGGGCCCAGCTTCACGGTGGGCGGACGTGCTGTGACAACCGGCGAGAGGCGATTCACGAACTGGAAGACTTCGCGCGAGAAGCCGAAGTAAACGCCGGAAGCGGCCCAGAAAGAGATGATCAGCAGCACCCAGAAGCCGGTGGCGCGGTGAAGATCGAAGTTGATGCGGCGCCAGCCTCGGCGCGGATCCACAAACAACGCTTTGGTCCACGTGCGGATGCCCGGCCACCAAAGAAGAATGCCGGTGGCCGTCATCAGCAGCAGGAATGCGCCGCCGATGCCGTTCGCCATGCGGCCCTTGACGCCGAATAACAAAGTGGTGTGGAGGTCGGCCAGAGTGTCGATCCAGGTGCGCCGTTCGGGCATCTCGCCGAGCAGTGCGCCCGTTTCCGGATGAGCCACGACAGTGAAACGGCGGCGGCGGCTTTGCACTTCAGCACGGAAGACGGGCGTGATGCGGGTGGGCGTATAGGCGATCACCAGGGTGTCATTCGGATAAGCCGCCTGCACATTATTAATAACGGTAGTGAGAGGCGCCAGACCCGTGCCAGACGGTGAAGCGGGCTTGATGTTGGGCCAAAGCGTAGCCGCGCGGTGCTCCATTTCCACGCGGAACACCAGCAGCGAGCCGGTGATGGCGATCAGGCACAGGTAAAGACCCAGAATGACGCCGGTCCAGAGGTGGACCTGCAGGAGGGCGCGGCGAATCCACAAGCGCTGAGGTTGAACAAGAATGCGCCGGACGAACGTCATCCGGTTACATGCGCGAGTAGACCTGCAGAGAGGTCACGGGGTGCTGATTGGGGATGACGGCGGTGGTTTGGGCGGTCAGCGTCTTGCCATCGGCCGAGACCGTGAGGGTGCCTTCCGCGGTGGGCCGGCCGGGACCGGAGATCACCGTCTTGTACTCGGCGCCGGCTTTGGTGGTGGCGCCCTTGGTGATCTTGACGGTGCCCACCTTATTGTTCTTGACATCCTGAACGTCGGCTTCCGTGCCGTTGAAGTGGACTTTGACGAAGCGCGCGCTGACGAAGTGGATTTTGTTGACGGGCACCGAGTAGGCGAACTCGTACGAGTCGCCGGTGGGATAGACGCGGAGCGTCATTTCCTCCACGTCGCGCTTCTCTCCGTTCATGCTTTGGGACTCGAGTTTCCAGGTCCCGACGATGGGCTCGGCGGCTAAGGCGGCGGAGGCCAGGAAAAGAAGAGCAACAATAGCGCGGGAGACGAACCGGACCATTTAGATTTGCAGAATAGCATGGGGGGAACGTGGGGACGCGTGCTGCGCACGCCGGCGGAGCCGGCCGCATGGCGGCCTGGAAGAGACGCGCGGGCAAGCCGCGCTGGTGGTGAGCCGGGCAGCGCGGTTACTATACAGAGAAGCCGTCGAGCCGCTTTACCTGCGCGCCCTTGCGATCCGCGAGAAGGCCCTCGGCCCCAACCACCCCAACGCCGCCATCAGCCTAAACAATCTGGCGGCGCTCTACAGGGCCCGCGGCGAGTACGCCAAGGCCGAACCACTCTACCTGCGGGCCCTCGAGATCCTCGAGAAGGCTCTCGGCCCCAACCACCCCAACGTCGCCACGGCCCTCGAAAACTACGCCCTGCTCCTCGCCGCCACCAACCGCGCTGACGAAGCCGCCAAGCTGAGGACCCGTGCCGCCGCCATCCGCGAAAACCACGCCCGGGCGAACGCCGCGTCCTCGTAGCCCTACTGCATCACCGGCAACGCAATGTGCGACGGCAGCGCCGGCGTTGAATAAATACGTTGCGTTGCCTTCACAAAGTCACTAGCCTTCGCTGTGTAGATGCTAGGGACGAATTGCTGCGGGTTGCGATCGATCGCCGGGAACCAGGTGCTCTGCACTTGCACCATGATGCGATGGCCCTTCAGGAACACATGATCGTGATCGCGCAGCGGGATCTCCCAACGCGCCGGCTTGTTCGGCGTCAGCGGCTTCGAATGTTCATAGCTTTGCAGATAGCGGCCGCGGCGCACCTCCATCGCAATGGGGAGTTGGTAGCCATTCAAAGACTTGGCGTACTGGCCGGGTGAAGGGCCGGCCTCTTCGCTCCATTCCGGCTTCTGGGCGTCTTCGGGATAAACGTCAATCAACTTCACGATGAAGTCGCTGTCCGTGCCGGAAGTGGAGGCGTAAAGATCGGCCGAAACCGGGCCGGCGATGCGGATGTCATGATCCAGCGGCGCGCTTACATAAGTGAGGACGTCCGGGCGGTGATCGACGAAACGCTGATCGGCGGCTTCCCAGGTGCGCCAGTCGCCGGCCGGATACGTGGGCGAGATCGGCCGTTGGCGGTAAGGCACGGGATTGGCGGGATCGGAGACGTATTCGCGGAAGGCTTCTTTCGTATTCGCCGGAGCGGTGAAGGAAAGGGTGCCGTCGGCGTTCAGATAGAGCGAGGTGGTCTTGCTTTCCGCGGGCGGCCAGGTGGCATAAGTGCGCCAGGTGTTTGAGCCGCTCTCAAACATGCTTGCTTTCCAGGATGGCTTCGCTCCCTCGCCATGCAGGTAGTAACGGAAGAAGGGCGCTTCGATGTTTTCGCGGAACTCCACCGACGTGGCGTGGCCGCCGAAAGGAATGATGCCGATGCGGTCGCCCTTATCGCGTTGCCACTGGCCGTGAAACCAGGGACCGGCCACCATGAAGTTCGTATTATCAGGGTCATGCTCGGCAGCGTTGCGGAAGATGGCCCACGGTCCCCAGGGGTCCTCCTGATCCCAGAAGCCGGCCACGTTCAGATTCGGCGCCGGCGAAGAATGAAGCAGGTTCACCCAGGCTTCGCGTTTGTGGAAGTCATCGTAATCCGGGTGTTCCACGGTCGATTCCCAGTAAGGAATGGACCCGTGCAGATACTTCGAGTCGATGTTTGCCACAGGACCAAGGTCGAGATACCACTGATACGTATCGTAGGTCTCAAAGGCGAAGTTGGTGTTCTTATTCTTGTCAGCCTGCTCCATAACGGCGTATTCGAAGGCGTAACTCTCGCGGAGGGCGCCGTAGTGGTGGTCGTCGTCGTTCATCCACTCGTCAGCGGGGGAGGCTTGCTCGCTAACCGCTTTGAGCGCGGGGTGAGGCAGCAGCAGCGTCTGCGCGGCGGTGAGGCCGGAATAGGAGACGCCGTAGATGCCCACTTTGCCGTTGTTGTTCGGGACGTTCTTCACCAGCCAGTCAATGCTGTCGTAGGCGTCGGTGGATTCGTTGACGGCCTTGGGGTTCTTGAGGTCGACGAAGGAGGAGAGCAGGAATGTGCCTTCGGAGCCGAAGCGGCCGCGAAGGTTCTGGATAACGAAGATGTAGCCGTCATGCGCCAGTTCCTTGAGGTTGGTGGGAAGCGCATCGGGCGCCTTAGCGGGAACGCCATAGGGCGTGCGCGTGAACAGGATGGGCAGCGGACCGCTTTGGCCCACCGGCGCGAGGATAACGGTCTGGAGATGAATGCCGTCGCGGACGGGGATCATGACCTGCTGGTACGTGAAGGGCGCTTTCGGCGGGGCGTCCTGAGCGCAAAGAAAACTGAAGGCCAGGAGGAGGGTTGGAAGGAGAGGGCGCATGGGGTTCTAAGTGGGTCAGCATAGCAAAGAGGCGCGCGCTGTGCGATATCTTGACTCTTTGGGCCAATTGCCCAGCAGCCCGAGTTTGAAAAACACATGTCTTCGAAACTAGTACCCATCACGGTCGCCCATGGCGACGGCATCGGCCCCGAGATTATGGCCGCCACGCTTCAGATCATTAACGCAGGCGGGGCGCGCATAGCTCCCGAAACAATCGAGATCGGAGAAAAGGTGTTCCTGCGCGGAATCTCCGCCGGCATCGAGCCGAGCGCCTGGGAATCGCTGCGACGGACCAAAGTGTTCCTGAAGGCGCCGATCACAACCCCGCAAGGCGGCGGATTCAAGTCGTTGAATGTCACCACCAGGAAATCGCTGGGCCTCTACGCCAATGTGCGCCCCTGCGTCTCCTATTACCCATACGTCGATACGAAACACCCGGTGATGGACGTAGTGATTGTTCGCGAAAACGAAGAGGACCTCTACGCCGGCATTGAGCATCGCCAGACGGATGAGGTGACCCAATGCCTGAAGCTGATTTCGCGGCCCGGTTCAGAGAAGATCGTTCGCTACGCGTTCGAATACGCGCGGCGGAACAGCCGGAAAAAGGTCACTTGCTTCAGCAAGGACAACATCATGAAGATCACGGACGGGCTGTTCCACAAAATCTTCGATGAAATCGGGGCCGAGTACACGGATCTCGAAAAGGAGCATTGGATTGTGGACATCGGGGCGGCGAAACTAGCCGACTCGCCCGAAGTCTTCGACGTCATCGTGATGGAGAATCTCTATGGCGACATCCTGTCTGACGTGGCCGCGCAGATCGCCGGCTCCGTCGGCTTGGCCGGGTCGGCGAATATCGGCAGCAGTTGTGCAATGTTCGAAGCCATACACGGCTCAGCGCCACGGCGAGCCGGTCAAAACCTGGCCAACCCTTCGGGCCTCCTGCACGGCGCGATTCTCATGCTGGTCCATATCGGCCAGCCGGATGTGGCGGAACTGGTTCACAACGCCTGGCTCAAAACCATTGAAGACGGCATCCACACCTACGACATTTTCCAGGAAGGCGTGAGCAAGCAGAAAGTGGGGACGAAGGAGTTCGCCGATGCTGTTTCCGCGCGGATGGGTCAGAAGCCGGAGAAGCTGAAGACCGTTTCGTACTCCAAGGCGCCTTCGCAAACGATGACCAACGTGCTGCGCGAATATCCGCCGGCCAAGAAGGAATTGATTGGCGTGGACGTCTTCATCCACTGGCGGGACCGTGATCCGGTGGCGCTCGGCAAGAAGATCGAAACGTTCAACGGGAACGGTTTGGAATTGCTGCTCATCAGCAATCGCGGCCAGAAGGTGTATCCAGGCGGCTTTGAGGAGACGTTCTGTACCGACCACTGGCGGCTGCGCTTCAAGTCAATCCACCACGACGACCCTATTAAACACGAGCAGGTTATCGATCTGCTGGACCGGCTGCTGAAAGGCGGCTATGACTTCATCAAGATTGAGAATCTCTATACCTTCGATGGCGTGAAAGGGTTTGTGTCGGCGCAAGGCGAGTAGCCGGCGGATTCCGTCTCGATCCATGGCCGAATTGCCTCAGGTTGTTTTGGCGCCCGCCAGCGAGAATCCGCTGGTAGGCGTTGTCATGGGCAGCAGGTCCGATTGGGAAACCATGGTGCGTACGTGCGAAACGCTCAGTGTGCTGGAGATTCCGCACGAAAGGAAGATCGTCTCCGCCCATCGCACGCCGGACTGGATGGCGGAGTATGCCAAAACGGCGCAGGCGCGAGGCATTGAAGCGATCGTCGCCGGCGCCGGCGGAGCGGCGCATTTGCCGGGCATGATCGCTTCGCATACATCGATTCCCGTGTTGGGCGTTCCTGTCAAGAGCCGCATCCTGAACGGTATCGATTCCCTGCTCTCCATTGTGCAGATGCCGGCGGGAATTCCGGTGGGGACGCTCTCGATCGGCAGCGCGGGGGCCACGAACGCGGCATTGCTGGCGGCCGCCATTCTGGGCAACAAGCACCCGGAGATCCGGGCTCGCCTGGAAGCATATCGGGCTCGCCAGACACAGCGGGTTCTTGAGGATGAACTTCCTTGAGGGACGACGGTCTGGTTCTGCCGGGCAGCACTATTGGCGTGCTGGGCAGCGGACAACTGGGACGCATGTTCGCCATCGCGGCGCGGCGCATGGGCTACCGCGTCCATACGCTTTCGCCGGATGAGGACACGCCCACCGGGCAGGTGGCGGATCTTGAAATCAATGCGCGCTATGACGATCTGGACGCCGTGCGGCGGTTTGCGTCGGCGGTATCGGTAGTCACGTTTGAGTTTGAGAATGTGCCGGCAGCGACGGCGGCGGCGGCGGCCGAGTGCTGTCCCGTGCGGCCCAGCGGCCAGGTGCTTCACACAACGCAGCACCGGCTCCGGGAGAAGACGTTCTTGAGCGAAGCCGGGCTTCCGCTGACTCCCTATCGCCGTGTGGACAGCCTTCGGTCGCTGCGGACGGCGGCCTTCGAGCTGGGGCTGCCGGGCATTCTCAAGACGGCGGACTTCGGTTACGACGGCAAAGGCCAGTTCCGCGTCGAGACCGAAGCCGATCTCACCGCGGCGTGGGATGGCGTGGGCCGGCGGGAGTCGGTACTCGAAGCCTTTATTCCGTTTGAGTCGGAACTCTCAGTGGTGGCTGCGCGCTCCGCGGACGGCAACTTTGTGCATTACGGCGCGGTAGAGAATCAGCACGTCAATGGGATTTTGGATATCGCCATTGCGCCGGGCCGCGTGCCGCGGGAAGCGTCGCGGAGAGCGGTGGCGCTGGCGCGCCAAGTACTGGAAGCATTGCAAGTGGTGGGCGTTCTCTGCGTGGAATTCTTTCTGAAGCGCGATGGCAGCCTGTCAATCAATGAATTGGCGCCGCGTCCGCATAACTCCGGCCACTTCACGTTCGACGCCAACGTCACCAGCCAGTTCGAACAGCAGTTGCGAGCAACGTGTGGGCTTCCATTGGGGAGTGTGACGCAGTTGTGTCCCGCGGCGATGGCCAACCTGCTGGGAGATCTATGGGCGAACGGCGAACCGGATTGGGCCGCCGCCACAGCCCTGCCCAATGTGAAGCTGCATCTCTACGGCAAAATGGCGCCGCGGCCCGGGCGCAAGATGGGCCACTTGACAGCGTTGGCGCCCACCGTGGAGCAAGCTTTAGCCGACGTCACGGAAGCGCGCGCGCGGCTGACCCGGCGGCAGTAACCTGCGAGAGGCTGGCCTTCAATCCCGTGCCGCTGAGACCACGGCGCAGCGACTCACGGCAAAGGAACACCAATAGCGCGGCTGCCGCTTCATAGCTCAACCCTTCCGGCCTCACATTCGAAATGCAATTGCGCTCCGCGTCGCTGCGGCCGCGGCGCGGCTGCCATGTGAGGTAGATGCCTAAGCTGTCCGGCGAGCTGAGCCCGGGGCGCTCGCCAATCAGCACAACAGACAGTTTCGCTCCCAGGGCTGCTCCGATGTCATCGCCGATCGCGACGCGGGCCCCTTCGGCTACAATAACCGGCGCGACCCGGAAATCGGAGGCATACCAATCGCGCATCGCTAAACCGAGGACCGGCGCGGCGTGGCGATGAACAGCCATTGCCGAGAGCCCATCGGCAATCACGGGAACAATCTCGAAGTCGCCCGCCCGGGCCGCGAGCGTCGCCTGGTCTTCCGCGCTGAGACGGCGTCCCCGGTCGGGGCGGCGCAGATATTCAGTCCGATTTCGAACCTCGCTGCGAACTGGAATGGACTCAAGGCCGGCGGCGGATTCGGACAGTTCCGTACGGATGGAGCGGATGTCGAGCGGTGTGTGGACAGCGTCGCGAGCGCGCGCGTGGGCAAGGCGAAAATCGAGAAGCGGGCCGGTGGGCAAGCTGCTGCCGGCGCAGCCAAGGCTGACGCGGGCGGAAGTGAAGTCGCGAAGCGAGGAAGCGCTGCTCATGCGGTGAGTAAGGGAATCACTTCTTTCATCTCGGGTAAGGGATGGGTCTCAAGCCAGGCCTCAAATTCAGGCGCTGGCTTCAAGCCAAGTAACCGCCGGACGTACAAAGCATCGTGAAACGAGGTGCTCTGGTAATTGAGCATAATGTCATCCGCGCCGGGAACGCCCATCACATAATTGACGCCGGCGGCGGCAAGCAGAGTCAGCAGCGCGTCCATATCGTCTTCATCCGCCTCGGCGTGGTTCGTATAGCAGACGTCACAGCCCATGGGCAGACCAAGTAACTTGCCGCAGAAGTGATCTTCGAGACCGGCGCGAACAATCTGTTTGCCGTCGTATAGGTACTCGGGACCGATGAAGCCAACCACCGTGTTCACCAGGAAGGGATCGAAGGCGCGGGCGGCGGCGTACGCGCGGGCCTCGCAGGTCTGCTGATCGACGCCGTGATGCGCTTCGGCCGAAAGCGAGCTACCCTGGCCAGTTTCGAAGTACATCACCTGTCGACTAGCGGGGTTGCGGCCCAATTCAAGCGCAGCCTGCCTAGCCTCGCGGAGCAATGCGAGATCGATTCCGAAGGAACGGTTCGTCAGCTCGGTGCCGCCGATGGATTGAAAGACCAAGTCGACCGGAGCGCCTTGGTTGAGGGCGTCGAGTTGCGTCGTCACGTGGGCCAAGACGCAGCTTTGGGTGGGAATGTTGTAGCGGAGCCGGATGGCTTCGAGCAACCGCAACAGATGGCCCACGGCGGTGGCGCTATCGGACGCGGGATTGATCCCGATAACGGCGTCTCCGCTCGAAAGAAGCAACCCGTCGACAATGCTGGCGGCGATGCCCGCTGGATCGTCCGTGGGATGGTTCGGCTGGAGCCGCGTCGAGAGACGCCCCGGCAAGCCGACGGTGGATCGAAAGCGCGTCACCACGCGGCACTTCCGGGCAACGGCAATCAGATCCTGTATGCGCATCAGCTTTGAGACAGCGGCGGCCATCTCAGGCGTCAGGCCTGGGGCAATGGCGGAGAGCGTTGCAACGCCGGCTTGCTCGCTCAGCAGCCAATTCCGGAAGTCGCCGACGGTGAGATGCGCGATGGGAGCGAAGGCTGCGGCATCGTGCGTGTCGACAATGAGGCGGGTTACTTCATCGTCTTCGTATGGGATGACAGTCTCATTCAGAAAAACACAGAGCGGCAGTTGGGCCAGCGCCATCTGCGCCGCGACACGCTCTTCGGCGGTTCGCGCGTTGATGCCAGCCAGTTCGTCGCCCGATCGCAGAGGCGTGGCGCGGGCAAGCAGGGTCTTCAGATCGTCAAAGCGGTAAGTGACGCTCCCGACGCTGTGCGAGTAGCCCGCCATGGTCTGGAGACGATTGTCGCAGGTTGGAAAGCTCCGCCCCTAGTTCACACGCTTTTGCCAATCCTCCGGATCGCGGCTGCCGTAGAAACAGGCGATGACGGTGAGTGTTTCACCAGCATCGACGACGAACATCAGAGCGTAGGGAAACCGGCGGAGCAGGGCGCGGCGGACGCCCTTGTAGACAACAGGAAATTGCCGGGGATTAGCGCTCACGCGCTGGATCACGGCGTCAACCGGCGCGCGGAATCGGCGGCCAAGTCCTGTAGCCTCGTTCTCGTACCAGTCCTGCGCGTCGATCATCTCGGCGCGCGCGGCCGGGGCGAAAATAACCGGATACACTACGGACAACGTTGCTCAAGCTCGGCCTTCAAAGCCGCCCAAGTGATACCCTCGTGCCGGTCCTGCTCGAACGTTGCAAGGCGGCGGTCAAGCTCGTCCCGCTGCGGGGCTGTCAGGGGAAGCTGGCTATCTTCCAAGCTATCCCAAAGCTGCGAGATTAGCGCAAGGCGCTCCGGCGGGGTCAGGCGCGCAAGTTCGTCATGGGTAAGCAATTCCATGTGCCGAGCATAGGAGAAAACGAGAGTAAAGGCAACCGGGTGGCGGATTATCTCCGGTCCGCGGGCGTACCCTGAAAGAAGGAGCAGTCCTATGAGTATTGACATTTCACACGAAACCGAAGCCCGCATCACTGACGAAGCGCGGAAGCAAGGTATCTCCGTGGAAGCACTGCTGGAACAACTCATGAGCGAACGCGTGGCGATGACGGCTGGCACTTTCGGCGATGGCGCCAAGCCCAAGCTGCCAGTTTTGCATCTCGGAGACATGGGCCCTCTTCACCGGCGCGACATCTACGCCGATGTCCGTCGAGCCGGGAGTACTCGATGCTAACGTTCTGGCCTACGCTCTGAACGGGGACGCGCCGCAACACGCGTCCGCGCTCGCTTTACTTGAAGCAGCCCGCGACCCTTCAGTGGGCTTGGCCCTGTTTTACTAAATCTATGGATTACGTCAATCTCGGAACATCCGGGCTGAAGGTGTCGAGGCTGTGCCTCGGCATGATGACCTACGGGTCAAAGAAATGGCGTGAATGGGTTCTGGAGGAAGAGGAGAGCCGGCCGTTCTTTCGGAAGGCCTGGGAGGCCGGAATCAACTTCTATGACACCGCCGACATGTACTCGCTTGGCGTAAGCGAAGAGATTCTGGGGAACGCAATCGTCGACATGGCTATTCCGCGGGATCGCGTAGTGATTGCCACCAAGGTCTTTAATCCCATGGGAGACGATCCGAACCAGCGCGGCCTCTCGCGAAAGCACATTAGACATGCCATTGACGACAGCTTGCGGCGGTTGAAGACGGATTACATCGATCTGTACCAGATTCATCGGCTGGATCCGCAGACGCCGATGGAGGAGATCCTCGACGCGCTGACGGATGTGGTGAAGGCGGGGAAGGCGCTCTACATCGGGGCTTCGTCGATGTATGCCTGGCAATTTGCGAAGTTGCTGCACTTGGCCGACAAGCATGGATTCAGCCGCTTCGTCTCCATGCAGAACCACTACAACCTGGTTTATCGCGAAGAGGAGCGGGAGATGATTCCGCTGTGCCGCGCGGAGGGCGTTGGCCTGATTCCGTGGAGTCCGCTGGCGCGCGGGTTTCTGGCGGGCAACCGTAACGCGAGCGACAAAGGCGAAACTGTCCGCGCCAAAACCGACGACTTTGCACACAAGCTTTACTATCAAGATTCAGATTTCGCAGTGGTGGATGCACTGTCGGCGATCGCGCAGAAACGCGGGGCAGCGAACGCGCAGGTAGCCTTGGCCTGGATTCTGCAGCAGCCCGGCGTAACCGCGCCGATCGTCGGCGCAAGCAAGATGAGCCATCTGGACGATGCCGTGGCGGCGCTGGACATCAAGCTGGATGAGGACGAACTGCGGCGGCTCAATGAACCATACCGGCCGCATGCCGTTCTTGGGCACACATGAGGAACTCGTTGTTAAGGAATCGGCGCCTGACTTAGGCGCCGATTCCTCCGACCCGCCAGACAGCCGCCTTCGAAGAAATTTGGTTTATTCCAGCCAACCGCCGAGGAGGCTTCTTTTCGCATGACCAAGAACCCGCTGAACTCGTCGCGTCAAGTCATCTTCCACCAAATGCTGGTAGCGGCTCGCAAAACCACTCTGGCGGACGCCTTGAGCGAGGCTCTCAGGGGCGTCGATCCGGAGACAGCGAAACAGCAGATATCGCGCTTCGTACCTGTCGAAGCGCAGCAAATCCTCGCGGCGGCCGGAATACGAGACGAACACGTCTTTCCAGTCCCAATCGTGTTGGAGGCCAAGCCCACGCTCGTCGGTTATTACCGGCTATTACTCGGGATCTCGCAAAAGAGGTTCTATCGCGCAGGTACGGGCATGAGCAAATTCAAGCCTATGGAGCAGAAGGGACTGTTGAATTCCAAAAACAAACCTGACCTTGATGAGTTCTGCAGAGTAATGGGGCAGAATCTTGCAGAGCTTATTCATCAACTCTCGCCGGGGATCACACCGCGCGATGTTTCCGAGTTACCGCTCCTGACACTTGGGGCGCAACTGTACGGCAGCAACAACAACTCCATCGGAAGACAAGCCACGCTCGAGGTCTTTCTTTCCGTGTGCGAAATCGTGAAGGGCTACATTGCCGCCCGAGACGGCAGGAAGATCAACGTCGCGAATGCGTCCAAACGAAGAGTGCTTATCTCCCTGGGGACAGACCCAGACATTCGTATCCAGGAGGAATTTCCTGGAGAGCTGCGCAACAAGGTCGCCATTGAGATCCAAGGTGGAACTGACAACAGTAACGCCCATAACCGGGCCGGAGAAGCTGAGAAGTCACATCTGAAGGCTGCGAAGCATGGCTACAGGGACTACTGGACGATCATTTCGAAGACCGGCGTCGACCAAGCGAAACTCCGCGAGGAGTCTCCGACGACTAAGTCATGGTTCGATGTGGCCCAAGTCTTGGCACGGGAGGGTAGAGACTGGGATGACTTTCGAAGCCGGCTCGCGGATTCAGTGGGAATTCCGCTGGACTAAAAAGACCCTTGGGAAGCGAAGGGCAGACGGCTATTGATAGCCGCAATCCTCTGGCGGGCAATTTCAGCATATTCGCTCTTAAGTTCTATTCCCAGGAACTCGCGCTCAGCTTCAAGCGCCACGACACCAACTGTTCCAGCGCCGAAGAAGGGATCGAGCACCAGCGACCCCGGCATGCTTCCAGCCTCCATGCAGACTCTGACGAGCGCGGGCGGAAACATCGCGAAGTGTGCTTCCTTCGAGCTTTCGGTCTTGATCGCCCAAACGTCCCGGCGCTGCCGCAGCTTTCCCCGCTCCTGAGTCGGCTCCCTGACAGCTTCGTGATTGCAGTAATAGTCCTCGGTCTTGGAGAGCAGAAAGACATGCTCATGCGACCTCGTTGGACGATCCTTGACACTCTCCGGTTGACAGTTCGGCTTGTACCAGATGATGTCGGAGCGAAGGTACCACCCGTCCGCTTGAAGCGCCAGTGCAAGACGCCACGGCACCCCGATTAACTCCTTGTCCTTGAGTCCTTTCGGATTTGGCGGACGGTACGCCATACCGCGAGCGGGATTCTTCTTATCGGCCTGCCGCCAGCCGCGGTTGCCGCTGGTGTAGGAGTCCCCAATGTTGAGCCAGAGAGTCCCGTCGTTACGAAGGACCCGCCTCACCTGATGGAAAGCGGCAACAAGATTGCATAAGTATGTTTCAATCTCGGCCTCGCCGCCAATCTGCGCGCCGATGCCGTAGTCTCGCAATCCCCAGTAAGGCGGGCTCGTGATCGCGCACTGAACGCTATCTCCCGGGAGGCTGGAAAGAACTTTGCGACAGTCGCCAACAAGAATCGTGCCCTGCCCGACTGCATTCCATGAAAAGACTTCGGATTCCGAGCGATGCGAAAACTGGCCAGTGTCCGCGAGCGAGCCGTTATCCATTTCTAACTCTAGTTTAGACGCTATGGCGACCGCACAGAGACAGATCGACAATTATCCGAACCGCGCCACGGGCGAGGCGGTCGTCGGAACGAGTTTTCATCGTTTGGGGGTGAACGCTCCGGCCCCTCATGCCGAGATCAGAAGAGGGCGCCGGGCGATCAGCGGAGCGTTGTGGAACAGCAACCGGTCGCTCCCTGACGGTCGCGGCTCGGTTAGGTTGCGGGGCAGAATTTTTCACTTACTGGAGCGGCGAGAAGTCAGTGGGTTCGAGGTAGATGGAAACCACTTTCTGAACGATCTTGCCGCCTTCTTCCGATTTCGTCTGAACGGCCTTCCACTCGGGATCGGCGCCGAATTCTTTCCATGACTTTTCGCGGGCCTCGCGGCTCGGATAAGCCATCAAATAGTAAAGCACCTTGTCCTTCTCGGGACCCTCCGCCACATTCCAGTACGCAACGTTCGTCATGCCGTGCTTTTCAAAGATCGTCATCGTGTGCTCCCGAAAGCGCTTGAGGATGTCGGGATATTTTCCGTCGTAGGTGGTGTATTCGCGCAACTCAAAGAAGCGCGGCGTTGCGGCGTGGACCGGACGAACCGTTCCGAACCAGTAGCCCGCGCCGAAAATGGCGGCGGCGAGCGCGGTAGTGTACAGAAGTTTTTGCATATGGAGTTAGCATACGCCGCTGGGTTCGAACGCGGGAAAAATCTGAGCCTACTGGCGATCCTGGCGGGCGGCTCGGCTGCCGGAAGCCGGAACCACTCCGTTGTTCCGCGCCGGACCTGTGGATTCGCGCAGAACAGTGTGCGTATCGATGAGGAACTCGTGCGCCGGTTGAGGCTGCGCATCGGGCTTCGGCGCCAGCGCATCGAAGACCAGATGGCCGATGCGTCCGCGTGGAATGTGAACCGTGGTCAAGGCCGGATAGCAGTATTGAGAGAGCTTGATGTCGTCAAACCCGGTGACGGAGATATCTTCCGGCACGCGCAAATCCCGCCGCCGCAACTCGCGAAGCACACCCACTGCCATGAAGTCATTCACGCACAGAATCGCCGTGGGATCGAAACCGGAATCCAGGATTTCGCGCGCGGCGGCCGCGCCGCCGTCCAGACCGTCAACGTTGGTCACCGACATGAAATCGATGTGCGGCGAGAGCGCGGAAACGGTCCGGGTGAAAATCTCTTCCCGAACTCCCATCGGGCTCAAGTTCGAGTGGTGGCTGACGAAGGCCATGCGCGCGTGTCCTGACCGGTGGAGGTGATCGAGCAGCCGCCGCATGCCGGATTCGTAATCGATCTGGATGTTCCAGATGCCGGGCTCGCTGGTAAAGGCGTCGTAAAAAACGATGGGGATGTGGCTGGCGGTGAGTTCATGAACCAAGCTCGGATCCATCTCGGAAACGATCAGCGCCAGCCCCGCGACGCGGCGCGCGAGCATGAGTTGAATGCTCCGGACCAGTTGTTCGCGCCGGTAATCGGTGTTGGCGACAACAATTTCATATCCGCGGGCATGGGCATCGGATTCCGCCACCTTGATCACATCGAAGAAGAACGGATTCTCCATGTTCGAAACGATGACGCCGAGCGTCCGGCTCTTGCCGCCCGCAAGACTGCGTGCGTGCAGGTTGGGATGGTACTTCAGCTCTTCAATGGCCTGATTCACGCGGGCGCGAGTAGTGACCTTGACCGCTTCCGGATTATTGAGAACTCGCGAGACAGTGGCGGTGGAGACCTTTGCCCGGCGGGCAACTTCTTCAAGGTTCATGGTGGCCGCTAATGACAATTAGGATACATGAGATTATCGTGTGATTTCACGAATTTACCTCATGTATTTACGGGTTTCCCGAGATCGGCTGCGGATAGATGGAACTAGGCGTCCCAGTACTATCCAAGGGCCTGGGACCCCTAAAAGCGCACTACTTGAACACGATGGTGCTTTCGCTGCCGAACTTATGGTAGTTGCGGAAATCGATGGTGTTCTTCATGCAGTTCGGCGTCCCCCGCAAGCAGCCCAGATTTTCCGAGTGGACCGGCAGGATGAATGCCTGGTCGGCGGCCAGGTGGACAACGTCATATTCCACTTCCATTTCGACATGATCCAGGGGAAAGGATTTGGGGATGTTATCGGCCTGCTGTTCGATCCGCAGGACATGGCCGTTGGACTTGTCGATCCAGACGCTGCCGCTGAAGCCCGGCGTAATGCTTTGACCACCCTGCAAGATTTGCCAGCCGGAGTTCATCTTGTCCACTACGTAGTCAAAGACAATGGCCTCTTTGCCCGCGGCTCGCGCGGGACCGTTGTACTTGAAGTGGGCATACGTCCCCTCGTAAAAGAGCTCCCTGAGCGTGGTGCCGTACTCGCCCGTGGACGTGGAGCCACCGATTTCCATCATGCCCTTATTGGTGGGCTTCCCGTTGATGGCAATTTTCCGATAGTCCTCTTTGCCGTCCATGTAGACCACCTCAGCCGAAACGATGTCGAGCGCCCGCCAACCCGTACTCTTCGATTCCATCTGGTAGCGAGTGGTTTGTTGGTTACACACGAAATTCGGCAGCGTGGCGGACATGGAGTTCATCCATTCGCGGGCCTTTTCAACCGGGACCAACTTTGGATCCACCGGGGCGGCGCGCATCTCGTCGTTCCCGGAACCGGGCGGTCTATTCCGCGCCTCCGGGTTCGGGTCCTTTTCAAACGTCACGCCTTCCCCAGCAACCGGCGTGTCATCCGGCTCTTCCGGCTGCCCGGGCTTAGCGCCGCGCGTCAAATGGGGCCGGCTGGAGGCCTCGGGCGGCGCATGAGTCATCATTGGCGAATTGGAAGACCTGTCCTCGTTCGCACCGGATTGCTCACCGGAGGGATTGGACATGGTCGGCGATGGAGCGTTCTTCAGGCCGACCACCTTCGCAATCATATTGCCGTCCGCGTCCTGGGTACCCTGAATTGTGACCAGCGAACCCACCTCAATCGCCGACTTGTCGATAGCGCGCTTCATGGCGGGCTTCTGATCCGAACCGCTGGAAGTCGAGCCACTGGACGGCTTGGACGAGGTTGAATCCTGAGTGTCGTCCGTCTGCGCCTTGACGTACTTCGTCTTGTCGTCAAGTTTCAGGGTCAGAGTTCGCGAGTCGGTGGTAAGCACGATCATCTGTTTGTCGTCAATACTCTTGACCGTGCCTTCCGCCTTGAAGGCATTCGGGTCGTTTTGGCTCGACGAGGAGTCCGATGAGCTCTTCTTCTTGCCAATGTGAGGGACAGGGATGCCGATGCCGCCTTGCCCCTGGGGATACTGACCGGGCGGGTATTGTCCGGGCGGGTACTGTCCCGGCGGGTATTGTCCGGGGTATTGGGCCATCAGGAATGGCGCAATGGAGACGACCAAGGCGAGGATCGTCAAAACTTGCCGGCAGCGGCGTCGTACGCCCGATTCGACGCAAATAGTATGAATCATCTCTTTGCCTACACCCTTTTCCGGCAGGTATTCGATCGCGGCGGCCGCGGCTCGCGCCTTCCGTACTTCCATTATGGACGGATGGCGAGTAACGGGGGGTTGCGGGAAATCCGCCTAAACAGCCGCAGTCAGCGCGGCCACTTCGTTGTGAACTTGGACTTGAGCCGAGAAGCGGACGATGACGAAGGTAAGATCGTCAGCGGCAGGAACCCCGGCCGCGAATTGGCGAACCGACTCAATGACGCGCTGACGGAGAACCTCAACCGGGGCCGAATAATGGGCCTGCGCCTCTTGCGCCAGGCGTTCCTCGCCGTACTCCTCATCGGCGGCGTTAGTCGATTCGACGATTCCGTCGGAAAACACCACCAGAACGTCTCCGGGTGAGATGGCGACTTCCCCCTGTTGATACTCAGCCACCGGCAGCAGGCCGATCACGGTGCCGCCCTCCTTGAGCTTGATGACCTCAAACGACCCCGGTTCGGTCTGGTGCACCAGGAGCGGAGGGCAGTGGCCGGCGTTGATGTAGTGGAGCGTCTGCGCCTTATGATCGTGGTAGCAGGAGAACATGGTGACGTAGCGTTCGCCGGATGCGCGATCCATCAGCAGTCGATTGAGCCGCGCTAACGACTGTTCATGATGGCGCTTGGAGGCGGTCCAGTTGCTGGAACGAATCGCCCCATGGACAAGGCTTGCGAGCAGCGCGGCGGGAACGCCTTTGCCGGCCACGTCGCCGAGAACTACCGCCAGGTCGTCCTGGTTGACCAAGAACGTGTCGTAGAAGTCCCCGCCGACGTGCGAGGCGGGAACGCACTCGGCGGCCACTTCCGCGCGTTCGGAAATCTGCGAAGCCCGCGGCAGCAGAGTCTGTTGTACCTGACGGGCGAGTTGAAGCTGCTGTTCAAGATCCTGCGTTCGCACATAAGACCGGAAGCGCAAGGCCGCGACGAGACTTGTGGCGAGCAAAGCAAAAGCCGCCGAACAGTCGATAATGAGGCTCCGCCGAACGGGCCAAAAGACGGCGTTGACGTCGGCCATGGACATGGCGATTTCGAGCATTGCCGAAGGCAGGATGGATTTAGGCGGCGGAATCGGGCCTAACGGCGGACCGTCATCGCCCGGGGGATGAGTGGAATTCGCGCCTGCTGTGCTTGCATGAGCGGGATCTGGAGGCTCGAGCGGGATGCCTGGCATCTCAGGTGGCCGCGCCGGACGGAAATGCATGGCGAACATCTCGACGGCCACCTCTCCACTGGGAGTCCATATGGTTGTAAAGATTTCGTCATGATTGCGGAGCCGCTTGTGGATCTCCGGCATGGGGAAGGGCGATTCGATGGCGAGTCCGCTGTGAGAAACGATGTGACCATCGGGCGCGCGCAGTTCGTGCCAAACCAACTTTTCGCGCGCCTCCTCCGATTTCTGAATGAGAGCGCTGGCTTGTTCGTAACTTTCCGGGTGTTTTTTCTGAAGCTCCCGTTCAATGATTCGGGCGCGGGCCTTCAGTTGGGCGCGAACCTGATCGATGACGATTCTTCGCGATACGAAGCGGTACGTCTCAATCGAATTGAATAAGAGGACACCGGCCAAGGCTGCCCCTAACACCAGCCAGACGATAAACCAGCGTTGATTCGCTCTGTTTCGTCCTGCACGCGGGGGTCCGGAGCTGTCCATCGAAAAGTGGGTCTCTACTTCCTCAGTCTACATGGACGGCTCAGGAGCGGAGCAGGGTAGCGGCGGGAATCTGAAGAAAAGTGAAATCACCGGCTGGACGTGGCTAGACCTACCCGTGGCGCAGGCTTTCAGCCAACAATGCCACTTAGTTTTTCCCTAACGAACATTTTCAAGGACTTATGTTTGTTTGCGCGGGCAGCCTGTTGCTCCAATGGTCCGCCAAGGTTCGCGGACTGCGTGCGCCACAATGATTTCAATATCTTACGGCTCCTCATGGAAAACTAAGTGGCGTTGATGGCTTTCAGCCTGCCGAGCCGACATTCGTGTCGGCTGTTCTCTCGGTTCAACCCTAACCAGGGGAACAGCCGAGATGACTCTGGGCTCAGCCGGCTGAAAGCCTTTGCCTCGCGCCAGAGGTCCAGCGCTTGTAGAGAGGGACGGCCGGATCGAGGACGGTATTGTCTTTAGAACTGTTCCAGATAGCGGGACAAAGCCACCAAAGAGAGCAAAAACAATATGCCCACCACCATCAAGTAATGGTTTCGGTTGGCGCTGCAGCGAGGACAACGCCTCTTGTAAAAAGAGAACCCGACGCCACAGAGGTGGCAGGATGACTTCATAAGCTTCACCGAACCGTTATTAAGCAATTTACCAAATAGCGCATATGGCGGCTCAACCTCAGGAATGCTGACACAACTTTTATCGGCGGCGCAACCAAAAGACTTAATTCTCGGCCAGCAGCCAAGATCTTAGCACTGGCCGGCGGGTGTAAGGTGAAAATCCTGTCACGGAGCCAGAACTAATTAATTAAGCGTCGCAATCCTTCACTGCCGCGACCGTTAGGGAGCGTCCGCGGCAGTGGTCCTATCTTGTAAAGTCCGACCGGGTTGATAGGCAACCGGCCGCTCCCTAACCGTCGCGGCGTCCGCAGGACTGCGGACGCTTACGTCAGCGATTTGTTGCCGCGGCGACCTTTAATCCTCGATGGTCTTGTGCTCAATCCGATGCGTGATAGTTTCGATAAAGTTATCCAGGCTCTGCACACCAAGATCGCCGTGCTTACGTTGCCTGACCGAGACCTGTCCAGCCTGGGCTTCCCGATCGCCAACCACAAGCATGTAAGGAACTTTTTGTAGCTGAGCTTCCCGGATCTTGAAGTTTACCTTTTCGCTGCGC
>CAJCIT010000083.1 GCA_903970405.1 Acidobacteriaceae bacterium | reverse complement strand
GCATGTGACGCGTCCCTTCGAAACTCCGGACGACGGAAACTATTTGGAGCCCGAGCATCCTTTGCACGGTGTGGATCGCCACTTCCGCATCGCGGGCGAATTGCAGCGGACATTTCCCGGCATACCGATGGTCGGCGCCGGTTACAGTTGGCTGCAGAGGTATGCGCCGAACGCTGGGGCGTGGAATGTGGCGAATGGCAACATCAGGTTTTTTGCTTTAGGCCGCGGCGCGCTTGCCTACCCCGATTTCGCTTGCGCTCTGGCGGAGAAGGGCGAACTGGAAGAACGCCGTGTTTGCAAAACGCTGACCTATTGCACGTACTTGATGCGGCAGAAGAACAATGCGTTGGGCCAGTTCCCGACAGGGTGTCCGCCGTTCGATAAGGAGGTGTATGGACCGATCGTGAAGGAGGCGAGAGCAGCGCAGCGAGCAGCGGTGACGGTCGGGCAAAAGATCGTTTCTCCACCTCACGTCTGAGAAGTTCGCCCGGCTACGCCGACTTCCAGCTCTTTCTCGCCTCGAATTGACTCACCGCTTCTTTCCGGACTTCATCCCAGTCCTGGCGGGTCATCTCGGTGGCTTCACCACTCTGAATCCCCTCCAGAAGTAGTGCTTCCAGCCGCTCTTGCGCCTTCCGCTTTTCGTCGCCACCAATTAGATCGCGAACGTACTCGCTGGCGCTGCTGTTCCCGCCTGACCCAACCTGCTCGTCGACAAACTCCTTGAGTTGTTCCGGCAGCGAAATGGTCATGGTCTGCGTGGGTTGTTTTCTCGGTTCTCGACCAGCTTAGGCCATTTCACTTCCCCTCCGGAATCGGCCCATAAAACTTCCAGCTCGATTTGAAATCCGGTGTCAGCGTCTGCCCTATCAACCTCGCCCGCACCATCTCAACCGGCATGAAATTCCCCTGCAGAATCGCATCGTGAAAGGCGCGGTTGGTCATCCTGCCCGATTCCACCAGTTCCTTATGCAAGGCCTTGAATTGCAGCGCGCCTAACATGTAAGCGCTCTGATAAATCGAGCCATAATCGCTCTCAAATGACCGCCGGACCTCGGCCGCCGCGTTATCCCGCTCATGTCCCACCGCCTCCACCAGATAGTCCACGCATTGCGGCGCCGTCATCTGCCCCAAATGAAAGCTCAGCGAGAAGATGACCCGCGCGCAACGGTGCATGCGCCAGAACAGCATCCCAACACGCTCTTCCGGCGTCTTCGGAAATCCCAGATCCCAGAACAGCATCTCCCAATAGAAGGCATTCCCTTCCATCCAAAACGGAGTATCGAAGATCTGGCGATAGCTGCGATACCGGTCGGACATGAAACCCTGCAAGTGATGGCCAGGGATCAATTCGTGAAACACCGTGGCGCGGGCGAATGGCCTGTTATTGCCGCGCATGCTCATCATGCGCTGTTCGTAAGTCATGGTGTTAGTCGGAAATGAGACTTGAATCACTTCTCCACCCAGGAAGAACGGGTTGATCAACTGCTGCTCCGGCGTCATCATTTCCATGCGCCAGATTTCCTTGGCGAGCGGCGGCACTGTGACCAGGCTGTTCTTCTCCACAAATTCGATGGCTTCAACCGCCAACTGGCGGATCATCTCGGGCTGCTGACCCGGCTCCACATGCATGTCTTTGACGTGTTCCAGCGCCTTATGCCACTCGTCGCCATATCCCATGTCACGCGAGGCTCGAATCATTTCTTTGGTGCACCATGCCATTTCATTCCTGGCCAGGGCGATCAGTTCCTCGGGCGTATACGGAATCATGGCGTCCGCCAGCTCCAGCAGCAGGGCGTCACGGCCAACCGGATCGCCGACGATGGTTGTCTTGTCGTCAGGCTTAATCCCGACCACCTTCTCCGTCAGGAACTTGCTGTACTCATCCAGAGCCTTGTCCACTTGCTTGTAAGGCTCAGCCACCCACCAGGTAAACTGCGGGTCATATCCGTTGTAGTAAGTGAACCAGGTTTTGAGCGTTTCCCGGAGGCGGCCCACGGTCATCGCCGCGCGGCGCGCCACAATCCGGTCCGCGTGAAGGGGCTGAACGGCCGATGCGGCGCCGGCGGGCTTGGGAGCAGCTTCAGGCCCCGCCTCCAGGGCCTGCCGTGTCCGGTCCACTTCCTTCAGCAACTTGGTTAAGGCCTCGGCGTCTTGCTGCGGCCTCACCAATTCCATGCGGCGCCGCGATTGGTCAAGGCCCAGGATCACCGGCGCAAACGGCAGCAGCGGCGACATCTCCTGGGTTCTCTTTTGCGTCAGCGCCAGTTGGCGGATGGCGTGCGTCAGGTGATTCTGCAACAGGATGTAGTCGATCTTCCCTTCCTGATTCAGCAAAGAGAAATCGATCTTACGAAGAGCCTCCAGCGAATCGGTGTAGAACTTCTTCATGCGCTCATCGCGGACAGGAGAAATGGGCGCATCGAAGGTGCGGGCGAGGCCGTCGCGGTCAGTGGTGTAGTGCGAAATGAATTCGCGCAGATCCCCTTGGGAAGGGGCCTCCGAAATGGGCTTGACATCGGCAGCGGCGGCGCAACACGCGGCGCAGAGCAAGAGCAGGGTGGCCGACGCAGCCGTCGGCTTCAAAGTAGAATGAGCGGGCAAGATTCCTCCGGCGGATGTTGGTGAGATTAGTCTATACGGTCGCCATGGCGGCGGCGTGGCAGGGTCTAAGCGCCAAATAGCGCCTCCAGGTTTCGGCTCCCACGAACTACATGGAGGATTAAGACCGCTTCCTCCTCGATCCGGTAGAGGATGATGTACTCGCCCACGGGAAGGCTGCGCATGCCGACGCCAAAGTCAGCATCTCGCCGGCGTCCGATATGGGGATTCAGGGCGAGCAAATAAAAGCGCTCGGTCAGAGAGTCAACGAATCGGTCGGCGATATCGATGCTACCGCTCTTGTTCGCGATGTAATACCAGATGCCGTCAAGTTCGGCTTCCGCTTCCGGGGAAAGGCGATGCCCCATTTATAAGGCAGCGGGCTGCTCCGCGGCAAGTCGCGTCCGTCCGCGCTGCTTAACTTGAATGGCTAAGTCGCGCATGGACTGCTGAGTGATGGGGCGGCCCTCTCCTCGTGCTAGTGAGCGCTCCGCCATATCGACAGCGGCTCGAACCTCCGCCCTGGCACGCTCGCGCTCTTCCCAGAGAGCCAGCGCTTCTTGTACTGCTTCCTCCTCGCGGTGAAGCCTTCCTGTCTCGACGGCCTGTCGGGCAAATGCCTTCTGGTCCGCGGTAAGCTCTACTTCCATACTCCAAGCGTAGGAGCAGGCGGCACCCGTGTCAAGCAGTTACAGCAGGGCAGCCCCAGGAGGTACAGCGCGTTTATCCGCTTGCTTGCGCGCGCGGTTCAGAAGGTGGGCGGGCGATCTACGAAGGCCGGCACCAGGACCCACCGGTCGCTCCCTCACGGTCGCGGCTCAGTCGGCGTAGGTGCGTCCGTTTGTCACGAGGATCAGTTCCCGAGCGCCGCAAACCACCGCACCGGCGCCATTGTGATCCACGGCACATAAGTGATCAGCAGGACGCCGAATAACAGAATCAGGTAAAATGGCCAGGTTGCACGGTAGACGTAAGTAATCGGCTTCTTGAACCGGTAAGCGGAATAAGAGAGATTCATTCCCACCGGAGGCGTCAGATACCCCAGCTCCAGGTTCGCCAGAAAGATCACGCCCAGTTGCACCGGTTCAATGCCGAAGCTGGCTGCGATGGGCGTGATCAGCGGAACCACGACGATGATGGCGGAGAACACGTCCATAAACGATCCCTTCAGCAACAGGGCCAGATTCAACAGCAACAGGAACTCGTATTTCGAATGAATGTTCGCCTGAGTCCACTCGATCAAGCGGCCTGGTAATTGCGCGTCCACTAAGTAGTTAGTAAAACCCACGGCTACGCCGATAATGAGTAGGACGCCGCCGATCACCGTGACGCACTCCTTCGCTACCTTGGCGTAGCCGGTTCGGGCCGAAAGCCCCTTGTAGATCAGGCACTCCACCAGAAAAGCGTAGGCTACGGTGATGGCTCCGGCCTCTACCAATGTGCCGAAGCCTCCAAACAGGCCCACCAACACGATAACGGGGATCGCCAGTTCCCACTTCGCCTCCCACGCCGCGCTGAGCGCCTCGCGCCCCGAAAACTTCGTCCGCACCACCTTATTCTTTGTGCCCTGGTAGACGCCCCACCCGGAAACCAAGCTCACCATCAGCATTCCCGGCAGAAAACCGCCTACGAAGAGCTGATCGATCGGCGTTCGCGCATAGATGCCGTAAAGGATCACTGGCAGGCTTGGCGGAAACAGCAGGCCGAGCGACCCCGACGCGTTGATCAGACCGATGGAAAACTTCTCCGGGTATCGGGCTTTCACGAGCATCGGCAGCAGTAAGCCGCCCAAGGCCAGAATGGTGACGCCGGAACCGGCCCAGGTGAAGACCGCGCACACCACCGCCGTTGTCACCGCCAGTCCGCCCGGCATCCATCCCAGCAGCGCTTGATAAACACGCAGCAGGCGTTGGTTGGCGCCGCCCTCCACCAGCAGAAATCCGGCAAACGTAAACAGCGGAATGGACGGCAACACGGGTGAAGCAACCAGGCGGTATGTCTCTACCGGAACGGCTGCCACCGGAACCCCTTCCGTCCAGAAGAGCAGCAGCGCAATGCCGCCCAAGGTGGCAAAAATCGGCAGGCCTAAGAGCGCCGCGATCAGGATCACCAGAATTCCGGCAATCAGCATCGGCTCCGTGTGAGGCACGGGCAGAAAGCCGAGGACGCACGGCGCCAGCAGCCCAATAGCAGCCATAAGTCTTCCGCGCCAGCGCGGCGCCGCGTGCCAAACGATGCCCAACGCAATCGCCAGAAATCCCGCCGGCATCACGGCTTGCGCAACCCAACGCGGAATGCCCAGCGCCAGTTCACCCGCCTCCAACCGCTCGGCGTTCACGAACTGCGCTCCAGCCCAGGCCAGACAGATCGCGACGGCCGCGCCTATGGCCGAAACAAACACCCGCACCGGCGCCACCATTCGTTCCGGCAAGAATGTGTTCGCCGAAAGCGCCAGCAACTGGTTGGAGCGCGCAGCGATCGCGGCGCCAATGAACGCAATCCACAGGGTGAGGTGCTGCACCACTACTGTGGAGCCTGGAACACCCGGCAACCTAAACTGCCGTGACACCATTTCGGTGATCGGCAGAAGCGCCATCAGCGATAGCGCCAGCGCGGAAGCCCACATCTCGGGCTTGCTCAGGCGGTCTGGCGGGGCAGCGGCATGGTCCGATGCCACTGCGGCCGGCGTCACTTGCGGTCTCCTGTTTTTGCACGGTATTCGTCGCAGAGCCGGCGCACTTCATCGAACAGGTCCGCCGGGACTTCCCTGCCCCGAAGTTTCGGGTATACGCCTTCGGCCTCTTTGCGCCACTCGGCGGTGGTTGCGGCGTCCACATGGATCACGTTCAGCTTGCGCTTCTGCATCGTAGCCACCGCATCGTCACCCATTTTTCGGATGTTGCCGCGCAGACTGATGCCCGCCTCCCGCGACGCATTCAGCAGGTCGGTCCGCTCGGCTTCGGGAAGCGTGTCCCAGGTCTTCTTTGAGATCACCGTGGCGCCCACCAGCGGCGCCCACTTCACGTCATTCATGTTGTGCGCGATTCCGAAACTCTGGTTCAGCAACGCATAGAGCGGAGTGGTGGGAACGGCTTCAATCAGCCCGGTCTGGAGGCCGGTAAGGATATCCGTCGCCGCCAGCGGCACGGCGCGGAATCCATTCGCCTTCCACAGTTCCAGGCTGTCGTTATCCCCGGCCCACGTGAACATCTTCAAACCGCGGATGTCGTCCAAGCGCGTCACCGGCTTTGTGGTGAAGAAATGCACCCATCCGGCATCGCCCCAGTTCAAAACCAGATACCCGCGAGCCGCAATCATCGTCTCGAGTTTCGGCGCTACCCGATCCCGCACATAATCCAGCTCTTCGTACGAATCGAACATCATGGGGATCTGCAGCGCCATCACACCGGGTTCAATGGTGGACATGCCCGCGCCTGACAAGGCCACGGCTTGGATCTGCCCAATGCGCATCTTGTTCACCATGTCCGGCTCATCGCCGAGCACACCGCCCGGATAAATAAGCAGCTTCACCTGGCCATTCGAAATTTTGCGCCACTTCTCGCCCATAATTTGCAGCGTCTGGTGCCACGGCGAGCCATCCGGTGCGAGCGTGCCCATCTTCACCACGGTCTGCGGAACAGCCGGCGTCAGGCCTCCCAACAGGAGCAGGCTCGCGGCCGCCAGGAGTAGCTTCGACCATGGTTCAGAGCGCCGCATCTCAGTTCACCTTTCCGCTTGGTGCGGACCCTTCGAGAAATAGTTCATCCGCGCGCCCCGCCAGCCAGCGCGCCCTGCGTTGAGCAATCAGGGTAGCAAGCCGCGTTTCAGGATGCTGGTCGGCGTCGATTTTCAAAGCGCGTTCCAGCATCTCCTGAAACTTAGCTCTGTTTTGCGTTGGTATGGATGAGTTTTCGGCATAAGAGACAAACAGGCTCGGTCGCCGGCCGCCGGAGAGCTCCAGTGCCCGCTGATAATACTCGTCGATCCGTTTCTGGCGATCCTCGGGCTTCAAGCCCTGGCGAGCCGCTTCCATCGTCATCATGAATTCCGGCAGTGTGCCTTCGTTCCAGGTTTCGTCGATGGTTAGGGCGCGTTGGGCCATCGCCGCCACCAGCGGCAACTCGGCGATCATCTCCGGATCGTCCTTTGACGACGAGATGGCCAGACCCTGGGCCGCCGCCGTCCAGTACAGCAGAGCAACATCGCGCTTCTTCACACGCGCCAGCGCGGCAGGCTGATCGCTTTCAAGAGTCGCGCCAAAGCCTTTATAGCGCGATTCAAGACCGCGCATCCCGTAAGCGTGGGCGCGCAAAGCCAGACGCCGGGCGCGAGCCCGCAGTGCATTGCTCTCTTCCAGATTCTCGCCGGCCAGGCGCTCCGCCTTCTGCGCCACGTACACGTATGAATACTCGGTAAAGCCGCTGGCCGCCGCCAGCAGCAGGTCAGGATTCTGAGGCGACTGCACGATCAGGCTCTCGATGGTCTTCAGCGCAAATGGCAGAGCATCGCCCACCAGATCCGGATCGTCGTCACTATCCAGAGCCGACGGACCGGAAGTCAGCGCTTTCCCGATTTTGTTCACGATGATTCGCTTGGGCGAGCAAGCTCCCAACGCCACGGCAAGAAACACAAAAACTAAGGGACAGAGAATGCGCTTCAATTGGGATCTCCCGCCGGACATCGTTCGATTCTACACAAGACGCGGTAGGGCACGCTGAGTCCTCAAAAGCCTCAAAAGCGGTTTATTCAGCACGGCGCTCAGGGTACCGGCCTTCTAGTTATGCCAAGATTTTAGGGCTGTTGCCGGTCAATCGGTATCATGGGACTTCGCTGACCCCGTCCACAGTTTTCGATAGACGGACCGGTGCGGTTAATTCTCCTCGAAAAAAGGCTTTCGTTTCTTGTCAACTCAGCTCCTACATAAGGCTTCCATCGGCATCATCGGCGGCAGCGGGCTCTATTCCATGCCCGGTTTCGCCGCTCAAGAAGAAGTCACAATCGAGACCCACTTTGGGGCGCCGTCTGACGCTTACATCGTGGGCGAACTGGAAGGCAAGACCGTCGCGTTTCTTGCTCGCCACGGACGCGGCCACCGCATTTCTCCGTCAGAGCTGAACTTCCGCGCAAATATCTACGGCATGAAGCTGCTTGGCGTCGAACGAATCCTCTCTCTCAGCGCCGTCGGATCGCTTAAAGAGGAACACCGGCCCACGGATTTCGTCATTCCCGACCAGTTCTTCGACCGCACGCGCGGCCGCGTCTCCACGTTCTTCAGCGGCGGCGTGGTGGCGCACATCAGCTTTGCCGATCCCATTTGTCCGCAACTGGCGGCCGAAGTCGCTCGCGTGAGCGGATCCCTGGGCGTGAACGCGAAGAAAGGCGGCGTCTACCTGTGCATGGAAGGGCCGGCGTTTTCGACCCGCGCCGAATCGAATGTCTATCGCTCGTGGGGCATGGACGTCATCGGCATGACCAACCTCCAGGAGGCGAAGCTCGCCCGGGAGGCCGAGATCTGTTACGTCACCATAGCCATGGTCACCGATTACGATTGCTGGCATGAAGGCCACGACGCCGTCACGGTGGATGAGATCGTCCGCGTTCTGCATCAGAACGCCGGCAATGCCTGTAAAGTAGTTCGTGAAACTGTTGCGGCTATGCCGGCCGAGCGCACGTGCAAATGTGGCTCCGCGCTCCGCCACGCGATCCTGACTGACCGC
Organism: Acidobacteriaceae bacterium; assembly: GCA_903970405.1. Classification (GTDB taxonomy): domain Bacteria; phylum Acidobacteriota; class Terriglobia; order Bryobacterales; family Bryobacteraceae; genus CAJCIT01. The sequence goes on along the minus strand of CAJCIT010000083.1, from coordinate 14,618 downwards.
GCTTCGATCCCTTCGGAGGCGCGGGAAAGACTGAGGCCCATCCTTGGAAAGTATCTCGGCGGCTGACCTGGCGCGGCAGGTGATCGACGCCTGCCTTGCGGACCGGACGTGGCCGCAACGGGCGCTGGATGCCCTCCTTGAGCGAGCGCTGGGCGATGACAAGCGCGAGGCCGCCGAAGCGAGCCGCGCGTTTTTCAGTATCGTCATTGAGCGCCTCGCCGACCTATTCGAGCCCGCTCTGGTCGACGTCTACGTCCGGCTCTTCTCTCACGTGGCCCATCGCGCGCTGCCGCAGTTTGAAACCGCGGCGCTGGTCCACCGCTACCGGCGCATCTCTCACGTCGGCCGGTACCGGGGCAGCGATGTGGAGCGCGTGTATGTGCTCTCACGCATTACGCTGGGCGCGGACATCGCCGTAACCAGCGTCTTCCTGGACGCCATGAAGCGCCGCTTTCCGGATGCCGAGATCTGCTTCGTGGGTCCACCGAAGAACGCCGAGTTGTTCCTGGACGATCCGCGCATTCTTCCGATCGCCGTGAACTACGGGCGGTCCGCGCTGCTTCTTGACCGCGTCACGGCGGCCAAGGAACTCGAAGAGATCCTGGACGACTCCGCCTCTATCGTTATCGATCCCGATTCCCGCCTTACACAACTGGGCATCGTGCCGGTATGCGATGACGCGCGGTACTTCTTCTTTGAGAGCCGGGCCTATGGAGGCGATTCCCCGGCGACTCTGCCGATGCTCGCCGATCAATGGTTGCAGGAAACCTTCGGCCTGGGTGGAGCGCCCTACCTGGCACCGGAACTCGACGACACGGAGGCTGAGATCGCCGTCAGCCTGGGCGTCGGCGAAAACGAGGAGAAGCGCATCGGCGACGAATTTGAAGAGGCGGTGGTGCGCCAATTGATGACATACGGCCGCCCCATTCTCATCGATCGGGGCGCCGGAGGCGAAGAGTCCGACCGCGTCGACGCCCTGGTGGAGCGCTTGGCCGCGCCCCACTTGGTGAAAACGCACACCGGCCCGTTTTCATCCTTCGCGCGACAGATTCTCGGCAGCCGCTTCTATTTCGGTTACGATTCAGCGGGCCAGCATGCTGCCGCCGCGGGTGGCGTACCGCTGGTCTCGGTTTTTGCCGGCTTTGCCTCAGAGCGCATGTTTGAACGCTGGAAACCGACGGGTCCCAAGGGCGGTCTTGGCCAGGTACTCCGCATCGGCGATGCCGAACGCGCGTCGGCCCTCGGCCGGACCCAGCGTGCTATTGCGGAAACGGTTGAGGCGGCGGGTTTGGCGTAGGGTCGGTGGATGGGGGTGGCGGCGTGCCGGGGGCATTGGCCGGCGCTCCGTTCGGCTGGGTGTCGGGCTGGCTGTCCGTGTTGATATCGGCGGTGTCGAATTTAATCGTCGATTCCGTGCCGAACTTTTGGTACAGCTTGAAATTGATTTCGTTGTGCGTCTTCTGCTCGCCGTGCTCGCTCCGCGCCAACATTCTGAGGTCGGCCTTGAGGGGACAGATGTACGGATTGCCGCTGATCTGGACTTCCCCATAGTCGAGGATGTCCACCGCTTCCTTCACGGGGAAGCCCGCCGGGATGTCAACAGCTTCGAACTTCACGCGCGTAATCTCGCCGGTGTCCGGATCGCCCATCACCTCGCCACGATACGCCGTCACAATATGCTGCTCATTGTTGTAGGAAATGGTGAAGGACGAATGGCCGCTATCGATGTAATAGCTGTAGACGGCCACCCGTTTGCCGCGTAGCGTTCCCCATCGCGCCCACTCAAATTGCGCTTCGCTTGCGGGCTCGAAAACCTTACTCAGCAGACTGCCGAACTCTCCACTTGAGACACTGCCGCCGCCGCCCAGTTTGTTCTCATCGCCGAACTGGTACTGGCCGTTGCGCGAGACCTGCTTATAGGTTTCGTGGCCTTCGTTATAGGCAACCTGCGCCACCAGTTTGTCAATCTTGATATCGCGTCCATACCGCGGCACATAGACAAAGCGATCCGTCACCTGCAGGCAGAGGAAGTTCGGCAGGCTTTTCGTGTAATTCAGCGCGTATTCGCGCATCAGGTCAAGAATCTGCGCCTGCTTCACCGAATCGGGCGGCGGAATCGGCTTGTACTCGTGTTGGGTTCCGAGTGACATCGCCGCCGGAGTGTCCTGGCTAGGCGGCGCCATTTTCGGCTTCAAGTTGGCTGTCTTGTCGCGCAATACCTGCAATTCATGGATGGTCCGCGCCCCGGCGCCCATGGCCATGAACTGTTCAATCATGGCGTCATCCAGCTTCTCACTCAGTTCAACGTGTTTCAGGTATTCGGCGATCTTCTTATCGTCGTGCTTCAGGGCGAGTGACGACGAGATCATTTCTCTGAGCTGGTCAAGGTTCATCTTGCTCTGGGCGGCGAGCGAAATCGCGAGCACCAGCGCCAAAAGACACACCAATAACCAGCGGGGAAAACTCCTCATTCCTTCATGATGACGTATTCAGGAGCGGGGAGGTTGTGGGGAAGTGTAAAAACCGCCGGCGCACAGGCCGAAGAAATCGGTACCGGAGTAAGCGCCAACACTTCGGAGCCGCGACCGTCAGGGAGCGACCGCGGTGTTGTTCCAGTCCTGCCAACCGGTAGCTCCCTGACGGTCGCGGCTCGGAAGGCGGTGTGAGTCCGGCTTTATTTCTCCCGTTTGTTCAATAACAGCAGGATATTATAGACAGGGAAGCCCAGCCCGATCCTCATCTGCACCGGTACCCGATCCGCGTCGTCGGTAAGCCAGATATGCAGCAGGCCCTTGCGCTGATACAGAACGTTGTCGAACAGAAACGCCTCATACCGGACCGTCGAGTATTTCTTCCCGTTCACGGTGATGTTCTCGTGTTCCTGGGCTTCGATTTTGACGTTCGCCAGCCGCTTTCCGTCTGTCACTTCAACATGAGTCGATTTCCCCAGTTCCGGAGGATTCGTCCGCAAGTAGGATAAGGCGCCCAGGACTTCGCGGGTGCAGACCGGGACATCCAACTCGCGGTCGTTGACCGCCGTTTTCACCAGGTCCCGCTCCTGGTAGTGGACCCGCTTTCGTATCTCGTCGAAATTGAGCGTTGTAATGCGGCGGCGCTTGCCCTCGCTCGCGTCCAGCGACGAGGTGGCGGCGCAGAACTGCTTGTCGCTACGCATCAGGTAGTCATCGTGCACGTAGTAGAGGCGGTTCACCAGGCCGGCGCTTTGCAGCTTCACCTTGGTTTCCCACGTCTGCGCCGAAATCGGGCTCAACTCTAGGTCCGCAGTGCCGGCGGTGATCATGCGCCACTCGATGCGATACGAAAGCTTTTCCTTAATGGGGAAAGCCGAGCTAATGGGCGGCGGAGCAGCGCCTTCGTAAGGCGATAGGACGCTTGGGGCGAAACTGGCGGCAAGAGCGGGAAAGAGCAGCGTCCAGACGGGTGAGCACAAGATAAGTGAACCTCGGTCGAGTGTCGCGCCCGACCCACCTTGAGTGTCGCAAATTGCCGTCAAAAGTCGATTGAAGCCAGGATCTCCGACGGCTTCCGGTCAAACGCGCGGCAGATCGCCAACAGGCTCTCAATACTGGGCAGGTTGGCGCCTCGCTCAATTGAGCTGATTTGGGACACACTCAGCTTGGTGGTGGTGGCCAGCTCTTTGAGCGACCAATCGCGCTCCACCCGCAGCAGCTTGATGCGGTGCCCCAGTCGCTCGCGCAGCCGGTCCTGCGGCATGCGGCCCAGGCTGTACTTCTCGCGGGCATTGTCCAATGTTTGGCGCAACTGAGCCAGCGAAAAAGGCTTCGCCAGGTAGTCGAATACCCGCAGCTTGAATGTCGCCCGCATATCCTCGAGCGAGGGATACCCGGTAACAATGACGACGCACAGTTCCGGCCATCGACCAAGCAGTTGCTCAACCACTTTGTCGCCGGAGAAGTCGCCCATCTTCATGTCCAGCAGAACGATGTCCGGCTTGCGCTGTTCAGCGGAGGCCAGCAAATCGTCAGGATGGGCGAACATCCGAACCGCGTACTGGCCCTCATCGCGCAGAAAATCCTCAATGAAATTGCGGAAATCAAGATCGTCGTCGAGAACGGCGACATCAATCTGACCCGCGGCTGGTGGACCAGTATCCGGCATTCGAAAAGGCTGCTGACTCATCGTTTCAACCAACTGCGCGATCAGCGCACCGGCTGCGCTAGGGCGTAAAAACTGTAGAGGGCGGGCTGCCAGCCAGTTCTCCAACCTGCCCTACACAGGCCGCGGGAGGATCACTTCGATTGACGCCCCTCCCTCTGGGCGGTTGGACGCGGTAATGGCGCCGCCGTGCTGCGTGACAATTCCCTCCGCCACCGTCAACCCCAACCCTGTGCCCCGGGCGTCCAAACGCGTCGTGACGAAGGCCTCAAACAAATTCGGCAAGACGTGTGACGGTATGCCCGGGCCATTATCCAGCACCACGCAGGAGATCCACTCTTTTCCGCCGCGCTGAAGCCTTCTTGATTCTACCCGGACGCGCCCGCCGGCCGGAATAGCCAGCAGCGCATTTCTGAGCAGGTTCACGAAGACTTGAACCAGACGATCGCTATTGCCGGTAACACAGGTATCGGCGGCCACCAGATTTTCAAATTCGACTTCTGCCGCCTTCTCGTCAATCGCTACCAGGCTCCAACTCTCGCCAATCAGAGCGCGAAGGTCTACTGGTTCCAAAGTGTCCTTCCGGAGGCGCGCAAAGTCCAGCAGACTCTCGCTGATCTTTTTCAACCGCTGCGTCACGCGCAACATCCGCGCGATCCGGTCGCTGGCCGCCGGGTCGCGGGTGGTTTCCTGCAGTTTTTCAATCGACCCCTGCAGAACGGCCAGCGGCGTGTTCAATTCGTGAGCGACGCTGGTGGAAAGCAATCCCAGGCTTACCAGGCGGTCCTGCTCTTCGAGTTTTCGCAACGCCGCCGCTAGCGTATCCTCCTGCCGCCGCAACTGGGCCACCGTCTCATTTCGCGAGGCCATAATCTGTCCGATCTCATCGTCGGTGAGGTACTGCGGCTGAATCAGCTCATGTTCGCGGTCGCCCCGTTGGGTGGCCTCATCAGCACTGAGCATCTGCCGCAGCGGGCCATACACATATTGCGGCATAATCACGAACTCCAAGGCAATGATGGTCAGGAAATAGACTGTCCCGAGTACCAGAAAGAGCGAAAGCCTTGCCTGCCGGACCGCGTCTTCATAATAAGAACGGGGCAAGCGCACGCGCCGGTACTCCCCAGGTTTCTTGCCTAGCCGGAACAGACTCTCACTCCCTTCCTGCCACGTTCCGTTCGGCCGCGCAGCCAGAAATTCGCGTCCGGCGGCCGAAAGGCCTAACTCTCCGGGTGAACCCTCCCGGTAGTTATAGATTTCCAAACCGCTCGGCTCGCTGTTGTCTTGCATGGGGAGTTCCGCGGAGAAGATCTGGGTGACCATGCGCAGTTCCCGTTGACGGGCATCTGCAATTTTGTGCTCAAACGCCGGGATGACGGAGACGTACACCGAGACGGCTAGGACCAGGAAAAACACGTTATGCAGGAGGACGAGTTTTGGCCGAACCTTGAGGTCGCCGAAGCCGCGGCTGGCGGAGCGTCGCGGGTTTGCGGTGGAGGGGGCTTTTTCGAGGGCGATGGACAATGGTTTCCCCGGAATGGAGTTTCTGTGGTCAGGATAGAACGCGGCGTTTGTGGGGCAGCCTGGCAGGCTGCGGCCGATTGGCAATCGGCCCCCATGGGCATTGCCTAAACGGTCGCGGCTCGGTAGCGTCGCCCGGCGGCACGATTTTTCTTAACTCCCCTTCATCAAATTCCCTCTTGCCTCACTCTCGGAAATTATGCTAACTTTTGAGGGTCTCCACTCACCTGAAGGAAGGAGGTCCCATTCGCGAATGAGCAGTAACATGCACCGCACCCAGCAACTCACAACTTGCGTTGTTCCGGGTATTGCCCGCGCAATGGATGACCTGCTTTCTCCCTCCTTTGCGTAGCTTCCTTCCGAAGCAGCGGCTCTTATTCTCCTGATCAAGCGTGAGCCTTATCTCTCGCCGAATTGCCGTCTTCACCCCGCGGAAATCAAACCGACTGGAAGAAAACTTATGGCTTCAATGGAAACTTTGTTCGCGCAGGCCATGGCGCATGCGGAAACAGATCGACAAATCGAGGAGATCGGTGCGCGTCTCACATTGACGCCCGCCCAGCAAGAGGCCGCGGACGCGCTGCTGAATGGCCTGTTGCGCAGCCGCGTCATGGAGTTCCGTGCTCATAACGGGATGGGGCGAACCGCCGTATTACAACAGGTCTGCGCCGCGAAACACGGTACTTACCTGGGTGTCAAGAGCCTGGTGGATGCGTGGATGGTCCACGCATGGAGCGGCTTGGAACGCGCCACGCACGACTTGTTCGATCAGGCGCTCAGCGCTACTGACTTACTGGTCATCGATGACTTACACCTGATCGTGAACATCGTCGATCACTATAACTACACTCTGGGGAAGCTCTTTGAGGCTGTCCTGGGCGCCTTGTTGGCGCGAATGGCGCCCTCACAACGGCTCATCGTGGGCGTAACTTCCGAAGGCGCGCCAGACTGCATTTCGCGCGCCTCGCAGGCGGTGAATCTTTTCGAGTTTGAGTCCGCTGACCTTGAGGCGTTGTTTTCCAAGCTGCTCGGTCCCAAAGCGGCGGGTCTCGATTTCGCCAAAATTCACCGGTTTGCCCCGGCGCTTACCGCCGCGGCGAGCAAGAAGGCGTGTCTGTGGATGCGGATGGAGGAATCGGTGACGACCGAGTCCCTTATCGAGTATCTCAGCTCCCTCAACCTGGCCAGCAACGTCGAGTTGGAGGAGGTGCAGCCCGTCACATGGGCTGACCTCCGCGGCATCGATGACGTGGTGCAGGCGCTGGAAACGAAGATCGCCTTGCCATTTGAGAACGACGCATTGGCTACGGAGTTGAATCTGAAGCCGAAGCGCGGAGTTCTTCTCGCCGGCCCTCCAGGGACCGGAAAGACCACGGTGGGGCGCGCATTAGCGCACCGTCTGAAGGGAAAGTTCTTCCTGATTGACGGCACGCTGGTCGCTGGAACCGAATGCTTCTACACGAAACTAAATAGAATCGTTCGGGCCGCGAAGCAGAATGCCCCGTCCATCATCTTTATCGATGACGCCGACGTGATCTTCGAAAACGAATCCGAACGCGGCTTCTACCGCTACCTCTTGACCCTGCTTGACGGGATGGAGAGCGCCAGCGCCGAACGCGTTTGCGTCATGTTGACCGCAATGAACGTCAGCAGCCTACCCGTGGCGCTGTTACGTTCCGGCCGGATCGAGCTCTGGCTCGAAATGCGGCTTCCGGACAACGCGGCACGCGAAAGCATCGTCAGCGAGCGTCTGGTAGGACTGCCGGCGCCCTTTGACCTTGTCGACGCGGCCGCCATTGCCGAAGCAGCGCGCGGGATGACGGGGGCCGATCTCAAGGCGATGGTGGAAGACGCAAAGCTTCTCTTTGCGGGCGACCGGAGCCGCGACAAGGCTGTTCGGCCGGTGGAGGAGTATTTCTTCGAAGCGCTCCGCAACATCCGGTTGAACAAGTCACTGTATGCGCGTCGGAAGCCTGGCACTCTCGCCGACGAGGTAAGAGTTGGCTTCAAAACGGAGTGAGCGGGGGATAATTCCCCCGCGTTTCACAGGCTAAAGCCTGTGCCACCAAGCACCCGTGCGCCGATCTCCCCTTCCTTAGCCTCCAACTCCTGCTCCTTGTACTGCAACTGGTATAGCTTATAGTAAATGCCGCGCATCGCGAGTAACTCCTGGTGCGTGCCAATTTCCCGCAGTTGCGTCTTATGCATCACCACGATGCGGTCCGCGCGCTGTATGGTTGAGAGCCGGTGCGCAATCACCAGAGACGTGCGCCCTTCCACCAGCCGCGCCAATGCGTCCCTTACTTTCATCTCCGTCTCTGTATCCACGCTGGACGTTGCCTCGTCCAGGATCAGAATCCGCGGGCGGTGGGCCAATGCCCGCGCGAAACTGATCAATTGTTTCTGCCCTGTTGAGAAGCCCGCGCCGCGTTCTTTCACCGGCTGATCGAACCGCAGCGGCAGTAGATTCACAAAATCGAGCAGGTTGACCTTTGCCGCCGCTTCCGCCACGTCCTCCCCGGTGATCTGGGCCGTACCCAGTCGGATATTCGATTGAACCGTCCCTGTAAACAGGTATGGATCCTGCAAAACCACGCCGAAGTGGCTTCGCAAGTCCTGCAAGTCGAACTCGCGCACATCGATCCCTTGAATCCGGATCGCTCCCTTTTGCACGTCGTAGAAGCGCAGTAACAAGCTTGTGAGCGTCGTCTTGCCTGCGCCCGTATGCCCCACAATCGCCACGGTTTCGCCCGCCGCAATTTGGAAGCTCACATCTCTTAGCACCCACTCTTCGTCTTTGTAGGCAAACCAAACGCTGTCGAACTCCACACTGACCGGGCCTTCTGGAAACGGCGCCGGGTGCATGGGCGACACAATCGCCGGCTGCGTGTCGGCCAGTTTGAAGATGCGCTCGGCCGCCGCCATCGAGCTCTGCAGAATGTTGTACTTTTCGCTCAAGTCCTGAATCGGCCGAAAGAAACGCAGCCCATATTGAAAGAAAGCCACCAACACGCCCAGGGTCAGCGCCCCTTGGCGGATGCGAAAGCCCCCATAGGCGAGCAAACCCGCCAGCGATAACATTCCCAGAAACTCCACCACCGGATAAAACCACCCGTACGCCGTAATTGAGTCCTTATATGCCAGCATGTGAACGCGGTTAATCTCTTCGAACTCGCCCGTACTCAGCCGTTCCCGGTTGAACAGCTGCAGCACCGCCATACCGGCTATGTGCTCCTGCAGGTAAGAGTTGATCCGCGCCACCGCCACGCGAATCTGCCGGTAGCTCTTCGAAGAAACGCGCCGGAATTGAATCGTCGCCAGCACCACCAGCGGCAGCATCGCCATCAGCAACAGCGTCATGCCCACGCTCAGTTGGAACATCACAATCAGAATGAATGAGAGCATGGCGATGTCGCCCACAATCGAAACCAGCCCTGAAGCGAACAGGTCATTGAGGACATCCACGTCCGTGGTCACGCGAGTGATCAATCGCCCCACCGGATGACGATCGAAATACGCGATGTCCAGAGTCTGCAAATGCGCCATCAGATCGCGCCGCAAATCGAACATCGCCTTCTGGCCGGTCCACTGCATGGCGTACGTTTGGCCGAAATCGAAGAAGAAGCCCAGCACCAGCGAAATCAGGAATAAGACCGCAATCTGGGTCAGGCCCGTCCACGGATTATTGGACAGATAGGGGTCAAGCAGCGATGGCGCGCGATGCGCAGCCGGAACCAGATAACGATCCACCGCTAGCTTTGTGAGCAGCGGTCCGATAATCTGGAGAAGGGAGTCGAGTAGCAGCAGAACCAGCGACGCGATGACGATACCGCGATACGGCTTCATGTACTTCAGCAGCCGGCGCATCAATCGTCCGTCATAGGCCTTACTGAGAACTTCTTCTTCCAAAGGTGATTCTCCTCAATTGTCGCGCTTAGCCTGATTTTCGCATTTGTATCTTTCCACGCTGTCGTCTTTACCCATTTGCTCACGTGCGCGGTTCAGAAGGGGGGCGGCGGCGTGGTTTGCGCTGACGCGAATTATGCCGGACGTGGGGACAAGTCCGCCCGCCAAGATTGGAAACAATGAACGGTTTAGTGATTATCGATAAGCCCGCCGGCTGCACCAGCCACGATGTTGTGAACACGTGGCGGAAGCTCTCCGGGTCCCGGCGCGCCGGGCATCTGGGAACGCTTGATCCCATGGCGACCGGTGTTCTGGCCCTGGCCGTCGGCTCGGCCACGCGCCTCGCGCAGTTCTACGGCAAGCAGGAGAAGACCTACGACGCCGAAATCCTCTTCGGTTTCACCTCGGATACCTACGATGTGGAAGGCGATCTTATTGCCACCGGCGTTCCGGCGCCACCGGAGGAATGCGTGCGCCGCGCGCTCGACCAGTTTCGGGGAACCTTTCAGCAGGCGCCGCCGCCCGTCTCGGCGAAGAAGATCAACGGCGTGCCCGCTTATAAGTTGGCCCGCCGGAAGGAGGAAGTGATACTTGACCCGGTTAGCGTCACGATCTCTCGCCTCGATATACGCGGCTTTACGCAATCGCTGGAAGGTGAGTTTCTCTCCATCAGCGTTACTGGTTCAGCCGGAACGTACATCCGGAGCATCGCTCATGATCTGGGACAAGCGCTAGGTTGTGGCGCGGTGCTCTCAAAACTGCGCCGGACGGCGAGCGGCGACTTCGATGTCTCTTGCGCTCGAACGCTTGACGAGCTGCGAGTTCTGGCCGCCCAGGGAAGGATCGCCGAAGCCGTTCTTCCGGCGCAGACGCTGTTGCCGCACTTTCCCACTGCTCACGTTGACATGACGATGGAAGCTCACATCCGCCAAGGCCGGGAGTTCCGCACTTCCCCGTTCGTCGTGAAGCCCGGATCGCCCTTCGTCAAAGCCGTCTCCTATTCCGGAGAACTGATTGCGATCGGTGAACTGAAGTTTCCCAACGTCTACCATCCGGCGATTGTGCTGTAGACCGACACGCGCCCATCCGGCCGAGCCGAAGGAATGCGGCTACTCCGGTTGTTTTCGGGCGCGCGGGCGCCGATTCAAGCCCTTTACTATTGGGTAGGGCTCGAAGCGTTGGCGGCCGCGGCTGGAACTGACTTCTCCTCCAGCGCGCTTTCCGCTGAAATGAGATTCTTTTCAAGTGTTTCGCCAAGCACCTGGTCCAATGCCACGCGTGCGTGGCTGTAGGTGGAAAGAGCCGTGATCTCGGCTGCCTGTGTGTTCACCAGAGCCTCCTCAGCGGCGATCAGAGTATTGATGGTGGAGCCTCCCAGAGAAAATCTGCTTCGCTCTTTCTCGAGGAGTTGCTGCTGCAGAATTCGCGAATCGGCCGCCGTGGCATACCGTGCGCGCGCTTGCCGGAGCGCCACCATCTGATTGGAAATATCCACTACCAATTGGTTCATCCGGCGGCGAATGACCAGCGCGTTTTGCCGCATCTGCAATTGGTCGACGCCGTAATCGCCTTGGGCCTGCCGGTTTTCGATGAGGCCCTGAAAGAGCACGGAACCACGTTCACCGGGAAAATTGTGGCGGACAATCTGTTCAGCAACACTCCCGACGCCGCCCTGGAAGTAAGGACTTGCCGGGGGTTCGCCGGCAACCGGGACAACCGTTCCAGCCAGACCCGTGGAGGATGCGGCGGCGATGACTTGCAGCGTGGGTAACAAACCGTTCGCCGTGCCAAGGGCCGATGTTTCCCCGTTCTCAAGGTTGATCTTATCCAGGGCTACATCGGGCCTTGCCGCCATCGCTTTTGCGACAAGTTGCCGCAGCGGCGGGAGCTCGTCCGTTTCAGGAATCCGGATCCGATCAAGCGGCACAACCTCCGCCGCGTCGATCAGCGGATCTCTTGTATCGTCGCGGACCAGGGCATTCTTGAGCAGGATTTCCTGCTGATGCACCGTCGCTTCAGCGATGCCCAGTTCCCGCTTGCGGGTTGAAAGCTCGGCCTCAGCGCGAAAGATCTCTACCTTGGCAACGACGCCCAACTGGATCTCGCTCTTCGTATCGTCATAGAGTTTCTGCGCGGCATCCACCGCACGCTGCCTCACCTTGAGGAAATCGGCGTTGGTGACGAGATCCCAATACAGATTCAGAACACTTGCCACCAGATTGAGTAACTGCGACCGGAAGGTTTCGTGCGCGCCATTTACATTCCTCTCCGCCACTCGAATGAAACGGCTGTTAACGTCCGTGCCGAAGCTGTTCAGAAGGTTGTGCCGCAGGTAAATCTGGGCGACGCCGGCTACTGACGGGTTAATGATGTCGGTGGGGGTGTTCTCTTTCAGATAAGAGTCGTTCGCCGTCATCTGCACAAATCCGCCGGTCAGCAGACCTTGCTGGACGAACGTGTTGTAGGCATAACGCGTATCGATCAGCGAGACTGTCTGGCTGATCACCGCATCCGATTGCGGCGTGGTGGTGTGTGAGAAGGCGGTTGCCGTTTGCAGAACCGCGTCCAGGTTCTGAGTAACAGGTCCGATCTGAGCAATAACGGCGGAGTTATTACCACCGCCGCCACCGCCAGTGGTAGCGAGACCGGCGCTTACTTCGCTTCCGAGGACGCCTTGACCGCCCGTCACCTGGTTAACCAGAGAGTTACCGCTGGTGACGCCGCGCAACGGTCCGCCGGCCTGCAGCCGTTCCAGAGTCCATTCGGCCATCAGAGGACCGTAACGATCAACCTCCAGATCCAGATTGTTCTCAATGGCCAGGGAGATGGCGTCCTGAAGTGTCAGATACAGCTTGCCAGCTCGGATGAGTCGACGGAGCCGGTCAGAGTTATTCAACTGGATGGGCGGGACGGTGGCCGCCAGATAAGGACGCACGACCACCGGCCCTGTTGGCCGGGCAACGGATATCGGCGACTCCTGGGCCTGTAGTTGCGAAGCAAAGCAACTGCCGATCGTGAAAACCGCGACGATGTTCCGACTCTTCATTTCGCCCCATCCCGATTGACCGCCGAGGCGGCCGCTTCTGGACTCGGCGGCGTTTCCGGGATGTGGGACTGCCGTGCAACTCGCCCGGAGACGGCCTCATCCATGGAGACGCCATTCGCCTCTAAAGTCTGTCCCACGGCCTGGTCGAAGGCGACTCTGGCGTGAGTGTAGTTAGCCATCGACTGGATTTCGGCGCTTTGATCGCCAGCCAGATCCCGCTGCGCCTGAACCACCAGCGGCACGGTGGATTCGCCGAATTTGAATCGAGTCTGTTCGGCCTCCAGACTGCGCTCAGCAAGCAGGCGTGTATCCCTGGCGGACTCGTAGCGGGCGCGCGCCTGCTGCAGAGCGACCACCGCGATCTTCACGTCCACACGCACCTGCTTGATGCTGCGCTGGAGCTGAAGCTCGCTTTGGCGGAGGTTGAGTTGGTCAGTAACGTAGTCCGCTTGCGCTGCCCGATTCCGAAAGGGAATGTTTAATGAAAACCCGGCGGAGTAATTAGGGAAATCCCGCCTGAAGATTTGACTCAAAAGATTTCCATAACCGCCCACCAGATAAGGGTCCGGCACGCCCGAAGCGCCATTCGCCAACGCGTTGGCGACACCCGTGAGGCCGTTATTTGTCAGCTCGACAAATCCCTGGAGCGTCGGCAACAGAGCGTCCTTCGTACCGCGAATGTTTATTCTGCTGCTTTCCAGGTTGGTCTTCGTCTGTTCGATCTCCGGGCGTTGCGTTACCGCCTCTCGCATCAATTCCTCCGTCGGTTTGAGATCCTCGTGTTCGGGAATCGCGATGTGGTCCAGGGTGATGATGTGAACGTCGTCCAACCAGGAATCCACCGCGCCGCTCCTGCTGATGGCGTTCTTCAGCACCGTTTCCTGCTGCGCGACGTTCGTCTGCGCCAGAAGAAGGCTTTCCTTGGTGGATGAGAGCTCGGCCGCCGCTCGGGTTACTTCAATAGCGGGCAGGGTGCCCAGCGCAACCTGTTTCTGATTGTCGTCATAGAGTTTCTGCGCCGCTTGAACAGCTTTCTCCTTGATGTGCAAATCTTCGTTGAAACTGACCAGATCCCAATATAGATTTAAGATTGCGGAGACAGTAGTAATCACCTGCAGTTGTAACTGGAGGCCGTTCACCTTCATGTTGTTTCTTGCCACGCGGATATTGCGGTTGTTGACGCCAATATGCGCGCCTTGCAGTAAACTCTGCGTGATGTAAAGGTCAAGATAGCCCTGCGTATAGGGGTTCAAGACATTGGCCGGACTGTTCACCTTGCTCCGATAACTCTCATAGGTAAGCTGGGCGCTGGTTCCGGATAAGAACGATTGCCCATAGCCGGCTTCAAAAAACTGGCTGTCATTCAGCAGGGCGGTGGTTTCGCTGACCAGCGTATTGCTGAGCGGGGTGGTTTGGTGTTGGAAGTTGGCGTAGGCAAACAGATAAGGATCGAGGCCTGGCGGCGTGGTTCCGATTTGACTGACGATTCCGCCCCCAGAGCCGACCCCTGAACCGCTCTCCGCCAGTCCGATGGCATTCACATTGACGCCTTCCAGGCTGACGCTTTGCGGTCCGGCGTAAATGGGTACGCCGACGGTCCGCAGAAAACCGCCCGATTGCGCCCGTCGCAGAACCTCGCGGGCCAGAAAGGGCCCATAACGCTGAATCGCAATATCGATGTTGTTTTCAAGCGCGAGTGCGATGACGTCTCGGACTGAGAGATACAGATTGCCCGCCCGGACCAGGGATTCCAGACGCGGCGTATTGGAGAGCTTGGCTGGCGAAACGACGCGGCGCTCAAGGTGAAACGGGTGCAGCAACGGCCCGGCAATGGGACGCGATTCAGGCGTCGCGATGGAGATCTCCTGCGTTTGAGCAAACCCAATGAATAATCCGTTGATGAGGAGAAGCGTCCCCAATCTTCGAGAACAGTGCATGAGTGGTCCTTCAGCCGTAAAGTGTCTTCCACCAGTTTGCCGGGAGGTGCAATTCAGTTGCCAATGAGGGC
>CAJCIT010000082.1 GCA_903970405.1 Acidobacteriaceae bacterium | reverse complement strand
TGCCGACCGGCATCGATGGGCAGGCGGCTTAATAGGGCCTCATTGGCCATGCGGTAGTTACTGTCCGGGTGGTCCGGCGGCACGTGCCGTTCGTCGCCCCAGAAGAACGCGACTTTGCTCCAGTCCACCGAGTTGCGCCACGGGTCCTCGCTCGCGAGCAGCGCGTAGATGCCTTTCGGAGTGGAACCGCCGGAGAGCGCTACACTGAATCTGCCCTTCGCGGCAATCGCCGCTTGAGCCGACTCCACAAAAAGATCGGCGCCCGCGGCATAGAAGGCGGCTTCGCCGGCGATTGTACGAATGAGCGGCTTCATCGGCGCGCGGTCCTCTTCTGTTCCCACAGCCGGAATCCTCCCCGAAACGCGTTCGCATTGTCGCCCAATCGAGCCCTGTCAGGCAGCTTGTCCAGCAGCCGCGCATTCCCGCCGCCGATCACCACGTAGTCCGTCTCCAGCGCGTGCTCAAGCTGATCCGCCACCTCTTGGACATACTTCCGCCACTTCTTCTTGCCGAACTTGTCGAGGCCTCGCTGTCCTACGAAATCTTCAAACGTCAGCCCCTTCTTGAAAGGGAGGTGCGCCAGTTCCAGCGGCACCAGTTCGCCGTTCACAATCATCGCCGTGCCCAGGCCTGTCCCGAGTCCAAGAAACAGCATCCGCCCGCCTTCGTAGCTCCCCAGCGCCTGCATCGCCGCGTCGTTGATCAGCTTCACCGGCCGGCCGAACGCTTTCTCAAAATCGAAGCGGACCCAGCCCGGCCCCAGGTTAAAGGGCTCAAGCAACGGACGTCCGTCCACCACTGGCCCTGGATAGCCGATGGAGATCCGCGTGTACGTCCAGCCCGCCGTGGCTGCCTTCACCGCAGCCGCCATCTTGGCCCCGGTCATCGTCTTTCCCGAGGCAATCTTCACGGGCTCAGTCTGCCCCTCGGCCAGCACCTTGATATGCGTACCGCCCACATCCACCACCAGGGTCACCGCCTTCTTCCGTGCGGCGGCCGCGGTTGCCGTCTTCTTCGTCATTTTCGTTTTCGCCGTCATTAGTCTTCGATGTGCCGCCAGTGCCGGCCGTCTCGCGCCAACAGCTCGTTGGCTTCGGCGGGTCCCCAGCTTCCAGCCGAATAATTGGGGAAGTGCCGTTCGGGCAGTGCGTGCCACACGTCCAAGACCGGCTGAATCACGCTCCACCCCGCCTCCACCATATCCGCGCGCTGGAACAGGGTGGCATCGCCCACCATGCAATCGTGCAGCAACCGCTCGTAGCCGGTGGCCACCGAATCTCCGAAGTACTTCACATAATCGAAATCCATCTTCACGCTGCCGATGTCCATGATCGGCCCCGGCACCTTGGCCCCGAATTGAAGTGAAATTCCCTCCGCCGGTTGGATCTCAATCACCAGTTTGTTCGTTTCCAGGTCGCGCACCGGCGTGTCGCGGAAGAGAACAAACGGCGTGCGCCGGAAATAGATCGTAATCTCCGTGTTCCGTTTCGCCAGCCGTTTTCCTGTCCGCAGATAGAACGGGACGCCGGCCCAGCGCCAGTTATCGATTTCCAACTTCAGAGCCACAAAGGTTTCAGTATTTGAATCGTGGGCCACGTTCGGCTCATCGCGATATCCCGGCATGGTTTGGCCGCCAATGCCTCCCGCTCCATATTGGCCGCGCACCATTTTGGTCAGCACCTCTTCCGGGAACGGCGGCTGGATGGCCTGCAGCACTTCAGCCTGCTTGCCCCGCACCGCATCCGCTTCGAAAGAAACCGGCGGCTCCATCGCCGTCAGCGTCAGCAGTTGGAACAGATGATTCGGAACCATGTCCCGCAGCGCACCCGACGTTTCGTAATAGGCGCCGCGATGTTCCACCCCCACGGTCTCAGCCGCCGTGATCTGCACATGATCGACGAACGCCCGGCTCCAGATCGGCTCGAAGATGCTGTTTGCAAAGCGGAACACCATCAGGTTCTGTACCGTCTCTTTGCCCAGGTAGTGATCGATGCGATAGATCTGCGATTCCTTCAAGACTTCTTTGACTGTCTTGTTCAGCTTCTTCGCCGAATCCAGATCGTGCCCGAACGGCTTCTCGATAATCACCCGGCTCCAGCACCCTCCTTCTTCGTTCGTGAGACAGCAGGACCCCAACTGCTCGACAATCGGCCCGAAGAATTTGGGCGCTACCGCCATGTAGAAAAACCGGTTTCCGCCGGTATGCATCTCCTGCTCAACGGTCGCCACTTGCTGCTTCAGCCGCTCAAAGGCTGCCGGATCGCTGAAGTCCCCCTGCACATAAAAGATCCTCTCCACAAACCAGTCCCACGCCTTGGGGTCAACGGGACTGGTTTGAAAGTCGCGCAGCCCGTCAGTCAGTTGTTGCCGGAACGCTTCGGTGGTCAGGCTCTCAAAGGCGAATCCGATGATCGCGAACTGCGGCGGCAGCAAGTTCGATTTGGCCAGATTACAAAGCGCTGGAATCAGCTTGCGTTTCGTCAGATCGCCGCTCGCGCCGAAGATCACCATAACGCACGGATCGGGCACAAGGTGTTTTACCGGGTGTACTTGGCTCATAGCCATTCCTCCTCAAGCGAATTTCTATCTGTGGGGCGGGCTGGCAGCCTGCGGCCGATTGGCAATCAGCCCCCACGGGCATTGCTCGACTGAATCGCCGACGCTTCAGAGCCGCGACCGTCAGGGAGCGACCCCGGGGGAGTCAACCGGTCGCTCCCTGACGGTCGCGGCTCAGTGGGCGGCCGCCAATCTTTTCAGGCTAATGTTTCTTCTCGACGTGTCCGCCGAACTGGAATCTCAGCGCTGAAAGCAGCTTGTCCGCGAAATCGCTTTCGCCGCGCGATGAGAAGCGCTGGTACAGTGCCGACGTCAATACGGGCGCCGGCGCCGATTCGTCAATGGCCGCTAGAATCGTCCATCGGCCCTCGCCTGAATCCGATACCCGGCCTGAGAATCCCTCCAGATCCGGTTTATCCAGCAACGCAATCGCCGCCAAGTCCAGCAGCCAGGAAGCAACCACGCTTCCACGCCGCCACACTTCCGCGACATCCGGCAGATTGAAGTCGTATTTATAGTGCTCCGGCTCCCGCAGCGGCGTCGTTTCGGCGTCAACTTCGTGATTGTTCTTGCCCACATTGGCATGCTTCAGGATGTTCATTCCTTCCGCGTACGCTGCCATGAGGCCATACTCAATGCCGTTGTGCACCATCTTGACGAAGTGCCCTCCGCCCGATGGCCCGCAATGCAGATAGCCCTGCTCGGCCGTGCCCGTCGTCTTCTCCCGGCCCGGCGTCCTGTCGATAGTCCCAATGCCCGGCGCCAGGGTCTTGAAGATTGGATCGAGGTGCTGGACGATCTCGGTCTCGCCACCAATCATCTGGCAGTACCCGCGCTCCAGTCCCCACACCCCGCCGCTGGTTCCAACGTCCACGTAGTGGATGCCCTTGGCCGCCAGTTCCTTGGCTCGCCGGATGTCGTCAATGTAGTACGAATTTCCGCCGTCAATCAGGATGTCGCCCGCGCTCAACTTCGGCACTAATTGATCCAGCATCTTGTCCACGATGCCCGCCGGCACCATGAGCCAGATCGCCCTCGGCGCAGTCAGCTTGCCGATAAAGTCATCCAGGGAGGAGGCGCCCGTCATCCCCTCCTTCGCCAGGTCCTGGACGCTGGCTGGATTGGCATCGTACACCACGCAGTCATGCCCGGCGCGGGTCAGCCGCCGGACCATATTCCCGCCCATGCGGCCAAGACCGATCATTCCAAGTTGCATTGTTTTTCTTGTTCTCCTCCCCTGCAAAGGGTCTCATTATTGTAAGTTCCGGGATCTAACGAAATGATGACGTTCGTCAAAACAGTCCAGCCGGTTTTCCGTTCAGTACCAACCACTGACGCCATAGAAACAGCCCGAGCAACACCGGTACAAACCCCCACGCACGCCAGTGACTCAAGAAACGGCCCGGCGCGTCGCGGACCTTGACCTTCTTCGAAACCAGGCGTGCGCCATTCCTCACACACAGCGTCCAGTCGCCCGCATGGGGCGCCAACAGCCGCGTGGCGGCGAGCGCTGAATTTCCGGCGCCGCCCCAAACCGCGTTCTTTGAAACTACTGTCCCGCCGTCATCGATCAACGCTACTTCAACCGGCTCTCCGATGATCGGCCGGCCGTTCTCTCCTTGCACCAGCACCGTGATCTCAGCCGGGCCGGCCGTCAACTCCGCCGGCGCTGTGAACACGGATAGGATGCGGTCACCCGCCTGCTGACGGAACAGTAAAGCGCCGCCATCGGCGCACAACAGCCACGGTGCTAACAAGATCGCCAGTACTCTCATCCCGCGCCTCGCATTTCCATGGGCTGCAGGAACACCCAAACGCCCGCCACATAGAGCGCCGCGGCAAACGCCGCCCACGGCGTCCAGGCGCGCAGTGTTTCGAGCCACGGCCGTTGCCCCTTTGGACCAGCGCTCGCCTTCTGCCATAACAGTACGCTGCTCATCAGCATGCCCACGCCTAATAGCACCAACTGCAGCGAAAACACCGCATCCGGCCCCACACTCAACGTAACGTGCGGAACGGCCAATCGCTCCAATACCGTGCCCACGCTTCCGGCCTGTAAGAGGTGAAACAGCGAGTGGCCTGACCACATCGCCATGCCCAGCGGGGCAAGCGCCCAGCTATAGCTTCCCGCTGTTTCCTTGCGAGAAGTCTCCAAACACAGACTGAAGTCTGTGTCACCGAGCCGACTCAGCCGCACGCAGACTGCCAACGCCAGCGCTGTCACACCGAAGCCTGCGCCATAAAGCGCCACGGTTCCGCCCAAGCGTCCCATGGCCCCCAGACTTTGCGCTTTCATGAGGAACTCGCCAACCGGGCCCGTCATCGCCGCGGCATTCACAAACGCGCCCGCTGTGAATACCAGCCCGAGCACCGTCCAATCCCACCGCCGCGCCAACCTCCCGATCGACGTCCGCCTCTGCTCTACTAACACCGCTCTTCCCGGCACTACGGGCAGTACCCCGACATTCAGATGCGGGCACGCCGCCACGCAGTCCAGGCAAAACGTGCAGTCGAACGAACCCTGCTTCAGCGGCTGGAATAAATCCAGTTCGCAGCCTCGGTGATTTTGGTTACCGCGAATGCAGTCATAGGTGCGGCATGCACGGCAGATGGACATGTCTTTGACCTTCACTTCAAACGGCGACACCACCGATGCAACAAAGTTAAACTGCCCGATGGGGCACACGTACTTGCAGAAGCTCAGGCCTTCGAATAAGCCATCCACAGTGAACGCCGCTACGAAGTAACCGGCCACAATCCACGCTGTCCAGGCTGGCCGGCTCCATAGGCCGAACGATTCGTAAGTCACCAGGAAGGCCGTGAGCAGGCCGGCCGCGAACCATTTCGATCGCAGCGCTTTCGGCCACCGGCGCCGGGGTCCGAACAGGCGTTTCCCCGCTTCGCGGGTCAATAAGAAAGGGCACGCAAAGCAAAAGACGTTCCCCACCACCAGCAGGCCGATAACCAGCAGGCCCCGCCACTCAATCCACGGCAGGATACCCGCGAGGTTCAGGCCGGCCACTGGCGGCCCGAACCATCCATCCCACATCACAAGAGCCGCCAGAGCGAACATCACGACCTGTAATCCCCGCCGGAAGAGCGGCGCCCGCAGAATGCCGCCCAGCGCCGGCAGCCGCAACAAATCCCAATCGCGCTTCGCTCGCTTGACCGGTGCGATCTTCAGTGGTATCGCAGCCTTTTCCGCAGTGCCAAGGAACTCGCTCGGCCTTACGAGACGGCTGGCGTTGCCATCCGGCGACGTAGCGCTGAGCATCTGCATGGCCAGCACCACCGCCGGCAACAGATACGCCACCGATCCCGGGACCCACATGATGACGCCTGCCGCAATTTGGTCATCGAGCGCGGAAAAGCCCCAAATGCGGGGACCGTCGCGATAGGTCGCATACAGCGCATGACCCGAAAAGACTAAGAATGCCGACAGCGCCGTGTTCACCACGTCGGCCGCCGCCAGGTACCCCACTATCGCCGCCTTCGGCCAGCGCGTGGCCGTCGGCCATACCTGTATCACTGGCCACCAGAACAGCAGCGCCGTTACGAGGAAACACAGGTGCTCCAACTCATGCAAGCCCTTGTTCCGCAACGCAGCGTCGTAGAAGGCCGGCAGATGCCAGCCGACCGCCATCGCGTTATACAGCAGCCACGCTGCCACCGGATGCACCAGGAACGAACACCATCGCCGCAAGCCGGCGGCGTGGAGAAACGGCGCAAACACCGTTCGGACAAAACAGGCCGGGAGCGCCCGCACAATGGGCAGGATCGGCTGGCCCAATAACAATAAGGGAGGCGCCGCCATCATCAAGAGCAGATGTTGAATCATGTGCGAAGCGAGCAACAGCCCGCCAAACGCATCGAAGGGAGAAAGAATCGCCAGAGCCACGAGGCTCAGCCCGGCGATAAAGCTGATCAGCCGCGCCGAGGGGTATCGTCGTGGCCGTTCGGAATGCAGTTTGCGCCAGCCGAGCCAGTAAAGCCACGCCGCAACCATCAGCGGTATGGCTACGCCGCTATCCCATCGCCAGGAGGAGAATGCGAGAGCTTCAGCGCTCATGACGATTCAACGCCGCGCCGCCGCTTGGGCAAACCGGCTAGCGGCTACGCTCACGAGATCGCCAACGCGCTCCAGCGAGATGTCCGCCGGCTGGTATTTTGCATTCGCCTTCTCATCGAGGGCGTAATGGCCTTGCCGCACAAACACTGTGGTCAGGCGCGCTCCCCAGACCGACTTCATTGCGTCCAGAATGCGCAGCTTGTCATCCACCATGACGTAATGCGCCGCCGGGTAGAGCCGCTCAACATCCATGAGTTGCTGTTCCTTATGAATGTAGATAAGCACCCGTCCCTTGAACACCTCATACAGGCCCGACCGGTACACTTTCCGGGGTTGGAACACGACATCACCGTCAGAGAGAATCACCGCCGTCCCCAGCGCCTGCGTCGCTTTCACCGCATCGATCGATGCCGGAAACAACCGGTTCGCGAACGGGTAATTCAACAGGTAGTAGGAGACCTCCAGCAATTGCTGATCGTTCAGGTTCTCAATCCTGTAACGTTGCAGCGCTCCCAGATAATCGGCGTACCCCAACTCCGATCGCAACTGCTCGAACAGCTCCCAGTACCGCTTGGACTTCTGTTCGCCCACTACCTGATTGAGATGCCGCCGCAGGTCGGCGGTCACCTGATCGTTGTCCAGCAGGGTATTGTCCACATCGAACAGAAAAACGATCGGCGATTCTGGCATGGTCGGAGGCGCTCCTGGTAAACAATTCTTTGGAGTTGGTACGTCGCTTTCAAGTGTGATACCGCTAGTAGCCAGGATGCCGCGGGATTTCGGGACCGGACCGCCCCGGTCACTGTTTCGAAACTGACGGACCCGCGGGTCCTGGCGCGAACCTCCTCATTCTGACACCAGATGAACAGACAAAACATCCTCAACCGCGTCGTCAATCGCAACGCTGCCTGGGACATGATCGTCATCGGAGGCGGCGCCACCGGTGTTGGCGTGGCTGTGGATGCCGCCTCCCGGGGCTATGACGTCCTCCTGTTGGAACAGAGCGACTTCGGCAAAGCTACCTCCAGCCGCAGCACCAAGCTTGCCCACGGCGGAGTCCGCTACCTGGAGCAGGGCAACATCTCGCTGGTTATGGAAGCGCTCAAGGAACGTGGCCTGCTGCTACAGAACGCACCGCATCTGGTCAGCAACCTTGGATTCGTTGTCCCTAACTACGACTGGTGGGAGGCGCCTTTTTACGGCATCGGCCTCAAGATGTACAACCTGCTGGCCGGCAAGTATGGCTTTGGCCCTTCGCAAATTCTCTCTCGCGACGAAACGCTGAATCGCCTGCCCACCATCAAGACTGAGGGCCTCCGCGGGGGAGTCATTTACTACGACGGCCAGTTCGATGACGCCCGCCTCCTGATCAATCTGGTCACCACGGCCTTTGAGCAGGGCGCGCAGCTTCTGAACTACCTCCGCGTCACGGCTCTGACCAAAGATTCGGAGGGCCTCGTCAACGGCATTGTTGCTGAAGACCTTGAATCGGGCGCCCAACTCACGGCGCAGGCCCGCGTTGTCATCAACGCCACCGGCGCCTTCACCGATGACATCCGCCGTCAGGCCGACCCAGGCGCCAAGCCCATGATCGCCGCGAGCCAAGGCATCCATCTGGTCTTCGACCGCTCCTTCCTGCCAGGCGACACAGCGATCATGGTGCCGCACACGTCTGACGGCCGCGTGATGTTTGCGATCCCCTGGCACAATCACACCCTTGTCGGCACCACGGATACGGCCATTCCCGCCGCCACGCTTGAGCCCGTTGCCTTTGAGCATGAAATCGAGTTCATTCTCAAAACCGCGTCGCTTTATCTCGCGAAATCCCCCACTCGCGCCGACGTGCTGAGCGTCTTTGCGGGCATTCGGCCCCTGGTCAAGAGCGGTGACGGCGGAAACACGGCCGCCCTCTCCCGCGACCACACCATTCACATCGATAACAACGGCCTGCTGAGCATCGCCGGCGGTAAGTGGACCACGTATCGTCATATGGCGGAGGATTGCGTGAACCAGGCGGCCATGCTCGCCCGCTTGCCTGAGGTGGATTGCCACACTCGCAACCTCAATGTCCACGGATTCCTGCCGCAGGCCCGCAAGCACGGCCCGTTATCGTTTTACGGCTCGGATGCCGTATATATTCAGGAGTTGATGGCTGCCGACCCTGCTTTGGCGCAACATCTGCACTCTGACCTTCCCTACACCGCCGCCGAAGTGGTGTGGGCTGCTCGCAAGGAACTCGCGCGAACGGTGGACGACATTCTTGCCCGCCGAACCCGTGCTCTCTTTTTGAACGCGCGAGCGGCCCGTGACATGGCCCCCGCAGTCGCGCGTCTGCTTGCGATCGAACTCGATCGCGATGAAGCATGGCAACAGGCCCAAATCGCCGAGTTCGAAGCGATCTCCGTGAACTACGCCTTACCGCGCTCCTGAGAATGGACGCTGACTTAAACGCCTTATGCTCGTCCAGGCCAGCCGCACCATCCGCGTCTCACCCCTTATTGATCAGGCTCGCCACATATCCCGCGCCGAATCCATTATCGATATTCACCACCGTCACGTTGCTCGCGCAACTGTTCAACATGCCGAGCAGCGCAGCCAAGCCATGGAAGCTCGCGCCATAACCCACGCTGGTTGGCACCGCGATTACCGGGCAAGAGACCAGTCCTCCCACAACGCTCGGCAGTGCACCTTCCATGCCTGCGCACACCACAATCACTTTCGCTTCCACCAGTTGCGTCCGGTAATGCAGCAGCCGGTGCAATCCGGCGACGCCCACATCCGCCAGGGCGTCCACGTCGTTGCCCATCGTCTCGGCGGTCAACCGGGCTTCTTCCATAACAGGCAGGTCACTGGTTCCCGCGCAAACCACAGCCACTTTGCCGCGCCCGGTCTTCGTGCGCTCCCGCCACACGCGAACCACCCCTGACAGCGGGAAGTGTTCCGCGGCGTGAATTTTGCTGAGCAGCAGTTCCGCGGCTTCCGGCGCCGCCCGCGTCACTAACAGGTTGCTGGACCGCGCCAGCAGCGCCTCGGCAATTCCCAGAATCTGCTCAGGAGTCTTTCCTTTGCCGAAAATCACCTCCGGCATGCCGTGACGCATCGCCCGATGGTGGTCCACCTTGGCGAACCCCAAGTCTTCAAACGGGAGATGCCGCATCTGTTCCATGGCTTCAGGAATCGAGAGGCTCTGCCCGCGCACCTGTTCGAGCAGCAGTTGTAAGCGTTGGGAATCCATAGACGAACTAAATTTGGGCGCAACGAGTCGCTACGCGGCCCGCCCATCCCCTAGAATGGTATCCTCCCCGGTGAAGTTTGCGGGGATCGTCGAAGTCGATGAGGCGGTTGTGGGCGGCGAGACCAAAGGGCACAGCCGACCGCCTGGAGGCATCGCGGGCGATTGATAGCCTCCTTTATCGTCAATACCAGGCGTGTTTGGCGCCGACGTCGCGTTTGCAGCTGAGCTCGGGATTTCTTTTATCGTGATAATTACGGTATTGCTTGTGACCGGACGACGAAAGGTTGGCCCGGTACACGCCGCATTTCGTGGGTTCGCTCTATGCCGTGAACATCACGTTTGAAACACCTCTCTCGTTCTCGCCGGTCAAAATCTATGCGGACAGTGACGAACTCCTATCAGATGTCTAAAGAGGCATGCATTTTGAGCGCAACGCCGGCCGTCCCATACGGCCCTGCATGAGACGATTCTATGACGTTTATTGAACCGGTGAGTCCCCGGCCCGATTGCTCATCCCTGACTTGAGGGCGTAGCGATACGATACAAGAGTTCTTGGACTCGGCGGGATAGAGCACATTCAGAACAAACACACCGTGACAAACTCGCCGCACTTGAACTGGTTCCGCGCCGCATTCCTTATTAGTTCGCTTCTATTCATTGGTCCCGCGTTTGCCGCGTCATCGAAAGCTGAAATCGCCCGCTGGGAGCGGCAGGCGCGCAGCGTCACCATCATCCGCGACGATTGGGGCATTGCCCATGTTTACGGTAAGACGGATGCCGATGCCGTCTTTGGCGCGGAGTATGCCCAGGCGGAAGACGACTTTAACCGCATCGAAACTAACTACATCGTCGCCTTAGGACGGCAGGCCGAATCCGAAGGCGAATTGAAGATCTATCAGGACCTGCGCCAGAAACTATTCATCGATCCCGAGGAGCTTAAGAAACAGTACGCGCAGAGTCCGGCCTGGCTGCAAAAACTGATGGCCGCGTTTGCGGACGGTTTGAATTACTATCTGGCGAAGCATCCCAACGTGAAGCCGCGGGTGATTACGCGCTTTGAACCCTGGATGGCGCTGAGTTTCACCGAAGGCAGCATTGGCGGCGATATCGAGCGGATCAGCGTGCGGGACCTGGAGGCATTCTATGGCAAGCTTCGCGCATTGGGGCCGCCTGTGGACCAGGATGTCGAAGCCAGGTTCAACGTGGAACCAACCGGATCGAACGGCATCGCCATCGCCCCATCGAACACCGCCGGCCATCATGCGCTGCTGCTCATCAACCCGCATACCTCCTTCTTTTTCCGGTCTGAGCTGCAGATGACCAGCCAGGAGGGGTTGAACGCCTACGGCGCGTCGACTTGGGGACAGTTTTTCATCTATCAGGGCTTCAATGAGCACGTTGGGTGGATGCACACCTCAAGCGGCGTGGATGCCGTTGACGAATACATCGAGACGATGGTGAACAAGGACGGCCGGTTCTTCTACAAGTACGGCGGCGAAGAACGGCCGGTGACCGCCGGCCAGATCGCAATTTCCTATAAGACCGCTCAGGGGATGGCGGAGAAGAAATTCACGGTGTACCGGACGGGGCATGGCCCGGTAATCCGGTCACTGGACGGCAGCCACTGGGTCAGCGTCCGGCTGATGCAGGAGAACATCAAGGCGCTGATGGAATCTTACACACGCAGCAAAGCGCATGATTACAAGAGTTACCGGCAGACCATGGAACTGATGGCGAACTCGTCGAATAATACGATTTTCGCGGACTCCGATGGTGACATCGCTTACTTCCACGGCAACTTCATTCCGCGCCGCGATACGAGCTTCGATTGGACCAAACCGGTGGACGGCAGCAACCCAGCCACTGAATGGAAAGGGCTGCTCGGGATCGATGAAACTCCGCATCTGCTGAACCCGAAGAGCGGGTGGCTGTATAACGCGAACAACTGGCCGTGGTCTGCCGCAGGAGAAAGCAGCCCGAGAAAGGAGGATTACCCGGTGTACGTGGAAACAGGCGTGGAGTCAGCGCGCGGATTGCATGCCATTCGCGTGCTGCGGGACAAGAAGGACTTCACGCTGGATTCGCTGATGGCGGCCGCCTATGACAGCTACCTGCCATGGTTTGAGAAGACGCTGCCGGTGTTGATTAAAGCCTGGGATAGCGAGCCGGATTCGGCGGCGGTCAAAGGGAAAGTGGCCGAGCAGGCGAGGTTGCTGCGCGGTTGGGATCTTCGCTGGGGCGTGGCTTCGGTGCCGACGTCGCTCGCGGTGTTCTGGGGCGAGGATCTCCGCCTTCACTATGGCTCCGCGGCGCGGGCGGCGGGCCTTTCGGTGGAGGATTTCGTGGCTATGAAGCTGACGCCCGAGCAGTTACTGCAATCGTTGGCCGCCGCTTCGGACAGGCTGCAGGCTGATTTTGGGACCTGGAAGAAACCATGGGGCGAAATCAATCGCTTCCAGCGTCTGAATGGCGACTTGGCGCAGCTTTTCAATGATGCGAAGCCCAGCATTGCGGTCGGGTTCACGTCGTCAATGTGGGGGTCGCTAGCCTCGTTTGGGGCGAGGCCCTACCCGGACACGAAGAAATGGTACGGGACCAGCGGCAACAGTTTCGTCGCGGTAGTGGAATTTGGAGAGCGAGTGCATGCCAAGGCGGTGACCGCAGGCGGCGAGAGCGGCGACCCGGCCTCACCCCACTTCAACGATCAGGCCGAGCGCTACAGCACGGGCAGCCTGCGCGAGGTCTACTTCTATCGCGATCAACTGAAAGGGCACACGCAACGGGAGTACCATCCCGGGAAATGAGGGCGCTTTTCCTGAACAAGGCAGGGATCGCGTTCGTGTCGAGCGCGTTTGTTGACATGGTGCGGCCCTTCCCCCTAGACTTTTGAACAGGGAAGCCGCGACCATCACCATTGAAATTCGTCAGCCCGAACTTGAGGCGCTCATTCGGCAACGGATGGACAGCAGAGCCTTTCGCAACGTTGAGGATGTTCTCATGCAGGCCCTCAAGTCCCTACCGCCCGCCAATGAGTTCAAAACCCGCCAGCCCAAAAGGAACTTCGCCGACTTTCTCATGTCGTCACCGCTGCGAGGTTCCGGCCTGATTCTGGAGAGAACTAAGGACTACCCGCACCCGGTTGAGTTTTGAGCGGCTTTCTCATCGACACGAACGTTATTTCCGAGTTCGTTAAGCCCGATCCAGAACCGAACGTCATCCGCTGGTTTAAGGCAGCCGATCCGGATACGCTTTATGCCAGTGTGGTCACGGTCGGAGAAATTCGCCTCGGGATCTTTGCCCCGTGAATAAGTCGATTCAGATGAAGGATCACGTCGTTTAGGCAAGTATCCCTCATTTCCTGAACAAACAGCGCCGGCTTCTCGTCCTAGAATGAAACCCCTGGGGACTCAAACCCCGATGGATACCTCAAGAGGCCACATGAAAGTCATCTCTTCTACTCCCCTTCGCCTCGTTTGCCTGGCTGCGATCGCCGTCGGCCTGCGGGCGGCCGACTCCGATACGGACTACCGGTGGCGCATCCTGCCCAAGTTCGGGGGAGGAGACCGCATCAATCTTACTTTGTCCCGGCACACGGACCGGGGGCTCACGATTAGCACCAATTCCGTGCCACTCTCAAGCCTGCATGGCTTGGAACGGGGCGACCTGTGGGGCGGCGCCGTTTCATTTCATATTCGCCGGGATGCGGGCACCCTGCTGTGCAAGGGCAGCTTCGTGATGGGCGTTGGATCGGGTCCGGTGAGATTTGAACCCGATCCGCACTTCGTCGCCGAACTGAAGGCGATTGCCATCTCCGTCAGCGAGGATCAACTTCCGGAGCTGGCCTTTGAAGATGTCCGCCTTTCTACGGTTCGAGATCTGCGAGCGGGGTGCGCGTGCGTTCGAACCATCGACGATGTCCTCCAACTGAACCACCACGGCGTGGACGGCCGCTATCTGCGACAGGTCAGCCAGTTCTCCAGCAGCCAATTGGACGTCGAGGATGTCACGGAGATGAAGGACCACGGCGTGCAGGTTTCACTGTTGGAAGCGCTCAAAGCCGGCGGCTATCAGTTGCCGGCGCGGTCAGCGGCGGAGTTGCAGGATCACGGCGTGGATTCGTCTTTCATTCGCGAAATGGCGCCGCAATTCCGGGGCGACCGCACGGCTCACAACCTGATCGCGCTTCGCGATCACGGAGTTTCGCCGGAGTTTGTGCGGAGCCTGCGCGAGGCGGGCGCGATGCCTTCGACGGACGAAATCATCCAGATGCATGACCACGGGATCGACTCAGCCACGGTCCGGGCCGCGAAGGATGCCGGCATTGAGTCTTCGCCCGGCGCGGTTATTCAATTGCACGATCACGGGGTGGAGCCGGCGTACGTGCGGAGCATGGAGGCGGCGCTCCACGCGAAGGTCACGGTTAATGGCCTGATCGAACTGCATGATCATGGCGTCTCACCCGAGTTTGCTCAGAAGATTTCCGATAGCGGCTTCGCGCTCCGCGACGAACGCCAGTTGATTCAACTCCACGAGCATGGCGTTCCGGCGGATCTGGCCGCGGAAGTGGCTCGGTCGCATCGGGCGGCCTTAACGGCCGACCAGCTCGTTCAGCTACATGACCATGGGGTTGACGCGGCCTTTCTGCGTTCTTTCGACGCCGCAGGTTACTCAAGCGCTTCGGTCAATGAGTTGATTGAACTGCACGACCACGGCGTGACGGCAGATTACGCGCGCCATTTGCAAACGGAAGGCTTTGGCGTGTTGCCGGTGAATAAGTTGATTCAGATGAAGGATCACGGCGTTTAGCATTCGGCCTGTAGGGCAGGTCGGCAATGTCCATGACCATCGTGGCGCCGGCGTCCTTCGCAATTCGATAGACCGCGTCGCAATCGGAGACGATCAGCGCGGGCGACTGCGTCTCCACTTGGCCGAGTTCATCCGGCCGACGCAACAACTCGCTGTGTCCGCCCTTTGTGACGGACCCGATCATGATCATGCCGTTGCCGAACGTGAGTTGAGCGTGGGCAATGGTTCCATCGGCATTCGGGTAGACTTCTAATGTTCAAACTCGATATCGAGTTTCTCAGTGTGTGCGCGGTAAAGCACCGCCATATTCTTCAACTTATGCTTACCGTCCAACGGAAAGTAGAGGAAGCCCTCGGCGGTGTCGGTTACATCCTTGGTCTCCAGTTGCTTGGCCTTCAGAGCAGTAAGCAATGGCTCATTGAACGTGGTCTCGCCTTTAGGCTTGTCGGCATTGGGGTCGTCTTTCTTGGCGTCGGGCGGGGCTCCGGGAGTCTGGGCCGGCTTACTGCCGGTGGACGTGGTGCCGATGGGAAGGCCGATGCCGGTGATGCGCGGACCTGTCCGGTTGACTCCGACTGAGCCGGTGTCCTGGGTTCTGATCATCATGCCTCCCTTGCCGGCAATCTCGGCCGGAGTGAACGGATGGTATCGCTCGCCATCGTCGTGGGCCAGAAGGATGAAATCGTCCGGGCTCACCTGAAGCGGCTTTTCGAGCTTATTACTGAACCGCACAGCCAGCAGGACGATGCCTGGGCCCGGATCGGCGCCGATCTTCTTCACCACCTCGTCGTGGTCCAGCACCAGCGTCACGGCGATCTCGACGTCGTCGTTGGCTGCGGACTGGGTGGGCGACGCTACCTTCTTTGTCGCGAAGCTACACCCGGCGACCAGGAGTAGAAAGACTGCGGCGCGAGCGCTGGCGCCGTGCGGCATCCGGACAAGGTCTCTTGATCTCATACCTTGAAGAATAAAGGTTTGGATTCGGTTTGACGCCCGTAACCTGCAAAGTTCTGTTAACATCTTCGTATTAGCAGGTTCCTTGATTGGCGGTCTTACCGGATCGGCCTCTCGGAAAGGGGCTCATATGTCGAGCCGCTTCACTCTGTTTGTTGCTGCGACGGCTCTCGCAATGCCGACGCAACTCCTATTCGCCCAGTACACGATTTCCGTTCATTCCGGGCAGATCCAGTACACCTCGGGCGCGGTCACTGTGGGCGGCCTGCCCATTCAGAAGACGACAACGAACATTCTATCGTTGAAAAACGGCGAGGTCCTGGCCACCGGGGCAGACGGAGCGGCCGAAGTCCTGATGACCCCCGGCGTATTTGTGCGCATGGTGAGCGACTCCTCGCTACGGATGGATTCCATCTCGCTGGCCGACACTCGCGTCACGATTTTGACGGGCGCTGTGATGGTGGAATGCGCGGAATTGATCAAGGGCGACAACGTGACTTTCTTTGTGGGGCCAGTGCCGGGCGCTCCCTCCGTTGAACTCCGCAAACAGAGCCTGTTCCGCATTGATGCACAGCCTCCGAAGGTGTCGGTGCTTCGCGGTGAGGTGTTTGCGGGCGGCGTGACCGTCACCAAAGACAAGATGCTGGCGCTGGGCCTTCCGGTTTTGCAACCTGAAAAGTTCAGGCTCAATAAGCAGGATGACCTCTATTTGTTCAGCGAGGCCCGCTCGGCCGACAGCGCCTATGCAAGCAACGTGGTTTCGCAGAGCGTGTACAACGCGGGCGGCACCTGTTTGGGAAGCAGTTGGTACTATATGAATCCGGTAGGCATGTACGCGTATGTGCCGTGCGATGCGTATGCGGGTATGTTCGGCTACCCGTTTTACGGAGTGAACTACGGCTACCAGTACTTCGGGATTCCTTACTACTGCCCGCCTCCGGGCATTTTCAAGCCGTCTCCCAAGTATCCCCCGAAACCTCTCCCCATTCATCCTGCCGCCCCGGTGGTGACGCCGGAGCGGAGTAGTCTCATAAAGGTGCCCGCATTCGTCAGCGTTCTCGAAACGAAGCCAACGACAATGTGGGTCTCGCGGGCTACCTACGTGCCGAATATGCCCGGAGCAGCGAATCAGAGCCTTTCCGGGGTGTATGGGGCGGCTTCGGCCAGAGGCGGTGCGACGGTGAACCGGTACATGGCCGCCACGAGTCTCCACGGCGCACCGTCACAGGCGGGACGGGGCGCGTCGAGCCAGGGCTATGGGGGCGGTGGCTATTCCGGCAGTGCACATTATGGTGGCGGCAGCGCCGGTTCGTCGTACTCGGGCGGCGGCTCCAGCCACGTTTCGGCGGTAAGCAGCAGCGCAGTGAGTTCCAGCAGCGCGGTTGTGGCCACGGTGAGCACGTCTTCGCCGGCTGCGAGCAGCCACAAGTAGTCTCAAGGGACAGGAAGTAAGCCACAACGCCTGAACAGAGGTTCATGTTGTTGCCGCCGACGCTTCACAGCCGCGACCGTCAGGGGAGCGACCGGTTTTATCCTTGTCCGGCAACCGGTCGCTTCCTAACGGTCGCGGCTCAGTAGGAACACGCGCGATCCAGCAACGGTCAGACTTCCCCCTATCTCCAACAGCGCGTTGAAATTACACAAATCTTACAATCCTTGCCCCGGAATATTGCTAGGGTCAAGTTGTACGCCGCATTCTGGAGACGCCTTGAGTACCGAAGTCATCGATCTGCCCATTGATAACAAGCTGAACTGGGTCACCACCTCAGTGTTGATCTTCATCCATGTGGGGGCAATCGCCGCGCTGTTCATGTTCAGTTGGAAGAATTTAGCTGTTGGCTTGCTCCTTTATTGGATGTGTACGGGGTTGGGCATCAGCCTGGGCTATCACCGGCTCCATACCCACCGTTCCTTCAAGGTGCCGATCTGGCTTGAGTATTTTTTCGCGGTCTGCGGCTCTCTGACGCTGGAAGGCGGGCCGATTTTCTGGGTGGCCACGCACCGTTTGCATCATCAGAAGTCCGATCAGCCGGGCGATCCGCATTCGCCGCGTGACGGGGCGTGGTGGTCGCACGTCGGCTGGCTGCTGGTGGGTGAATCGAAGCACAACAACACGAAGCTGTTGGCCAAGTACACGCCCGACCTGGGCAAACACCGCTTTTACCGCTGGCTGAACAGCTACCATTGGACGCTGACATTTGTACTGGCGGCGATCCTCTTCATCGCGGGCGGCTATAGCGCCAGCGGGTTCAGTACTAAAGCCGGCGTGGGCATGGTTCTGTGGGGCATCTTCCTTCGCATCTGCCTGGGCCTTCATGCGACATGGGCTGTGAACTCGGCCACGCACATGTGGGGCGGACGCCGCTTCGCGACGCGGGACGATTCACGTAACAACCTGGCGGTTGCCTTAATCACATTCGGCGAAGGTTGGCACAACAACCATCATGCTCATCCCACCTCAGCCCGGCACGGATTAGCGTGGTATGAGTTCGATATCTCGTGGATCACGCTGAAATTGATGAAGGCGGCCGGCCTTGCGAAGAACGTTCGCGTAGCCAAAATCAATGCCCCGCTGGCGGAAGAGAAGGCCGCTTAAGGGCGAGTTCGAGTCGCTTCGACCCTGGAAAATGGGGAGTGTTTGGCTATGGGCCAAGCGCTCCCCATTTTTGTTTTGGGCCAATTTGACGCCGTGGGGTCTGTAGTCTAGTGAATATGGTTGTCGCCGGCCGGCAAAAATCGGTGGCCTTCTTCATCAGCCTCGGAGTCGGCCTCATCACTGTCCTCATCCTTCTGTACGTCGGGTGGGTGTTGTTGGACTGGCGGGAAGGCATTCTGCTGTTCTTCGGCGTGCTGCTGGTAGCGATGATCATCGGCGGCATCGTGCTGAATACCACATTCCTGGTCCGCGAGATCCGGCGCAATGAAGAGCATGACGCGTTTATCAATGCCGTGACGCACGAACTGAAAACGCCGGTGGCCTCTATCCGGCTTTATCTGCAGACGCTGGAAACGCGCGATGTCTGCGAAGACAAGCGCAGAGAATTCTACCGCATCATGCTGGCCGATAGCGACAGGCTGCTGGGGACAATTGAACAGGTGCTCCGCACGGGGCGGTTGAGGGGGCGGGCGCCGATGACAAGCACGTCGGCGCTGGATCTGGACGGCCTGATCGAGGATTGCGTGGTGCGGGCCCGCGCGCTGCACTCTTTGGACGAACGGGCGATTGCCTACGAACCAGGGATGCAGGCCCGGATCGCGGGCGATGCCGAGGAGATCCGGGCGGCCATTTCCAATTTGCTGGAAAATGCCATTAAGTATTCCAGCGGAAACGTGAAGGTGTCCGCCACCACGGCCACCTCGGACGATAAGTATGTGGAAGTGCGCGTCAAAGACACCGGCCGCGGCATTCCCCAGACTGAGCTGAAACGAATCTTCCGGCGCTTTTACCGGGTACCCGGGCCGGTGGCCAGCCGGGTGACGGGGACGGGGCTGGGATTGTTCATTGTGCGGTCAGTGGCCAAACGGCATCGCGGGCGCGCCTGGGCCGAAAGCGAAGGCCCCGGCCGCGGCAGTACTTTTTATATGGAGTTCCCCATTCTGAAATGAGTCGAGTGCTGGTTGTGGAAGACGAAAGGCACCTGGCCAATGGCCTGCGCTTCAACCTTGAGGCCGAAGGGTACGACGTGGAAACACTTGAGACCGGCGACGATGCCCTGACGCGTCTGGCCGCTGACGGGCCGCTGGTGGACGTGCTGGTGCTGGACGTGATGCTGCCGGGCAAAGACGGATTCACGGTGATATCGGAGCTGCGCCGCAACGGCCGGTTTATCCCGGCGCTGATGCTCACTGCCCGCGGGCACCCGGACGACATTTTGAAAGGTTTCGCCGCCGGCGCCGACGACTATCTGACGAAGCCGTTTGAGCTGGCCATTTTGATTGCGCGGATCCGCGGACTTTTGCGCCGCCGCGACTGGTGGCGCACCGGTGAGCTCCCAGCGCCGCAACCCACTACATCCGGCGCCCGCGAAGAGCCGGACCGTTATACGTTTGGCAAATTGAAAGATAAAACGGTGGACTTCAATCTCCTGAACTTGGAGGTTCGAGGCCAGAGATTCCCGCTGACGCTGATGGAAGCGAATGTCCTGCGGTACCTGATCCGCCACGAAGGCCGGCCGGTGTCCCGCAAGGCGATGCTGGAGGACGTGTGGGATCTTCAAGAAGGTACCGACACGCGACCGATTGACAATTTCATTGTGCGGTTGCGGCGCTATATCGAGGACGACCCCACCGGCCCCCGCCATCTGCTGACAGTCCGAGGTGTCGGATACCGATTCATTGCCGTTCCCGAGGCTCAGCGCTAGGTCCGCGGTGGCCGCCGGCGCGGGCGCGTCCGACAGAGTCAGACGCCGTGAAAGAAGTGACGCCTGACTGAAGCGCCGACGCTACCGAGCCGCGACCGCAGGGAGCGACGTGGAAGCAGGTCCTGCCGGGGCAACCGGTCGCTCCCTGACGGTCGCGGCTCGGTAGGCGCTGACCCTTGTGTCTGAGGCTCGTTCTCAGCACAAACTGCCAGTACTTAGTCCGCATTTCGGGCGTGGGCCCTCAAATTTACGGCCGAGTACTGAATCGGAAGCGGCCCCGTACCGGATTGATCCGGCGTTCGATCCGGATGACAATCCAGTTGTAACACCAAATCGGTTGGTGCATTCAAGCGGTGACCGCTTGGTGGGTTCGCTGTCAGCAGAGAGAAAGCGGCCTGTCCATGGTCCGAACTGGAAGGAACTGCAATCGATCTGCTGTTACGGAGGAACGATAGCGAATGGATCTCTCGATAATTTCGAAGGCAAGAATCCCGGCCGTTTTAATACTCAGCTTTGCTGGGCTTGCCGTGAACAGCGCCCAAGCTGGAAGCACTTTTACCTTTGCCTCCACACCATCGGGTTCCAATTCCGTTACTTCCTATTCATATACGGTCGGCGGGCTTACGCTCACTGCGTCCGGTTTCTACGACCCCGGCGCCATCGGCCAAGGTGGATCGAACAGCCCAGTCAACCTCTATTACAACAGCACAGGCGACGGCGCCAACGGGGATAACAATCCTGGACTCGGCTTAAACAACAACGTCCTCAGCACCAACCATGTGATTCCCAACAACGGATTCATCCAGCTCCAATTCTCGTCGCCGGTCTCGAATCTAATATTCGACGTGGAAGGCGTGACAGACTACTGGAGGGTGTATGGCAGCAATACCGCCGGACAAACGGGCAGCACCATACTTTTCAACACCTATCCAAGCGCCAGTGGAACAGCCGGCGATGGCAGCTTCACAATCCCGGTTGGCGGCGGCTACGCGTACTATGACATCATCTCGTCGCAGGATTGCGAGGCGCTGCTGAGCTCTGTCACGGCCACCGTCGGCACGCCCGAGCCGCTGACTCTCGCTCTCCTGGGACTCGCGCTCGGCGTATTTGGCTTGAGCCACCGCCGCTCAGCTAAAGCCAAGAGGGATCAGACTTCTCAGGCAGACTTTGCGTTTCGGCCAAATCCGGCCACGGTGATTTCGCCGGTTTCACGTGAATTGAACGGTCTATCGGCCGGATAAGGGCAGGGCGCAACGCGCGGCGAAGTTTACACCACGCGGCGGGCGCCGGGGATGAGCAGGACCAGCGAACTGAGCCCCACCGTAGCGAGAATCGCCAACGGTCCGACAACTGCGAACTTGACCGACGCCGGCGCCTGCCACGGACGAAACAGGACGCTGACCGCGACTAACACGGGCGCGTGAAGTATGTAGACGGAGTAGGCGCGTGTGGCCAAGTACTCCCAAACGGCGGAAGGCCGGTTGCCTGCTCGCGGAACCAGACCAGATAAGTTGCAATAATCCCCCACGCCACGAACGGCTCCCAGAAAGCATAGAGGATTGCGCCCACGCCGAGTCCGCCGTTCGTACTGGCCGTCTTGCCTGACGCCAGTCCCATGCCTAATCGGACCAGGCGGTCAAGGGAGAACCTGACAGGTCCCTTGCGGTCATAGGAAGCAGGAGTGAAGTAACCGGCGATCAGAAAGAATAAGCCCATGAAATAGGCTTGATTGACGGAAACGAATAGCACCTGAAAGAGGCCGGTGAGCGAACCCGTGAAGGGCAGCTCCCGGTAGTACCATCCGCCTGGCGCGCCGTAAGTGATGGCAGTGTGATGGAGAACCACCAGCGCCGTCAAGATCACGCGGATCCGGTCAATGTAGTAGGCGCGGCTCATGCAATCGCGAGGATAGCAGGGCCTTTACTCGTCGCGCAGAGCACGCATGGGATCGATCAGCGAGGCCCGGCGGGCGGGCGCATAAGTGGCCAGCCCCGTCACCAGGATCATGCCCACGGCGACGCCCAGCATCGTGAGAAGGCTGGTTCCGGCGCCGCCGTAATCGATCAAGCCCGCCAGACCGCGGGCGGCAAACCAGCTTAATCCCAAACCGATGGCTACCCCAATACAGGCAAGCACCAAGCCTTGGGAGAGCACCATCCGCTGCACGCTGGTACGGTCAGCGCCGATCGCCATCCGCACACCGATTTCGCGCGTCCGGCGTCCCACGGAGTGCGCCACCAGACCATAAAGGCCGATCATTGCCAATACCAAGCCCATCAAACCGAGAATCGCCACCACGTTGATGAGGAGGTTCGCCACAAGAACGGCGCGTTTGCCATAGAAGTACTCCAGGGTGAGAATGTCGAAGACCGGTTGATTCCGGTCCAGGTTGCGCACCACATTCGTGACCGGCCCAGTCATCGCGGCCGCTTCGGTGGCGGTGAGCGTCATCAGCGTCATTCCCTGGCGCGGATGTTGAGACATGGGCAGATAGATGTATTCGGTAGGCGATTCCCCGATCCACAGCACCTTGGTGTTTCTCGCCACGCCGACAATCCGCACCCAGGGGCCCTCGGAGTTATTGAGCCGCAAACGCCCTCCCACGGGATCGCGGCCGGGAAAGTATTTCTGAGCCAGCGTCTCGTTGATGACAGCAACCTTTTCCGACTCGGCGCGATCGTTAACGGTGAATCCGCGCCCTGACAGCAAGGGGATATCCAGCGTCTCAAAGTAGCCCGGTGTCACAATATTGCCGAAGACCGATAGCGCTTCCTGACCCACCGGCAACTGAAACCCCTCGGGAACAATAGACTCGCCGTGCTGGTCGTTAGACATCGGAATCACAAGACTGAGGGCCGCGTTCCGCACCCCCGAAACCTGTTTTACGCCGTCGAGTAAGCGTTCATAGAATTGGGCTGTTTGTTCGGGCGTATAACGAACCAGCGACGGGTTGAAACTCATCATCAGGACATGGTCCCTGCGAAAGCCGGGGCCCGCGGACAGTTTGGAAGCCAGCCCCGTAAACAAGAGTCCGCTGACGACCAGCAACGCCATTGAAATGGCCACCTGGCCCACAACCAGCGCGTTGCGCCCCCAGTAGGTTCGCTTGCCGGCGGAATCGGCATCGGCGGCCTTGAGGGCGGGAACCAGATCGGCGCGCGTGCTGCGCAAAGCCGGCGCGAGTCCAAAAAGCAAGGTGCTGCATAGCGACATCAGCAGAGTGAAGCCAAGCATCCGGCCGTCCATTTGAATGCCAAAATGCTGCGGCAGGTCAGTGGGCGTCTGGATTTGCGCAAAGTACTGGACGCCGGCGTATCCGATGAATACGCCCAAAGCTCCGCCCATCAGAGCCAGCAGGAGACTCTCAAGGAGTAACTGACGGATCAAGGTAGAGCGCCTCGCGCCAATGGCGAGACGAATGGCTATCTCGCGGCTCCGGGCGCGGGCGCGGCTGAGCAACAAACCGGCGACGTTTGCACAGGCGACGGCGAGGACACACAGCGCAAGGGACATCAGCATCACTACCATTTGCGCGTCAATGGTCTCGCGGGCGAGCCGGGCGCCCAACTCGGTCTTTACCGACACGCCTTCGCCCCGGTTTGTATTCGGGTTTTCCTGCTCGATCGCTTTTGCCAGAGCGGCGAGATCGGCCTGCGCCTGGTCCACCGTCACGCCGGGCTTTAAACGCCCGCGCACATCCAGAGAGCGGCTCTCCCGATGCTCCCAAAGCTTCGCATCGCCGAACGCCGGACCCATGGCCAACGGCACGTAGAGATGGGGACGGAAGAACTGGTCCATGCCGGTGAAGCGCTCCGGCGCGACGCCGACGATGGTGAACTCCAGCCCGTCCAGGCGAACATGCTGTCCCAGAATCCCTGGGTTTCCCGCGAACTCGGTCAACCAGAATTCATGGCTGAGGACTACCACCGCGTCGCGCCCCGGCGCCTGATCTTCGTCAGGGCGGAAGCCGCGGCCGACCACTGGCCGAACCCGCAACGTGTCGAAGAAGTTTCCGGAGACCAGCAGCGCTCCTTTCAGATGGGCCATGGAATCGGCTTGCGACTTGTAGCCGACGGACTCCTCCCGGTAGGCGGCCATCGACTCGAACGTCCGGTTCTTTTTCAGGAAGTCTTCGAAGTCGGGACGTGAAACCCCGTGCGCCGGATCGCTCCGCGATGACATCATCACGTCGATAATGCCGCGGGGATTGGGGACCGGCAGCGGACGAAGCAGAAGCGCATCGGCCAGGCTGAACATGGCGGACGTGGCGCCAATGCCGATCGCCAGTGACAGAACGGCGACGATGGTGAACGTGGGACTCTTGCGGAGCTGGCGAACGGCGAATCGGAGGTTTTTGAGCATTATCAGGTTTCTGGCTGGCACGCGGACAGCCACTGGGAAGTGATTCGTTTCCATGGGCTTACGCGGAGCGAGGTGTCCGTTATCGACACGGATTGTCCCCCGATTGCGACTGATGCTTCATCAAGGTCGTGAAAAACTTGATGTGTCATGATTTGTCATGATAGCCTGCGTGAGGAGGAAGGTAGTCCCATGTCGCAGGCCCGGGAGAAATTTGCCACGCAAGTCAACTCCGAAATCCTTTCGGCTGTGCGCAAACTGGCCGACAGGGAAGGCCGTCACCTTCAGGTGCTCGTGGAGGAGGCGCTGGCCGACCTGCTCGAAAAGCGCAAAAAGGCCACGCCCCGCGCGTACGTGATGGGCATCTATCTCGCCAGCCACGAAAAATACGGGCCTCTTTACAAGAAACTCGCTGAATGACGGACTACCTCACCGTAGCCGAAGTGTTGGCCATGCACGCCGACCAGATCGAACGCTACGGCGGTTCACAGGGGGTCAGAGACCCGGGGCTGCTGGAAGCCTCCCTCTACCGGCCGCAAACCGGCTATTACGCCGGCCTGATTGAGGAAGCTGCGGCGCTCTGGGAGAGCTTGGCGCAGAATCATGCCTTTATCGACGGCAACAAACGCACTGCTTTCGCCGCAACCTATACTTTCCTGGCCATTAACGGCTCGCGCCTCTCGGCGGACGCGCAGGAGGCCTACGATTTCATCGCCGGGCTTCACGAAACAAACCAGTTTCGCTTCGAAAAGCTTGTTCCATGGCTGCGAAATCATATAGCGCCGGAATGACCCATCGTCCCCTGGGTCAGCCGCCTATCCTACAGCCCGCGGCGCCCGCAGCCTGTAAAACAGGCGTGGCCGGACTAGAAAAGCGTGTCGATCGATGGTAGTAAACGAGGCATCCTGACCAGTTGCGTTTACGAAGATTCTAGTCCGCCGGAGTCGAGGAGCCAGCGGAATGCCCGTCGGCGACTTCACTGGCATCGAAAGTTCTTCGCCTGCTCGCTGTCGCCGCTGCCTGTGTACTGCGCGTGCTTCGGATACGCGCATAATGGCCGGCTCCGCCCCGGAAATGCGTGGCCCGTTGCAATGACTGCGTCCGGCGCTGTTCCTTTCTCGACCCAGTTCACTACGGCGTTCAACATGTCGAAACGGTCGAGCGCCGGGCCACCGCCGCAGTGCGCCATTCCCGGCACCAGGAACATCCTGCTCCACTCGGCCACCTTGCCGGCGCCGCCGTTCGTCGCGGACAGTGATTTGTAGTATTCAAGCGTGTCGAGGGGTGAGAACCACGGATCGCTGTCTCCGTGAAAGAAGATCAGCTTGCCGCCATTGCGGGAGAATGTCGAAAGGTTGGTCGACGCGGGCTCTACCAACGGGTCGCTGGCATGCAGCGCCTCCTTGTCGACATCGATCTCGGCCGCCGTTGGATACGGCCCGAAGAGCCCGTTCTGACCCATCGCCAGGAGGCCCGGCACAAAGCCTGTCACCGCGATGCCCGCATCGTACAGAAAGCCGGGATAGACCTGTGTTCCGTAGGCATTCTTCGGTCCTGCAAACGCCTTCTTGATCGCCCTGACCTTCTCCGATGCGATGCATCCTTCGTTCTGACCAGCCTTGCAGGCCAGCACCGCCGGATCGAAATCGCAGCCAAGCGGATCGAAAATCATGCCGTCCACCACGCCATCGCGCGCGTCGCAGGTCTTCATCAGCGTGTCCATGAACAGCTTTCGCTCACTGGGGGAGAGGAATTTCTCGATCCGTGGCTTGCCCGATTCGTCCTTAGGGGCAGCCTGGTTGTAGGCCACCGGAATCCACTTGCCAATCGCGAGGTTTGACAGCCCCGTGCGCATTGCGGGGTCGCCGGAAACAATGCCGTTGAATACGGCCGGATAGCGCTGCGAAAGAATCATGCCTTCGCGGCCGCCCGTCGAGCAACCGACGAAATAGGAGTACGACGCGGGTTTCGCGTAGTAATGCGCGATGATCTGCTTTGCCACTTCGGCGACCTCGGCATTGGCTTGGTAGGCGAAATCCAAGTAAGCCTGCTGATCGCGCATGAACGAGAAGTCGAACCCGCCACTCTTTGCCTTGTGTCCCGAGTCTGTGCTGGCCACTGCGAATCCCCGCACGAGGGCTGGCTTCTCGCCGGAATAGGTAGCCCCAAGCGGATAGGCGACCACCCCATTGCCGCCGCCTCCGCCCTGCATCATGAAATCGCCGTTCCAGGCCTCCTTTTCGGGCAGAGCCAGCGCAAAACCGATTCCGAACTCCTCGCCGTCAGCGCCCTTGCGCCGATGGATGACGCCGTCGACCCGACAATGCGCGGGTAAGGGACCGAGGCTGGGTGCGCCGGGATAGGGAGGCGGGATGGTGGTTCCCGCGGGAACGGGCGCGGCCTTGTTAATCTCAACACCATCGATCTTCAATTTCGCGGCATCCGCGCAGGAGCTCGCCGGCTCCGCTCGCGCAGCCAGGCAAAGACACGACGCCGTTATCGCTAACAGCAGGGGCTTCGATAGTTTCATGACCTGTTTTCCTTTCCACAACGGCATCGAGAGGCGGTCAACCGCGAGAGCTGGAAAACATTCTTCTCGTTGTCATTTCATCCTCAGAATGGAAAGGCACGGCTATTTGATCGCATACGAGTAGATGTTGACACTGAATGGCGGAACGACGATGCCCCCGGAGATAGAGCCGACCGGTTTCTCCGCTACCTCAACCTCCGGCTTCTTGCCGACGGCGACGACGGCGTCGATCTTGTCAGGCGCCATCTGCCAGAGGGTTCCATGAGCGGCCAGTTTGGCTCCGGAGATGGTGAGATTCATGGTGGCCGGCGCATCGGACGGATTCAGCACCGCTATGGCGAGGGTTTTGCGATCGTCGCTGAAGGCTGCGGCGATGTCCAGCGGATAGGTATCGCTGCCGGGGTTGATGGCCGGCTGGTCGCCGCCGGCCGGGAAGACAGGCTTGGGTTGTGGCGAGTCACCGGAGACTTCGACGGGAATGGCGCCGAAATGATCTCGGTACATCTTGAAGAGCATGCCGGTGGGGTTGAGGATGGCTTCGGTCCGCGTCGAACTCATCATGGCCGTTGCGAAAGTGAAGGCCCCAAGCTGGAAGACATCGGAGTGCCGGAACATCTCATGGAACGCCCATGCGTACGCGGGGACCGTCTTGTAGGAGTTGGGTCCGCCGCCAAAGTAGGCCCACTCGTCGATGGCGACGGGCACCGGCTTGGCGCGCAAGGCGGGGATGCGCTTCAGATACTCCTGGTAGTGCTCGTATTTGGCGCGAACCTGCACAGCCGGCGCGCGCTGCCACTCAATGAACGACAGAGGAGGATCGATAGGCACCTTCTTCTGAAGCTTCATGTCGGTATGCTGCGTACCGGATGCGTAGTAGTGCTCGCTGACCATGTCGATGTTATCGAGGCAGTTCAGCAGCATCTGGCCGGTCCAGTCGGCGGCGGAAAGATAGCCGGGAACATATTGGCCATTGATGCGTCTCGCCTGGTCCGCACCCTCCATCACGTCGGGCATGGCGCCACCGGCGATGAGCTTGATGGAGGGATCAACCTTACGCATTTCCTTGGCGAAGAGGTTGTGCTTCAACTCGAATTGCGGAAGCGATATGGCGCCCATCTGGTAGTCACCCCAAGGCTCGTTGCCAACACCCCAGAGCTTCACGCGATAGGGCTCGGGATGGCCGTTCTCCGCGCGCCATTTACCCATGGGTGTGGTGGCGGCGCCATTGGTGTATTCGACCAGTTCGCGCGCGGACCAGGCATCGCCGAAGCCTGCGTTAACCGTGATGTAGGGATCGACGCCGAGCAGGCGGCAGAGCGCGAGAAATTCATCGGTGCCCACGTCGTTCGGTTGCACGGCATGCCACACGGGGTCAAAGATGGGCGGGCGCTTGTCTATCTCGCCGACACCGTAGCGCCACTCATATGAGGAGACGAAGTTGCCGCCGGGAAAGCGGAGGACGCCAAAGCGCATCTGCTTGAGCGCGGCGATGACCTCGGGGCGGAAGCCCTCGATGTTGTCCGCGGGCATGAGTGAGACCGTGCCGACATGGATGGAGCCGGCGCCTGTGCCGGTGATCTCGAGAGTTGCGTCATCGGTATTGGCTGCGGCGGTGTAACGCAACGGGAACTTGTGGTACGCGGCGCCGAGCGTGCCGATGGTAACGGTCTGACGGTCAGCCGCCTCCTTGCCCCAGATGAGCGTCACCTTCACCACCGCGCCGGGAGGGCCGGCCACGACGATGCGTCCGG
Organism: Acidobacteriaceae bacterium; assembly: GCA_903970405.1. Lineage (GTDB taxonomy): Bacteria > Acidobacteriota > Terriglobia > Bryobacterales > Bryobacteraceae > CAJCIT01. Next base: position 812 of record CAJCIT010000082.1, on the reverse strand, counting down.
TGTAGGCCTTGCCTTTGCGAACCGCGATTCCGGATTGGCTGAAGCCGTGCGGCTCTTTCGCATTGAGCTTGACCAGAGGCGTCTGGGTTCCGGTATAGGGCGCCTTGGTATCCATGGTCACAACGTCGCCCCCGATGGGAGCCCACCAGCGAGCAGGAGTGCGGCGGGAGCGCGGGTTCCCCGCGGCGTTGCCCATCACCGGAGGTGGCGTGGGCGCACTGGCGGCGACCGCGTAGAAGAACTTGCGATCGACGAGCAACTCCGACCAGACGCCCGTGTTGACGATGTCGCCGCCGTGCTCGAGGAACTGGCCGTAGATGTTTTTCGATATTGGCGCGCCTGTCTTCGAGGTGTCGATGGACGCATTGACGATGCGAGTCTGAGACCATAGCGTGCAGCGAAGCGCAAGCAGAAACAGGAGACACCCTGCCGGATGAAGGGAAAGAGTTTTCGAGAACGCGAGCTTTAGGAACGAATTCATGGTCCGTTTTCTCCTGATAGTGGATCCGCGGTTCTCAATCAAGTGCGTCTCGCGATTACGGCTCAATCGAAACGACGGTCACGGATCGAGGCGCTACTGTCACTGACAGCTTGCCGTTCTGAAGCTTCACTGCAGTAGGTTTTGGCGCAACTGAATTCGGCGACTCGAAGGTGTTGATACTGTCTACTGCTGCTCCAGTTAATGTTTCTGCCTTGGCCGACTTCGCCGCAATGCCCGCCAGGTCGGCTTCGATAACTGCGGGGTTCTCCCCGTCGAGATTAGTGATCTCAAGCAACAGCTTTCCATCGGTGCTCTCTGCAGCGATAGCGTC
>CAJCIT010000081.1 GCA_903970405.1 Acidobacteriaceae bacterium | reverse complement strand
GCGAAATCGAGGCCACAATTAGCGGCCACCTTCGACACAGCCTTTCAAACGATCTTCAGAAGGACTGGCCGTGCGTGGGCGATTGGGTTGTTGTGCGGGACGGCCGCGCAATTACTGAGATTCTCCCGCGGCGGACCGAGCTCTCGCGGAAGGATCCGGGCGGTGGTGTCCGGGAACAGGTCTTAGCCGCCAATATCGACGTACTGTTCGTGGTCAGCGGTCTGGATCATGACTATAATTCGCGCCGGCTGGAGCGCTATTTGATTCTGGCTGCCGAGAGCGGCGCGCGGCCGGTGGTGGTGCTGAACAAAGCAGACTTGCGAATGGACCTTCAAGATGTGGTTCGCCGGACGGAGCAGTGTGCCCCCGGCGTCGCTGTGGTTGCCATCAGCGCGCTGACGGGATGGGGCATGGAGGCGCTCACCACCGAAGTAAAGGAAGGCCAGACGGCGGCGTTGATCGGGTCATCCGGTTCGGGAAAGTCGACGATTGCGAATTGCCTGCTCGGGACTCGCCGTCAGGAAACTACGGAAGTGCGAGAGGGCGATAGCAAAGGGCGCCACACCACGACGCGGCGGGAATTGTTTTTCATGCCTGGCGGGTGGCTGCTGATGGATTTGCCGGGGCTACGAGAGTTGCAATTGTGGGCGAACCCTGAGCGGGTCGATCAGACGTTTTCAGAAATTGCGGAATTGGCGCTCCGGTGCCGCTTTCGCGATTGCACTCACCGGCAGGAGCCTGGCTGCGCGGTGCGCGATGCCGGCCTCGATCCGGATCGCCTCGCGAACTATCGGAAACTGCAACGGGAGTTGGCGTACCTGGAGCGAGAGTCCGACATTCATCTGGCACATGCGCAAAGGAAAAAATGGAACGCTATACAGAAGGCGGTCCGGCGGCATCCGAAGCGTAAGTGACGGCGGGGGGCAGCGGCGAACACAAAAGCAGTAGAATTTGAGAGGAAGCTAGTCTTTGCCGGTGCGGGGTGCGGTCTTCAAAACCGTTGTGCGACACAAATTGTGTGCCGCGGATGGGTTCGACTCCCATTAGCTTCCGCCAAATTAGGGGGACGGGCTGGAAGCCTGTGGCGGGTCTAAAACAAGCCGCCCCCCGCTAAAGTCGGTACCACCAGCCACCTGCGGACTAAGAAACCAGGCGAGTTGGCGGATGGTCGGCGACAATCGACTTAGAACAACCTGTTTAGGCAACGTCAACCTCAAGCGAAATACCGCTGGCCGTAGGGCGGAGTCAGGGAGCGAATCGATGAATGCGTCCGATCAAGCAAACCGGCACAGCGGAGTCACTCTCCGTCAGGCGGCCATCATCGCCGCCTTCGCTTACCTGCTGAATCCTGTCAGCTACGCTGAATTCTCCATCTATCCGAGACTGGTTATTCCGGGCGACATCGAACAGACCGTTCAAAATCTGAGCGCCCATTCTGGTCTATTCGTCGTCGCCATCCTCTGTTACCTGGTCAGCTTCCTCGGTGACATCGTGCTTGCGTGGTCGCTGTATCTCCTGATGGCGCCGGTCAACAAGGCGGTGTCGCTGCTGACATCGTGGTTCCAGCTTATCTATGCGGGAATCGCTCTCTGCGGCGTCGTAAACCTGGCCACCGCCCATCAGCTTTTGGATGCGCCGAATTACCTAGCGGCCTTTGGGGCGGCGTAATTGCATGCTCAGGTTCTGCTGCAACTCCACATATTTCGTTACGATTGGGCCATCTCCCTGGTACTCTTTGGCATTCACCTTGTCTTGCTGGGCTGTCTGATCTTTCGCTCCGGCTATATTCCCAAGCTTCTGGGTGTTTTGCTGGTGATCAATGGACTCGGTTGGGTGGTCGATAGCCTTGGACCGTACCTCTTTCCGAATGCCAATCTTGGGTTCACTTTCATCACCGCGTTCGGCGAGATCTTCTTTATGCTTTGGCTCTTAATCAGGTGTTGGAAGGTTCCGAATTCACCGGTGCACGCTTAATTTAAGGGAGCGGGCGTCCGCTGGGATAGGCCAGCACTTAGATCGCTTCCTGGCGGTCGCAGATCCGAAGCTTCGGCACTTGATTCGGGCGCCAATTTTGAGGGCCTCTGACCTGACGATCGCGGGCGCTCTACGCGAGGGCGCGGCTGGCCGCTTTCGCGAAGTAGGTCAGGATGAAGTCCGCGCCGGCGCGCCGGATGGACGTCAGCGACTCCATCATCGCCCGGTCCTGCTCAATCCAGCCGTTGCGCGCGGCGGCCATGATCATGCTGAACTCGCCGCTCACCTGGTATGCGCCCAGCGGCACGTCGAAGCGCTCCCGCGCCGCGCGGATCACATCCAGATAGGCCATGGCCGGCTTCACCATGATCATGTCGGCGCCTTCTTCCAGATCGAGCTCAATTTCGCGCATGGCTTCGCGGCCGTTGGCGCAATCCATCTGATAGCTGCGCCGGTCTCCAAACTGCGGCGCCGATTCCGCCGCTTCGCGAAAGGGTCCATAAAACGCCGAGGCGTACTTTGCCGCATAGGAAAGGATCGGCGTCCCGTGGAAGCCGGCCGCATCCAGGGCGTCGCGAATGGCGCCCACGCGGCCGTCCATCATATCGCTGGGCGCCACAATGTCGGCGCCCGCGCAAACGTGCGAGACGGCGGTCTTCGCCAGCCAATCAAGCGTCAGGTCATTATCGACTTTTCCATCTCGCACAAAGCCGCAATGGCCATGGCTGGTGTACTCGCAGTTACAGACGTCAGTCATCACCAGCAGTTTGGGGAACTCTTTCTTGATGGCCCTCACCGCACGCTGGGTAATGCCGTGCGGGTCATACGCGCCTGAGGCAGACTCGTCCTTCTCTTCTGGAATACCGAACAGAATGACGCCGCCGATGCCCAGTTCGGCGCAGTCCGCGCATTCGGGAAGCAGAAGATCCACCGAAAGTTGCGCGTGGCCGGGCATCGAGCTAATGTCCTTGCGGACTCCTTCACCGGGGCAGGCAAACAGAGGTAAGACGAACTGCGCCGGGGTGAGCCGCGTTTCGCGTACCAAGCTCCGGATGGACTCCGTGGAGCGCAGGCGGCGAAGGCGCTGGACCGGGAAAGCCATACGCTACTAGTGTATCGGGCACGGCGCGTCTAATGTCCGTTTTCGAACACTTGTTCCCACGTGGCTAGTTCCGCTGCTTCAACGAATGCCCCTAAGTGCTTGCTTCTGCATCGGCGCTTGCTGCCACGCAATGGCTACCCGAATGCCTGAACAATACCGTCTGCCTTCTCGTCCGTAGAAGCGTGCAGTCTATAAGAACCACCCCGCTTATGTCATACCTTGCCGCTTCGCCCGATTCCGCCTCCGCTACCACCGCCGTGAAGTCCCGGCCGCGCATTCTGGTGAGCGACGATCATCATGACATCCTGGCCGCGTTGGAGCTGATGCTCAAGATGCAGGGGTACGCGATTCAAGCTGTGGATTCGCCCCAGGCCGCGTTGAAGGCGGCCGACGCCACGTTCGACCTCATTCTGATTGACCTCAATTACACGCGCGACACCACCTCAGGCGAGGAGGGTCTGGCCCTCTTAAAGAGTCTGCGCCGAAAGCTGGCGCAGGTGCCGATTGTCGTGATGACCGCGTGGGGCAACGTGGAACTGGCCGTGGAAGCCATGCGGAATGGCGCGTCCGACTTCGTCCAGAAGCCATGGGACAACGCGCGCCTGCTGGAAACGGTCCGCAAAGAGTTGGATCGGGCGGAGGCGGAGCGCAAGGCGGCGCAAAGCGCCAAGAGCGAGTTTGAGATTGCACAGCATGTGCAGCGGAACCTGTTTCCGCAGAAGCGGAAGACGCTGGCGACGCTTGACTACGCCGGCCGGTGCCTGCCCGCGCGAGTGGTTGGCGGAGACTATTACGACTTCTTCGACTATGCGGAAGGACGGCTGGCGGGCGTTCTGGCCGATGTTTCGGGGAAAGGCGTCGGCGCGGCGATGCTGATGGCTAACTTACAAGCCTCATTCCGCAGCCAGTATGAGGGCGGCGTGCATGAAACGCGGGATGTGCTGCACGCCGTGAACCGGCTCTTCTTTGAGGCGACTCCGCCGGAGCAGTATGTGACGCTGTTTTACTTTGACTACGACGAGGCCACGCGCACGTTAAGCTACGCCAATTGCGGCCACCCGTCGCCGCTGGTGATTCGCGCGTCAGGGGCTGAGGAGCACGCGGCGCCGACATCCACCGTGGTGGGCCTGTTTGCCAAGTGGGAGTGCGCAACCAAAACCACGACACTTAATCCCGGCGACCGGCTGTTCGCCTTTACGGATGGCGCGACGGACTGCGTGGGAGGTAAAGGCGCCGATGAAGAACTCGGAGAAGAGGGATTCATCGAGCTGTTGAGGCGTCTCCCCGCGGCGGATGCGGAAGAATCCGCGGATCGAATGTTGAGGGAACTCGCGGAGTTCGGCGGCGGGCGTGACCTGGTGGACGATCAAACAGTGCTGGCGTTGGTGTCGAGATAAGTTGTAGTGCTGCTTGTGAAGCTGCGCGGCGGTCGCCGGCCGCCGCAAGTGGAAACCTGTACGGCTAATCGTCAGAATCTACCCGCGCTGTGAAGATCTCGTCAGGTTGTGGTGCTACTCGTTCACGCGAAACTGCAGTTCCGTGCCGGCGACCGTGGAAGAGCCCCTTTCCGGAGGTTCGCAAGACAAGAGTAAGTCCCTTTGCCTCAATGGTTTCCCAGGGAAAGGGGACAGACCCCATTTTGGGCGGAAACGAGCGGCCGCTATCTTGCGATTACCTGGCCTCAAATTCGCACTTCTGAGGCAGTTTCCGGCGTCTCGGGGAAAATGGTAAGCCCTTTACAATCAATGATTTTCTGGGAAAAGGGACGGACCCTTTTTGCGCGAGACAAGGGCTCAGTTTGCGGCGAAGGCCTGATCGCCGCTCGAAGGTGACTCTTCCACGGTCGCGCACAGCTCGCCTGCGAAAGCGAACATCTCACTTCGTCGATGGGCTCTAAACCGCTCTCAGAGGAGACTAAGTCCCTTTTGCCTCAACGGTTTCTCAGGAATAGGGACAGACCCTTTTGAGGCGCTTTTGAGGCGCTTTTGATGCGCTTTTGAGGCGGAAATGGTGCGGTCTCTATTTTTGCGATTACCTGGCCTTAATTCGCAGTTCTGAAGCAGTTCCCGGCGGCTTGTGGAAAATGGTAACCCCTTTCCCCACAATGATTTCTCGGGAAAAGGGACAGACCCC
>CAJCIT010000080.1 GCA_903970405.1 Acidobacteriaceae bacterium | reverse complement strand
CACCTTCCAAAGCCCGCACCACTATACGACTCCGCCCGAACCGCAACCCGGCCCTGACTCGCCGGCCACTGCGCCACCGCCAACCCCTGAACCCTTAGCCGCCTAACACGCGCCTGAGCCAACGTTCTCCCCGCCGCCTTTTGATTCGCCTCCCGCAACACCCCGCCTCTGCGACCCCACCCCAACTCCGCTCAGACGATCGCCCCACCACTCAAAATCCAGGCCGAAAAACGCTGATTTTCATCTTCCACCCTTCGGCGTGTTCGCATTTGACGCCCGCACTCACCCGAACAGTTCGTTTCGTAGGTCCAGGCGGGGGTCAGGTCCAGGCGGGGGTCAGAGACCTCTGGCACCAGAGGCGGGGGTCAGAGACCTCTGGCACCAGGTCGGCCTGTAAGTTGAAGATCTCAATGGCAGACGGTTGCCGAAAGATGTGTTCGGAGATCCCATGCGAGGAATGTTGGCGCTGATGGGCTTCAAGTGAAGCTCAGCGTTTTGTTTAATTTAGACGGGGGTCCAAGCATTAAACCGCAGTCCTGTTTCTTGCTGGCCACGGCGAGAGGCGACGGAAATACCTTTGTGGCCCGCTCGCCCAGAAGCGCGATCCGATGAGAAGCGGGACGGCGAGGGTTGCGATCGCATAGCACACCCACAGCACCGTCATGGTAGCGGGGCCCAGCCACTGGGGCTTGTTGACGGAGAGGTGCTGAAACAGCAGCCCTCCCTGTTGCGCCGCGTCTTGTAACTTCCAGGCCGGTAGCGGGCCCGAGGGCAGGTGAGCGATGAGCCCCGCGTAATAGGGCAGGGCATAGATATTCATTCCGAACATGTCGATGGCAGCCAGAAGCAAGGCCACAAAGGCAGCGGCCAAGGGGAAATATCGCCGCGACCAAAACAGAATGCCGGCCGTTAATAGGAGACTTTCCGCCGCGGCGATAGAGAACAGGTATGATCCGCTGGTTGCCGCCTGATGCAATACCAGGGAACTGACAAGAACGTGATAGGCGAGCGTGGCCAGCATCCCGGCTGTAATGGCTAGCGAGAGGCCAACCACCGGGCGGCCGCGGTCCGGCCACGATCGCACCAGATAAGCCACTGCGCCGATCAGCGCGATCAGCCAGATGGCGGAGACCAGGTGATACATCCAGGCGCGCACGCTGATGACTGTCCAGCCGCACGCGAAGGTATGTCCGGCCATCAGGCTGTCGAGCGGTTGAAGCCAGCCGATGGAAAGGGCGGCATGAAGTTTTGCTGTCCACGATAAGGCGCGTGAGGCCGCGTCCACCTGTTCGCCTGATAGCGTTCCAGTGATCCGCAGATTCCGCGCATACCACCACCCGCTGATTGCAGCGGGAAGCACGGTGAGCGGCACAACCAAAAGCAAATGTCTCCGGCCGGTGAGGAAGCGGACGCAGAACCAAACTAGCAGGACCGCGAACGTACTTAAGAAGTAAGCCTTCGTGAGCAAAGCCGCGGACAAGGCGAGCGAGAGCAGGAGCGCTGCCTGCCAGTCCGGCCTCTCCAGCAATCGCACAGCGGCCCACATGATGCATGAACCAACGGCAATGGCGAGCGCTTCATTACCGACGCGGCTGGCTGTGATCAGCAATTGCGGCATTGCAACCAGCAGAGCCGCTGAGGCCAAACCCGCCACGCGTCCAGCGAATGCCTCCGCCACGCGATGGGCGGCTAGCACCACGAAGGAAGACAGCAGGACGCCGGCCAGACGAAGAATGACCACGCGCTGGGGCAGCGAAGCACTACGCAAGACGGTGTAGACCGGACTGATGAGCCAATAGTAGAGGGGCGGCTGCTGGCGCTCATAGACGGGAAGCCAGTGGGATTCCAGGTCGGTTGCGGTTGACGGCGGCAGATTGAGCAGCTTTGCCTGCATGACGTCGCGCGTCCCAGGGCTCAGTTTCCAGTAGGTCTCATAGCTGAGATGAGTGCCAGTGGTGAGCGACTCGACCATCGCTTTTGGCAACGGCGCGAGTTCGAAGGACGCTGTGACATCGGGAGGAACGGTATTGGCCTCGCCAATTATCGGGTGGCCTAAAGCGACGTGCTCAATGTACGCAAAGTGAGAATACTCATCGGCGGGTTCCCAGATCGGCATGGCGGCTGCATAGAAGCAACCGCGCACCAGGTAACAAGCCCACAAGAGAGCGAGCATTCCGGGAAGCGCCCGCGGCCTGTCACGCCAAAACCTCCAGCCGGCTGATTGGGATGGCACTCTTCAACAACATTCGCACGGGACCCGCGGCGGGTTCGCCACCTTTGGTTCACAGACGAAAGAAACAGGCAAAATAGTTTAGTCTCGCTGTCGATTTTCGGACGTATCGCGCGTTAATCCTGTGACAAGATGGCGGAGCCCGCGAGGGCCAAGTCTCGATTCACACAAGTTCACTTCACAGGAGATCACGATGGCGCAATTTCTGTTGTTCCTCTATAACGACCCCACGGTGTGGGAAAAAATGAGTCCTGAAACGATGCAAGCGAATTCCAGCCGGTACTACGAGTGGGGCAAGAAGCCCTTTGTAACACCGGGATACAGGCTCACGCCGGACCCCGGTAAAGTGATGCGCGCCAATGGCGCCAAGCCGGTGGCGACAGATGGACCGTACAGCGAAACCAAGGAGGTGTTGGGCGGCTTCTACAGCGTCGAGGCGGCCGATTATGACGAAGCCGTTAAGCTCACCGCCGATCATCCGCACCTTGACTTCGGGACCATCGAGATTCGTCAGGTTTGGCCGATGTAGATTCGCTCTACAAACCCGCGTGTTGCGGCCGCTGAGAGGGAAGCGCGGGCTCGCGAGTCTATGCTTCCCACTCGGACCGCGCGACGGCCAGCGTTTTGCCGCCGTCCCTGGAGAGCCGGTGGAGGAATGTGTGACCTGGTGCTGACTCGGCGGCGGCGAGTGTCACAGCCCCCGGCAAGGGGCCGCCGCTGGTGCTGATTTGTTCGGTTTCGCAGTCGACGGTGTCGCCTAATAAGACCTCGTCCTTGAATTGAATATCGAGGAGCCGCAGCGAACCGTTGCGCCGGATGGCATCCGGGACGGTTTCGAGCAACCACTCCACGTAACAGATATTGTTGGCGTGTCCATTCGCGTCTAGATCGCGCCAGCCAACATGGAACTGCCCAAACATGGCCGGCTGACGAGGCTCGGCGAGCTTTGTGGATTCCATGGGCTCGGCGGTAATAAGATCCGCGATCCGTTCCCCCTCAATTTCGCTAGGGAGGCGCACGGGCCGGCGGTTTCCGGAATCGAGGAAGAGCCAGAGACTGGCCGCTTCCGCCAGCACGGTTCCATCGGCGGCGCGCAGGCGAAAATCGCGGTAGGCGCGCCGGCCATCGATGCGGCGGGTAGGCCAGGTTTCAACCTTCACCTGGTCATGAACGAATGGCTGTGAAAAATACAAAGAGGCGCATGCGGACAATGACCCACATTCGCCCCTGCCCGCGTAGCTGTTGCAGCGAGACGCCGGCGCTCCGGCAATGGCTATCCGCCGTTTGCTGCAGATAGCGGCATAGCGATGGAACGGAGAGGCGGCCAGTGGGTTCCACTTCGTAGAAGCGAATGCGGTACGCCTCTGACCAAAACGGGGTCATGGTAGACAGCGTAGCGTCCAGGCTGGGCAATTCGGTTTTAAATATCATGAAGCTTCGCGACTGCCATGAACATTCCTTGGATCCGCCACAGCATTTTGGCCCGGCGCTGGCTCGACCGGCTCCGCTATGATGCGCCCGATTTCGCTGCGCGGGCCTTCACCGAACGCCGTCATTGGCCGCCGTACTCGCTGCGGGCCTTCGTGGGCGGAGCGGAAAAGTTCGACGAGGTAGGTCCGTGGTTCCTCACTGAATTCCGGAATCTTGGGCTTTTCCATTTCGGCGTTCGAATCTTAGATATCGGATGTGGCTGCGGCCGCTTAGCCTACGCCCTTGCGGCCGATGAAGCCTTGCGCGAACTTCAGATTGAGTACACCGGGATGGACGTGGATCGCGCTTCGATCCGTTGGTGCCGGCGAAACATCTCCCCCCGGAACCCGCGCTTTACTTTCTACCACGCCGATTGCCGCAACGCTTCCTACAACCCGCGAGGGGCGATGGCAGCGGTGGACTATCGCTTTCCCCATGCCGACGCCTCGTTTGAGTTGATCCTCCTGACATCGCTCTGCACCCACATTCTGGAACCGGAGCTGAGGCACTATATAGAGGAGATCGCGCGGTTACTGGCGCCGGGGGGCGTCGTGTATGCCACCTTCTTCCTGTACGAAACGCCGGAGGAAATCGCAGCGGGTATCCATCGCCATGGCATTGCCTTTCCCTTTGTGCAAGGCAATTTCGCAATGAGCTGCGAGGAGTACCCGGCTAACGCGGTCGCTTACAGCGAAGCCTTTGTTCGCGCCCTGATTCAGCAGGCAGGCCTCCGGGTTATTGAGCCGGCGCGATACGGCGTTCAGGATGTCCTGCTTCTGACCCGTCCGGAATAACGGCGCGCGGCCTGTTTGGAGTGCGTCGCTTGACGGGCCTTCGTCTTGGCGATTCGCCTTTCACAAGATCGCCCTTCATCTGCTTGGCGCGGAGCGGCACAGGATCGCTACATCCCGGTTCTCGACGGCGTCGTTTCTTCCTCCCGAGTCTGGGAGAACCGCTCCAACCTATCCGTCAAGTCCCTGGACTTGATCGGCTTCGAAATGTAAGCATCCATGCCCGCCGCCAAGCATCGTTCACGGTCGCCTTGCATCGCGTGGGCCGTCATAGCGATGATATGTAAATGCGCGCCGGTGGCCCGTTCGCGGAGGCGGATCGCGGCGGTGGCTTCGAAGCCGTCCATCTCAGGCATTTGCACGTCCATCAAGACCAGATCGAACGTTTCTCGATCCAGCGCGGCAAGGGCTTCGCGTCCATTCGCCGTCACCGTTAATCGATGTCCCCGTTTCTCCAGCAGGCCGGCGACGAGTTTCTGGTTGACGGTATTGTCCTCGGCCAGCAGGACGCGCAATTTCCTGCTCTCGCACTCTGACGTTTGACGCGCGATTTGCGCGGCCAGCTCAGGCCGGGGCGCCGGTGTGCTCAGAACGCGAAAGACAACCTCAAACAACTCCGACTGACTGACGGGTTTACTAAGGTAGGCGGCCACTCCCAATTCCCGGCACCGCTCGGCGTCGCCTCGCAGCCCGGCCGAAGCCAGCATGATGACTTGAGCCTCTCCGGCCAGCAGCGGCGCCTTCCGTAGATGCTCCACCAGAGTGAAGCCATCCATGTCCGGCATGTTCAGGTCCGTCAGGATCACGGCAAACGGATCCTGAGCCCGCGCCAGCTCCTGCAAGGCGGCGCTGCCCCCGTCCGCCAGGGTGGGTCTCATCCCACATCGGCGCAGCATCTCCCCGAGGATGCGCCGGTTCGTCGCATTGTCGTCCACCACCAGTACGCCAAGGCCCGCCATGAGCGCCGGGTGGGTGGCAACGGTATCGGCGAGTTCCTTGCCGGCGCCTACGCTGACAGTAAAGTGAAACTCGCTGCCCCGCCCCAAGTCGCTTTCCACCCAGATCTTGCCGCCCATCAGTTCCACCAGCCGCGCGGAGATGGTGAGACCCAGCCCGGTGCCGCCGAACTTCCGCGCGATCGAGCCGTCCGCCTGAGAGAAGGCATCGAAAATGGCCGCTTGTTTTTCAGGGGCGATGCCGACGCCGGTATCGAGCGCCACGAAGTGCAGTTGGAAACCATCCTCCGCTCTGGAATCCAGCGCCACCCCGAGGCCGACTTCTCCGCGCTCTGTGAACTTAATGGCATTGCCGATGAGATTGACGATGACCTGCCGCAAGCGACACGAGTCGCCAACCACGCGCTCCGGCACCTCAGGGCCGATATCGCAGGTCAATTCCAGACCCTTCTGGTGGGCGCGCAAAGCCAGCGCTTTAATGCTCAGGGCCATGCAATCCCGCAGGTTGAACTCGAGGGATTCGATTTCGAGCCGGCCCGCTTCGATTTTGGAGAAGTCGAGGATGTCGTCGATGACCGTGAGCAACGAATCGGCGGACGACTTAACCAAGCTGGCGAACTCATGCTGGTCAGGGTTGAGTCCGGTATCCAGAAGCAGGTCGCTCATGCCCAGCACGCCGTTCATGGGAGTCCGAATTTCGTGACTCATTCTTGCCAGGAACTCGCTCTTGGCGAGGTTGGCGGCCTCGGCCGCCTGTTTGGCGATCCTCAATTCCCGCTCGGCTCGCCTGCGTTCGGTGACGTCCCGGAACCCCCACACGCGCCCCACCGTCTTCCCCTTCACGCGTTGGGCTTCGGAATGGCGCTCGAACACTCGCCCGTCGTTCAACTCAATCACGTCATCGGTCTTCGCTCCGGCGTCGGCATACGCAGACGGTACCTTGCTGGTGAACGCTTCGGTGTCTTTCAACTGAGGTTTAACGAAGTCAAGAAGCGCACGTTGATGGCGCAACTTTAGGACGGGTTCCGGAACCGACCACATCGCTACGAATTTCTGATTGTGCGCGACAATTCGGCCCGCGGAGTCCACCACCAGGATTCCGTCGGCCGTCGAATCCAGAGTGGCGCGGATGGTTTCCGTCCGCTCGCGCACACGCTTCTTCAGGGCCGCTACCCAAAGGGTGCCGGCGAGTAGTGTCAACACGCAGATCGCCAGCAGCCCAAGGATTCGGCTCGCTGTCCACCACGAAGGCTCTTCGAGGACCACAACGTCCCGCGGCGAGCGCAGCAGCACTCGAAACGACTTGGGCAGAGCAGCCCCTTCCCGCTGGGCCGACAAGAACTTGTCCACTTGCACCGAACAAACTCCGGTGAGTTGAAGCTCGCTGCCAATTCGCCAGGAGCCTAATTCTTTGGCCTTCGTTCCATTGGGGAGCATCGCGAAGAAAAGCACTCCTTCGGACGACATCACCAAAGTGGGATACTCCGAGGTCAAGTCCAGGCTCACCAACCGGCCGCGGAATTGAACAAGTCTGCCGTCGAAATCGCCCCTCATCGCATCTTGGGCGGTCACCGGTGTAGCGGCAATAGCCTGGCCGCCGCCCCCTGGCTGGAAGACCGCGTCCTCAAGCATCGGCGAGTTTTCGCCCATCGCTGGGAAGCCCACCGCATCCACCGAATCGCCCAGCTTCAGAGGGGTTTTCTGAAGGGTCGGGATGAAGAGTCCCTGGGAAGCATCCTGAATGTAGAGCCACCGTCCGGGCCACTGTAAAGTGACTTGCCCGCGCACTCGCACACGATGGACGAAGGAGACGCCAGGCGCGAACCGCAACAATGTGTCGATGGGGCGGGCGGGTGTTAAGAAAGGATCGGCCGGGGCCGGATCCTCTATCCTGACCGCGGCTAGCGAAGGAAAGAGCAAGCGAACCCCAACCATTTGGCGGTTCTTGGTCCACAGTGGGGCTGCATTGGCTTGAACCGCTACCGTTGCATCCACCAAACGAGCGTAGCCGGCCCCTGCTTCCATCGGCGTTACGCAACGGATCATGCCGTCTTTCAAGGCGAGCGTCATTGTGACGTGGTGACCCGACTGCTCAATCGAATGGACGACGCCCTCCACCTCCACCCACTGTGAGTCGTCTGCGCCAGATAGAAGTTCCGACAAGCTTCTGCGCGGCGGGTTGGCCGGAACGTGAGATTGCCCTATAACTCGAATCTCAGAGCCGCGGACGACGGGCGCGTAATTTCCCGGCTCGCTTACGCCGGACATGTCGATCAGCGTGCCCGCCCGGATCGGGAGAATCGGCCGTGGCGGAACCAGGACACAGATGCAACCGGTCCGATCGCAGGCAAAGAAGGCGCCGAGTCGAGGATCGGTATCGGGATCGTAGTAGGTAACAACGGCCCGTAAATGAACCGGGTAACCACGCTTCGCCTGCTCTAACTTCAAGCTGTGCGCGGCGCCGGCCGTGGTCAACGTGGGCAAGACTTCGGGCAGCGCGCTTGATTTCTGTCCTAATGCGGTCATTACAACAGAAAACAAGACAAGCCCGGTCGAGAATGCCCACTTCACTGCCATTACCAGAACGCGCGATGCACCCCAAGACTACCTTTTTTAGGGGTCGAGGGCAAGGGGTTCCAGCAGCTTAGGCCTGGCCTCGCATCAGTTCTCCGGCTTACACGCTTCACGGCCTACACGCTTCTAAGCTGAGGACATTCGATGCGGGCGGATCGGGTTTGCGAGCGGACAATTTTCAGTTATTAACCGTCTCTGCGAACACGGCTCTCTCCAGCATGTCCGCCGCTTCGGCGGGACCGGGTTATAGGCTGTGCTTCACCTGCGAACGCGGAACTTAGTTTGCCTTTGCGAGAGCCTTTTGAATAGTGTCCGCCCAACTCGTAATGCGCTCCCAGGCGCTACTGAGCCGGGACCGTCAGGGAGCGACCGCGCTGTTGTTCCAGTCCTGCCAACCGGCCGCTCCCTCAGTACTCAGACTCAGGGAGCGACCGGTTACTGGTCCTGACGTTCCCAGTTCACCCGCCGCCCTTCTGAACCGGGCGGGGGAAACCCAGGAGGTCCTTCAGAACCGCTGCAAGCGGACCACGGCGGGTCCCGGTTCCCTTCGCATAGAAGCCGGCGCTTGTATTGATGGACCCCGGGTTTCAGGGGCGCAGCCGTAGCTACGCGCTGGTCCCGGCTTTGAACCGCCCCGTTGGAAAATGAAAAAGGAATATGGGAAAAGGATGAGTACACTTCCCCGCCGCTATCGTCTGTCGGCCAGGCTCCTGCCGATTCTTCTCTGGTCGCTCGCGGCATGGCTTGTCATCGAAGGGGGGCTGAGTTGGCCCGGAACCAATGCTTCGACGCCAGCCGCCGCGGATTCAAACGGTCACGCCACTCTCGACATTCCCATCGAAAGCCGGCACGCCATCAGCCCCTCTTCTGCCTCGCCCGCCCCACCATCGCCGCGTTTCAGAATTGTTTGCTGGAACATCAACGGTGGACGCGAGCTGAAGAGCGTGGATGAGGCCTTGCGCCGCGAGGCCGCGGACTTCCTGATCTTGCAGGAAGTGGACCGCAACGCGAATCGCACCGGGCGCGTCGACATTGCCGAGCAGTTTTCGCAGGAATTCCAAATGAACGCCGTCTACGGAATCGAGTTTGAGGAGCTGAGCCAGGAGCGAGCCTCTGCCCAGGAGGCGGGCGCGTGCGCCTATACAGGTCAAGCCACCCTCAGCCGGCTCCCCCTTCGCCGGTCCCGGATCATGCGCTTCGCCCGCCAGTCCGGGTTTTGGCAGCCGCGTTCGTGGCTTCCCTCATCCGTCGGATTGTTCCAGAGAAGACTCGGCGGACGCATGGCGCTGGTAACGGAATACGAGGTGAACGGCCGCCTGCTGGTGATTTATAACGTGCATCTTGAGAGCCGGAACTATGGCCGGATACAGATGGATCAACTCAACGAAACCATTGCCGACATGAAGCAGTATCCAGCGGGAACCGCCTTTGTATTGGCCGGTGATTTTAACTCCAAATACTTTCCTCATCTCTTTCGCGACAAGCTGGCGGCGGACGGATTCACCAGCGCCACCGGCCACGATGTTCCGCGCACGCACATCGTGGCGGGAGCGCTCGATTGGATCTGGATCCGCGGGCCTATTCGTGTGAGCGAGGGAAAAGTGAGGCACGATATCGGCGGATCTGACCATTTACCGATTGAGGCCGTGATCCAATGGCAGTAAGTTAACTCGATGCGCTTCCTTAGTCTCTTCCTCCTTTCCACGTTTCTGCTCGCCGCGCAGCATGAAGGCCTTCGCGAAGGCGCCTGGAACGCGAAGATTGTTCTGGAGGATGGGACGCCGATACAAAAAAATCCGTTGATCGAGCTCGGCCACAGCATGAGGCTCGGCTATGGCTGCAAAATCACCGGGGTCTTTCTGAACGGCAATATCACCTATCTCACCGAATGGCCGTCGGATCAACCGTCTGACGATTCCTGCCCGGTCCAGATCCGCCTCACCGGTTACCGCGTCACCACCGTGACGCTCCGGGATGGCGCGCTGATTGTGATCAAACGCGAGAATTCAAGCGAAGGCGCCACAGTTTCCGAGACTTCGCTCAATGTGCCGGAACCCGCCAGTAAGGTGTATACCAAGGGGGTTCGCGATCTCAATCAGGAGAAGTGGCCCGCGGCTCAGCGCGAGTTTGAAAAGGCTGTTGAGATTTATCCCCAGTATGCGCAGGCGTGGAAAGATCTCGGCGAAACACTCCTTGCGCAATCGAAAAAGACAGAAGCGGAAGATGCCTTTCAGCACGCCCTGGCAGCCGACCCGAAATACCTGCCTCCCTACATTTCGCTGGTCCGGCTTCTGCTCGACGCCGGGAAGAACCAGGAGGCTTCAGCCTTGACGACGAAGGCCCTGGCCCTCAATTC
>CAJCIT010000079.1 GCA_903970405.1 Acidobacteriaceae bacterium | reverse complement strand
AGCAACTTGAAAATGCGCGTCTGGTCAAGCACGTTCACCTGGTCTTTCCAGACCATGTAATCGATGGGCGCGAGTTCCTGGCCGTCACCCACCAGCAACGGCGTGAGGGCGGTGACCTTATATCTCATAGTCCGAATCCCTGGGCGCGGGGGCGCCATTGAACTCGCCTTGGGGGTTTTCAACACTTGTTCGAGGCGGCTCAGTGTGCTCGACTGGATCAGCCGGCGCGCTCTCCGGAACCGATGGTGTCTCCGGCTCGAATGACTCCACGGGGTCGACGTCCTGCTGTGGTTCGCTTTCGGGCGAATGAACCGGCTCAACCGGCAGCGTCTCAACCGGGGGCGGGGCGAGATCTTCGGTGGGTGGTGAATCCACCGGCGGCGTTGGCTCCGGCTCAGGAGCATTCTCTGTGACGTGGCAGGTCTTGGCAGCGGCCGGAGCGCTTTGAGCGGCGGTCCGCTCTTCCTCGGCTGCCGCCAGCGCCGCGGCCAGTGTCGCCTCCATTTCACTGACAGCCGGTTCGGGTTCCGGGGTTTCGACGACGTGAATGACCGGTAATTGCAGAGCCAAGGCAAAGCCCGCGCGGTAGACCGGGTGAGCGAAGCCATCGGGACCTACATCCACGGCCCGGCCATGAATCGCATCGGCCGACCAAAGAACTGAGCCTTCCGCCACCATGCGCACCGTCTTCTTCTCGACGCCCGAGCCGACCCTGCTTTGGACCCGTCCTCCACGCAAGACCAGGGTGTAACGGCCTTCCCCCCACTCCACGCGATCTGAGTTCGCGGGCGAGTAGACGGAAAGCAGCCAGTGCAAAGAAGAGAGCGGTTCCGCGTTGTGCTTCGCCTTGGCCAGCTTTGGCAAAAGAATGCCCGGCCAGGTGCCTTCGCCGATCTCAGGAGGACCGGCCTGGCCCCAACCCGCTGAGCGCGAGCCGCCAAAACCGCTATCGCACAGGAGACGAAAGGCCGCCGTTACGCGGTCCTTCCAAACCGAGGCTGCCTCCACACCCGCAAAGAGAACCACTGCCCACAAACCCGCGCCTTGCTCAAACTCGATACAGGCCGCCTGATGCGGCTCCGCGGAGATGCCCGTCAACCGGTCCACGGGAACGCGAGCGCGGACGGCCAACCGAAACGGACTCGCTTGGGGACGGTCGCGCCGCAACAGGCAGCCGCTCTCGGCATCCGCAATCCATTGGTCGGCCTGCAGGGGCGTCCCGGTGAGCAAGGCTTCGATCAGGGGCACAGGCACGAACTTCGCCGCGCGCCAGCGGACCTTGGTCAAGAAGACCGGGCTTGGCGTGCGCAGGGTGGATGCGGCCGGTGGCCACACCGTTTCCGGAGGCGGAGCAAACAGAGTGTCGCCTTGAAAAGGGAACAGCGAACTAAGCACTGCCGCCGGTTCCGGGGCTTCGGCGGTGGCCGCCAGCCACTCCTCCAGATGCCCTAACTGCAGCATGGCGTGGCAAACGGCCGAATACAGGCGATCGCTGCGAAACAGCGAGTCCACCCGATCATGCGCACCATCACTGGGACCATAACGCCAGGGCCCAGAGGGGCGGAGCCGAATTAAGAGGGCAGGGGGCATCGTAACGGTTCTAAGCGTTTCTGTATTTGTCAGGATCCGGAGCTTCAGCGAGGGTTACGCGAGCTTTGCCGCAAAATCATCCGCGGTCACCAATTGCTGGAGCCCGGACAAGTTCCCGTTCTCCACTAGATTGGTATCGGCGGCGCCCTTTGCGTAGTACTCTTTCCCGCGCCACGTGAGGCTCAGCGAACTGAAGCGAACCCTGCCGCTGCCGCGTCCGCCTCCGCCGCCTAAGGCGTCATCCTCCAGCAGCCGCAAGCCTTGGGCGATCTGGCCAGCCAGGGCTTTGTCCTCTTCGCAAAGAACGTCCAGCACCAGCCGGAACTTGAACCGCGCTCCGGCGGGAACGCGCTCCAGCGTTCGAGGATTCGCTTGCGACGTGATGCGGTCCACCGCGTTTTCACTCTTCACTTCGGTCAGTTCGTCGTCCAGATTCTCCCGCATTTGAGGCGTGATGCTCTCAACCACCAGCGGAGCGTCGTACACAGTCAAGCGCGCCGGCGAAACATTAGCGGCATCCAGCGATTCCCCGCCGACGCGATCCACGCGGCCGGAGTTGCGGCCGAACAAGAGGCAGATCTCGTCGTCGGGACGGTCACTCTGGTGAATCCTGACTTCCTGGCCCTTTCGCTTCGAAAGATAGATCAGCTCGCCCGGCGCCGCCAGGCCTGATGCCTGCTCCAGCAATGAGCGCAGACGCCCGCGCAAAGTGCTGCCCGGAATGTAGGGGATCCCGAAGGCGTCTTTCACCACCGGATTGTCGGCGCCGCCGATTTCGAGCGCCCCTTTGCCCGCGCCAATGTGCAGGCCGGTTTCGCAGTGGATTTCTCCCTCCACGATCAGCTTGCCAAGAAATGTGAGTTCAGTGGTTGCGGTATGCGCACTCATGTCCGATATCCTGTTCCGTTATTCGTTGTAGGCGACAATCGCTTCGAAGAGGTCTCGGAAGCGTTCATAGCCGCGCGTATCGTTCTTGCGGGTCACCTGTAGCAGCAATCTTTCCAAGGCATCCAGGCTGCGCAGGGAATGGCGGGCGATTACGTACGCCAGGCGGGCGCGCACCATCACAAACTCATGCTGCCGTTCGCTTTCGGGCGCCCGCGTGGCGCGCCGCACGGCATTGTAGAGACGCCGCAACTGGCTCTTAGTACCCGAATCCATGTCCCGCATACGACTCACGACAACGTGCGCCTGATTATCAAGATAGAGGCTGTCGGCGATCAGCTTTTCGATGTCGATCTCGGGCGGCCCTTCCATGCGCCGCTCGCCGCCACGATCCCCGCGGTCGCCCCCACGTTCAGCGCCGCGCGGACCGCCGCCCGGGCCACGACCCTGGTTGGGCCGGTCACCTTGGTTGCGATCAGGCGCCTTCTGTTCCGGCTTTTTCTCTTCCGTATCCGCCATCGTTTTCGATCCTCTACTAAATTTCCAATCCTAATTTCGCCGTCCGCGCGCATCCATCCGGGGTGGACTCAAGATCTCGCGGCAAGCCTGGCCCACTCCAACCCGACTCGCGCCGACGGACGGAGCTTGAGGTTCGCGGTGCTTTTCCCCACCAGGCTGGTGAAGATCTGGCTCCGCAAATTACTGAGTTCCTTGTTGCGCGACGGCGGGATGACGCCCGTCAGCCGCATGTAAGTGCGCCAGGGCCGATCCACGCGAATCGCCTTGTTGCGGCGGGTGGCGAGCGTGGAATAGGCCTCGCGATAAACCGCTGCCAGATCCTGAATGTACTCGGGCGAATACCGGAACTCCTTCACCAGGCGCACCAGTCCAGTCTTCAACTCTTCGGCATCGGCCATGCGCTTCCATTCCAGCGTCCGTCCAAACAAGTGGAACGTGCCGGTTTCAGCGGCCTTCGCGGAAATCAACTGAGCCCCCGCCAGCTCGAAAATCGCCGATGGGGAAGCGGCCGCGTCCGGCGCCACCGCCAGAGACATGCTGACTGTCTTCCCTTCGAGTCCGGCAAACGAATGCAGATGCTGCTCGGTGAACTTGTCGAATACCCGCTGCAGCTCACTGGCCAGCGCCACTAAAGCGTCCCAGGCGCCATAGACGGCAAAGTCGTCTCCGCCCCGGTAAAGGATAGTCACCTTGCGCCAGAATTCGGGCATGGTGCAGAGCACAGACAGCTCTCCGGCGAAGAATTCCTTGAACAGCACTGAGAGCAGAATGTGCTCCTCAACCGTGGTGGCACGGCGCAAACGCTGGTCGAAGCGGTCCACATCGCCGCGCAGAATGGCCCAGCGGGGGTTGCCGTCAGCCTGCGCCGCCAACTCCTCCAGCGATTCGATATGCGCCCCATCCTCAGTCATGGCGAAGCGGCGCGGGTAGGCGATGTTGTTCGAATCGGCGGACCCATGCTCCGCGAGGCCCCACTGGCGCGGCCCGGGCCCCAGCGTCAATTTGGCCGGCTCGTCCGCGGACCATGAGATCTCGGTGGCCGTCGGAATGGCGCGGCCAAAAGCCTGGAAATATCCCGCGCCGGCGTCGCCCTCGTCCGGGCTGAACGGCGCAAAGAAGCTGCTTGTATCGGCTACGTCCCGCAGCGGCGCAGCCGAATGCCCGGCGATAATCTCGTCGATACGCCTGCGCACAACCGGCCAAGCGCCCAGATTCTCGGTGCTGGCCCAAATCAACCGCAGCGTGTTTCCGGTCAATGTACCGACAGCCGCGGCTGCCCTTTTCAGAAATTCATTGGCAGCGGGGATGGACTCATCCGGAAGCACCAGCAGGAACTGTTCGCCGCCGCTTGAACCAAGCAGCATACGCGATAGATTCTGTTCGGCGAGCAAGGCGAGGGGAAGGACTTCGGAGATTAGCGCGAGCCATGCACACCGGCCCGCCAGTTCAGCCATGTCTCCCAAGGATCCCTCCGGCGAAGACGTCAGGAAGGTTTCGGATCCGATCAATTGAGCTTGCAAAAAAACTTGCAGCGACATGGCGAATGGGTCAGGCGGCCTGACGAGTCAGGCAAAGCGTTTTCTTTCAGCGCGAACGGTTTCAGGCTAACACAGCCACGGTCCCGCTCCCGTTGCGCTACAAACGTAGTCAGGAAAAGGAGACCGAGTTGATCGTTTTCGTAACGGGAGTCACTGCGGGTTTTGGACTGGCCATCGCCGGGAAATTCCTTGCGGAAGGCCACAAAGTGGTGGGCACGGGACGGCGCCAGACTAGCCTGGACGCGCTGAAGCAAAAGTTTGACGGCGCTTTTCATCCGCTTACGTTCGATGTCCGCGACCGGGAAGCGGCCCAGCGCGCCATTGAATCGCTGCCTGAGCCCTTTCGTGAGGTGGACATCCTGGTGAATAACGCGGGCTTGGCTTTGGGCCTGGAACCCGCCTGGAAAGCCGACCTGGCCGAGTGGGAAACCATGATCGACACGAACGTCAAAGGGGTGGTGATCTGCACGCGGCTCCTGTTGCCGGGGATGGTGGAGCGCAACCGCGGCCACATCGTGAATCTGGGGTCTACCGCCGCCGAATGGCCCTATCCGGGTGGAAATGTCTATGGCGGCACGAAAGCGTTCGTGCACCAGTTCAGCCTCAACCTGCGCGCGGATCTGTTCGGAACCGCCATCCGCGTCACCGATATCCAGCCCGGTCTGTGCGGCGGTACTGAGTTTTCCGTGGTCCGGTTCCGGGGCGATGAGGCTCGCGCCGCCGCGATGTATGAGGGCACTCAGCCGATCATGCCGGAGGATATCGCCGATACCGTCTTGTGGGCGGCCACCCGTCCGGCTCATGTGAACATCAACTCCATCCAGATGATGCCGGTTTCCCAGACGTTCGGGCCGCTTGCCGTGAAGCGGACGACGCCGCCCAAGGCATAACATTCCGTGTCGGCTGTTCTCTTCTTTCAACCGAAACCAGGCACAGCCGAGATTGACTCTCGGCTCAGCGGGCTAAAAGCCCGTGATGACCCGTTTAGTCCCGGAGCTTCTACTTCCAGTTCGCAAAAACGCTGGAACGCCCCCCTCGCACGTCGAGAAGCAACTGCTCCACCCGGCTTCGACGCTTCAGTAGAGTCTCGAGCAACTTCTCCAACTCCTCGCGGTCTGAATCGAACCAGGCAGGAGGAATCTGTTTCCAGGCCTCGTCAATCACCTCGGTGGGAAAGTGTTTCACCAGATCGAGCCATGGTTGGAACGAATCGAGCGATCGCACTTCATCGTAGACACCGGTGCGGAAATAAAGGCCCTGGATAGGCGAATCCTGGAAGCTCCAATGCGGCCCGTTGAAGGCGAAGCCGTGATCGATCATCTGGCACCAGAAGCCGGTCCGTGCCGGCGCATCGCCTTTCAGCGGAGTCCAGGCCTTGGCTTTCGCCCGGAAAAAGATCGCCTGCCGCGAGTCGGCGTTGCCCACCCACTTATCGAAGACCAATGTCCCGAGGAAGTCGGGCCGGTTTTCCACTTTGTGGAGCAGCGTGTCGGGAAGGAAGTCGTAAATCGCCACGCGCTCGGGATGAACGGCTACGCGAGAGCCAAAGTGCAGACCGGGCTCGGGGGCGACGCGGCGGCTGCCCAGCGCCATGTACATGTCCCGCTGGCCGGCCAGAAATTCGGGGCCTAATTCAATCAGCGCCGTTTCCGGAACGTAGATCTGCAAGTACTTGAGGAACGCGCCAGCCAGCCACTCATTGATCAGAATGCGTCTGTGCTGGGGATTGTTCGCAAACTTAACAACGTAGTGTTCGGCGTCCTCGCCTTCAATCAGGTGAGCCTGAGCGCCCCCACGCATTTTTCGGATGAACCTGCGTGGTCTGATCGGCATTAGAGGTGGCGTTGTTACTCTAGAATTTTACTGTGCCCAGGGAGGAAACGAACCAGATGGCAGAGGAAAAGTCAGAGCAGGCCTCATCGCCGCACAATCCTGACGAGATCGCGCTCGAACTGATGAAATTCATTGCAGTGACCACTGGCTACGGCAGGGGAACCCCGACGGCGGGCTTCGGAGGCAAAGGGCCCCGGACCAGCGAGGAGTATGCGGACGCGCTGCTGGAGCTATTTGGGCGCTGCCGGACCACGGTGCGCAAGGACCCCGCGTAGTGGAGCGCAGGAACGCCGGACGCCGTTGTGCTCCAGGCTTGTTCACATCGTTGCAAACGGATCCGCCCATCGAAACAAAGCGCCGTCCTGCCTGATTCGGCGGGACGGCGCTGTTACTGTGTATAGCTGCTGAGTACGGTCTAGCGGCGCTTGGCGGCCTTTTTGGGAGCTACCTTCTTTGGCGTCATCTTCTTGGCGACCGTCTTTTTCGCGACGGTTTTCTTGGCCGGTGCTTTGACCGCTTTTTTCACGGCCTTCTTCACGACAGCCTTCTTTGCCGCTTTCTTTACTGCTTTCTTAGCAGCGGCCTTCTTCACCGCCTTCTTAACGGCAACCTTCTTGGCCGCAACCTTCTTGACGGCTTTCTTCGCTGCCTTCTTCGGCGGAGCCTTCGTCGGCGCAGCCTTCTTCACAGCGGGCGCCGGCGGGGGTGGCGGAGGTGGGG
>CAJCIT010000078.1 GCA_903970405.1 Acidobacteriaceae bacterium | reverse complement strand
TTCCGGCGTGGCGCGACCCGGAAGATCTTCAATCACAATGTCCTTTTCGTAGGGCCTCCCCTTGCGGGCCAGCGCCACAAACCGCGCGAACTCGGCGGCGCGCGCCTTCGGATAGTCGTTCCAGAACTGAGGATCGAAATACGGCAGCAATGCCGGCGGCCGGCCCGTGATGGGCTTCACGTAAACATACACCTCCGGCTTGATTTGGCGCAGCCGCGTCACCAGCGTTTTGAAGTCGACCGCGCCCTCCCCCAGCGGCACCCACTGCACCATCGCGCCTCCGGGGCTTTCGTAGATCACGGAGTCGCGCAGGTGAACGCAGACCGCATAAGGTCCCAGAATGTCGAGGGTCGTTAACGGATCCTCCACCACAAAAACCGGGTTCCCCGTGTCGAGATACGAACCCACGAATTCCGGGCCCGCCGCTTCAATGACTTCACGCATCTCCCATGCCTGCAGGTCCTTGTGGTTCTCAATGGCGAGTTTGAGCCCGGCGCCCATCACTTCAGAACGGACAGACTTGAGTAGCTTCACCATGGTTTCGCGGTGTTGGTCAATGGAGCCGGGCGGAAGGTGGGCGCGGTCGGCCGCATGGAGGCAACGCACCACAGGAGAACCAACCGCCTGTGCTCGCGCGATGCCCAGCAGCAACTGCTGACGCATCGGCTCCATCTGGCCGCCGTCTTTAGGCAGCACCGCCCCAACACCGGTCTCGATATGAAGCCGCAGGGTTTTCGCGTAAGCTCCCACTTGGCGCCAATGGTCAAGGCTATTAGCTTCCGGGTCCGTGGAATCCTGGAGAAACACCGCATCCAGCTTCAAGCCTGAGGCATAGTCGAGAATTTGCGCGTCTTTCCATCGCATCGCCCGCAGACAGTAGCTGTTCAGACCCAACTTCTGGCGCGCCGCCGAATTCGCAGTCTGTGCCTCGGCGAGCCCCGCGATGAATGGCAGCGCCGACGCCGCAAGAAAATCTCTTCGATTCATGATTCGTCCCATCGGCCACGGACCTCCACATGATACGGCGGCCCGTCCGGGACTCACTCCTTTTTCCTTGCAAACAACAACCCGCTCCACTCATCGCTGAGCGCGCATACTTTGTAGTCGACGAATCCCATGGCGAGGCCCGTCTCCCGCATGGAGGTTTCGGAGACTGCGGCTGCGCGCTTCTTCCCTGGCGCAGCCTTTTGCCTCGCCACC
This sequence comes from Acidobacteriaceae bacterium, assembly GCA_903970405.1. GTDB lineage: Bacteria > Acidobacteriota > Terriglobia > Bryobacterales > Bryobacteraceae > CAJCIT01. Next base: position 1,510 of record CAJCIT010000078.1, on the reverse strand, counting down.
CAGATCTTCTTGATATGCGAGTAACGCCAAGCCAGCCGAAACGCCTCTTTGAGACTCACCTCATCCCGGGCGAAGAAGACGGCCAGCGCAGCGCACTCATCGTCCGGTTCCACCCACCGGACGCCCTCCGGCAGGCCTTCAAAGATCTGCTCGACCTTGCCTGGCGCTTCCCAAAGCGCAACCGCAGTTTGCGGCTCAATCCCCACCTTCTGCGCGACGGTCCGGTTCCCGTAGCGGTTCATCATGGCGGCGGGCCGCACCGGCTGCTTCACGGGCCCTTCGCGGAGAGCCCGTTTCACGGCCGGAATCAGCTTGGCGCTCGCGACAAACACGGCGTCAGGCAGAACGTGCTTCACGCGTTCCACTTTCTCCGGTTCGCCATCCAGAAAAACCAGCGGCACGGTGCGCAAGTTCTTCGAGTTGCGGATCGCCACCCCCATTTCGCGCCCGTGCGACGGCAGGCGCGTCAGATCGATGAGGAACAGATCGGGCGGAGTCAGGCGCCATGCGGCTAATTCGCGCGACGCTGGGCGCTCGTCATACTCGGCGTCAAAACCTTGCGCGCGCAGCTTTTCGAGATATTCGTCAGCCTCGGCGGCATTCCAATTGATGTAGCGAATCCGGTATCGCAAACGTCCGCGAGTATACCGCGAACTGCCCCTGGGGCCTATTTTGCTGTCCGCCATCGTATATATCAGTGCACTCTCGTCGCGATATGCACCATCGCCTTTCGCGCGAGCTTGATCGCGGACCGCGAAGGCATCAGAGCCGTGGCTCAGGAGTTTTTTCCCAAGGCAAAGCAGGACGATTGGAGAGTCGAAGGAGCGCGCCAGCGCGTGCAAGTCATCAAGAGTATCCAATACACGGCGGCATCCTGCAATTTGGCGCGGAGTTTGTCAGTGCGGCTGACGATTCCATCGTCTCGATGCCAGGCGCTTCCACCGCCGTGTCGATCATGCTTCAAGTCACTGAGCGCTACTTCGCCGGGAGATTGAAAGACGGAGGATGGACTGTCAAACTGAAGGCAATGATTCCTTCGTACGGTCAATCTCTCATCGCGAATGCCGCCCTTTGCCGGCAGGTGCGGGCTGAGACGGCGGCTGTGTTGAACATCTGCTACATCGGACAAAATCAAAAAGCAAGGAGCGCGGCACTATGATCAAAACCTATCGTCTATACACCGGTTTCGACGGAAATTCCCATGTCGTGTCTCGGCCCCGTCGGTCTTGCAAAAACAAGAACCAACTTGTGCCTGGCAGCGTGAGCGGCGACAAGTTGGTGGAAGCGGAATCCATCCTTTTCAAAGAAACACCCGCGCACTCATCGTTTGACTGGCACAACGATCCTATCCCTCAATACGTGATTACGCTGGCTGGTGTACTCGAATTTACAACGGCAGGCGGGGAGACATTCACCATCCATCCCGGTGATGTCCCACTGGCAGTGGATCATACCGGCTCAGGCCATAAGTGGCGTTTGATTGACGACCAGCCATGGAAGCGCGCATACG
>CAJCIT010000077.1 GCA_903970405.1 Acidobacteriaceae bacterium | reverse complement strand
GAATGGAACGCGGTGGTCTGGGGACAGGCTGCTCTGGCCACACGGCGCGTCAGGAGCGGTAAACAAAACTGGACGTGGCCCGCGCCTGGGCCAGAGTAGATGAGTCCCCCTTCCGACGATGCGCGCGAGTGAAATATAGCCCGCTCAGGAGCGGCGCGGTGCGCCGCTTGCTGGAAACCGGAAAGGTGTGGACCGGCCGAATGACTTAGTCATCATGGGTGGCGGGTGCGTCGAGTGCGAGGCGCCGCGCGCAGGAATGGAACGCGGTGGTCTGGGGACAGGCTGCTCTGGCCGCACGGCGCGTCGGGAGCGGTAAACAAAACTGGACGTGGCTCGCGCCTAGGCCAGAGTAGCCTGTCCCCCTTCCGTCGATGTGCGCGAGTGAAATATAGCCCGCTCGGAGCGGCGCGGTGCGCCGCGCGGGGCGCGTGGATTGAAGCCGGAACGGAACGGTGGGGATCAGCGTTCAACAGGGTCGCGCTCTGCGAAGGGCAGGATAGGATCACATCACCGGTCGCTCCCTGACGGTCGCGGCGCCGGAGGGTCGGTGGTTAAGTCAGGCAAATGCGCATGGGGGCCGATTGCCAATCGCCCGCAGGCTGCTAGCTTGGCTTCCAGCCCGCCCCACACTCCCAGGGCGGCGCGTTGCGCCGCAAAAGGGCCAATCAGGAGATTGGCGGTCCCAGGCGGGTGGCCAAGGTCTGCGAGAGTTACGGGCAGCGGGTGCAAAACTCGGTCTTTGAGTGCCGGTTGGACGCAGCGCGGTGGATTCGCGTGCGGTCAAAGCTGTTGGCCGAGATTGACGATGTGGAAGACAGTTTGCGGTTGCCCGCGCAAACAAACATAAGTCCTTGAAAATGTTCGTTAAGGAAAAACTAAGTGGCATTGGGCTAAAGCCGGCGCCACCATCTGGCCGGGATAGAATCGAGCAGTATGAAAGCCGTTGTCGCCGAACCTCTGGGTGGTCCCGAGAACCTGAAGTATATCGATGTCCCCGATCCAGAGCCTCCCGCACCGGGACAGGCAGTGATCCAACTGGAAGCCATTGGCGTAAACTTCATCGATGTCTACTTCCGTAGCGGCCTATACAAAGCGCCTGAAACACCAGTGAGGCTGGGCAATGAGGGGGCGGGCATTGTGGTGGCGGCGGGCGAAGGGGCGCCGTTTGAGAAGGGTGCGCGCGTGGCTTACGCCATGGCCCGCGGTTCCTACGCCGAGTATGCGACGGTTGCGGCGGCGTCCCTGCTCCCGATCCCTGACGATGTTTCCTTCGAACAGGCGGCCGCCGTGGTGCTGCAAGGAATGACGGCCCATTACCTGACCCACTCCACGTTTGCCTTGAAGCCGGGGCAGACGTGCCTGATTCACGCGGCGGCGGGCGGAGCGGGACTCCTGATTGTGCAACTCGCGAAGATTGCGGGGGCCACCGTGATTGGCACTGTTTCGACCGAAGCGAAGGCATCGATGGTGCGGCAGCACGGCGCCGACCATGTGATTCTCTACACCCACCAGGATTTCGTGGAAGAGACCAAGAAGCTGACCGGCGGCAAGGGAGTGGATGTGGTGTATGACTCGGTGGGGAGCACGACGTTTCACAAGAGCCTGGATTGTCTGAAACCGCGCGGGATGATGGTGAGTTTCGGACAATCGAGCGGGCCGGTGGGGCCGATTGACCCGCTGTTGTTGACGCAGAAGGGGTCGCTGTTCCTGACGCGGCCCTCGCTTGCACAGTATGTGAGCGATCCGGCGGAATTGCACTGGCGCGCGAACGACCTGTTTAGATGGCTTGAGACCGGGCAGCTCAAGGTGCATATTCAACAGGTGTATGCGCTGAGCGATGCCGCGTCGGCGCACCGTGACCTGGAAGGACGCAAAACCACGGGAAAGCTGCTGCTGCGTCCGTGAGGACACCCGGCGAATTCGAACAGCGGCGCGAATTGCTGCGCGAGGCGCTGACCCGCGAGCGCGTGGACGCCTTGGTGGTGGTGGCGCCCGCGAACGTTCGCTACCTGAGCGGATTTACGGGCAGTAATGGGGCGCTGCTGATTACCGGCGACCGCGAATTGCTGTTTACCGACTCGCGTTACAAGACCCAGGCGGCGGGCGAAACCGGCTGCGACGTGAAAATCACGAAGGGGTCGCTGATGGATGTCGCCATCAAGTGGGCGCAGCGCCTGAAGGTGGCTCGGGTAGGCTTCGAGCGCAACCGGATCTCTTATGAGCGGCATCAGGAGTTGCGAAAGGGGCGCGGCACGATCAGGCTAAAGAGCCTGACCGGGGTGGTGGAGGGGCTTCGCCTGGTGAAGTCGCCGGTGGAGATAGCGACTATTCGAGCTGCGGTGGTGCTGAACTCGGAAGCGCTGGAACAGTCACTGAAACGCTGGAAGCCGGGGACGACGGAAATCGACCTTGCGGCGGAGATTGAATTTAGAATGAGGCGTTTGGGGGCCGATGGGCCATCGTTTGAGACGATTGTGGCGAGCGGTGAGCGATCGGCCCTGCCGCACGCCCGTCCCACGGTGGGCGAAATTCAGCGCAATCAACTATTATTAATAGATATGGGGGCTACGGTTGCTGGTTATGCCAGCGACATGACGCGCACCTTTGCCGTCGGCTCTCTCAATGCGAAGGCCAAGCGGATTTACCGCGCAGTGTGGGAAAGCCAGTTGGCCGCCGTCGACGCCATCAGGCCGGGAGTGACCGCGAACGCGGTGGACCAGGCGGCGCGGCGCGTGCTTCGGCAATCCGGATTCGATAAGCTGTTCATTCACTCGACTGGCCACGGGCTGGGCTTGGAGATCCATGAAAGCCCACGGGTTGGGAAAAAAGTTCCCCAAGAGTTGGAAGCGGGAATGGTGATTACCGTGGAACCGGGCGTGTACGTGGAAGGGTTCGGCGGCGTGCGAATTGAGGACACGGTGGTGGTGACGCCGACCAGCCATGAAGTGTTGACGCCGACGAGCAAGGAATTGCGGGCTTTGTAAGAAGCTAGCGGCCCTGGGGCTGGGGAAGGGTGCTGGGTGCGGTCTTCCCCGGAAATCGCTCAGCGGGTAACAAGAAACGCCGCCGAAACGCGGAACGATAAATGACGATTGACGAGATTAAAGAACTGATTCGAGTGGTGCATGAAACCGGGATTGCCGAGTTGGAGGTGCAGCGTGGCGAGAACCGGGTGAGAATTCGGGTCGGCTCCACATTCAGCACGCAGGAGATTGTAATGAACCCTGCCGCAGCGGCGGCGGGCGGGGTTTCGCCGGTGGGCGCGGGATTCAGCAGTCCTTCGGCGGCCAGACAGGCCGGCCAGCCGAAGGAAGATGAGAACTTACTGCTGGTGAAATCTCCGATTGTCGGGACTTACTATGACGCGCCCTCGCCTTCCGCGCCGCCCTTTGTTAAGGTTGGCGACGCGGTGGAGCCGAACCAGGTTCTGTGCATCATCGAATCCATGAAATTGATGAATGAGATTGAGGCGGAGGTGGCCGGCACCGTGGTGGCGAGGCTTGTGGAAAATGGACGCCCGGTGGAGTATGGCGAAGCTCTGTTTCGCATTCGCCCGCGCTGAGCCCGCGCCAACCCTAGAATGTTTCGAAAGATCTTAATAGCGAACCGCGGCGAAATTGCGCTGCGAATCATTTGTGCGTGCCGCGATCTGGGCATCAAAACGGTGGCCGTGTATTCCGAAGCGGACCGCAACAGCCTGCACGTGCGGTTTGCGGGCGAAGCCATCTGCATTGGGCCGGCGAAGAGCACCCGCAGCTACCTGGATATTCCGTCCGTAATCAGCGCGGCCGAGATTACCAACGTGGACGCCATCCACCCGGGCTACGGATTCCTGAGCGAGAACGCCGACTTCGCCGAAGTCTGCGAGACGTCTGGTATCAAGTTCATCGGGCCTACTCCGGAAGTGATCAGGACGATGGGCGTGAAGCAGCGCGCCCGAACCGTGATGCAGCAGGCGGGCGTGCCGATTCTGCCCGGGTCGAAGGGCATTCTGCCGAGCGTGGAAGAAGCGCTGGAGCTGGCCGAACAGATTGGATATCCGGTGATGCTGAAGGCTTCGGCGGGGGGCGGCGGGCGCGGCATGCGTGTTGTGCGCAACCCGGAAGACCTGCCGAATCTTCTTTCGCAGGCCGAAGCGGAGGCGTCCGCCGCCTTTTCCTGCGGCGACATGTACATGGAGAAGCTGGTGGAATCTCCGCGGCACATTGAGTTTCAGATCATCGCCGATCACCACGGCACAGTGGAAGTGCTGGGAGAGCGCGAGTGTTCCATCCAGCGGCGGCATCAGAAGCTGATTGAAGAATCGCCGTCGCCCTCAGTGACGCCGGAGTTGCGCCAGCGCATTTCGGGCGCCCTCCGCGTGGCCATGAAGGCGATCGGCTATACGAACGCCGGCACGGTGGAGTTCCTGATGGATGAGAAGGGCAACCTGTACTTCATTGAGGTCAACGCCCGCATTCAGGTGGAACACCCGGTAACCGAATGCGTGACGGGGATCGACCTGGTGAAGACGCAAATTCGAATTTCGGCGGGCGAGAAGCTGACGGACATCCTGCGCGGGCCGGTGGAACTGCGCGGGCACGCGATTGAGTGCCGGGTAAATGCCGAGAATCCGGAGACGTTCGCGCCCTCGCCGGGGCGGATCACCGGCCTAAATCTGCCGGGCGGCATTGGGATTCGGGTGGATACGGCGGCATATACGGATGGCGTGATTCCGCCCTACTACGATTCACTGGTGGCGAAACTGATTGCGCACGGCAACGACCGGGCGGAGGCGATTACGCGCATGCGGCGCGCGCTCAGTATGTTCGTGGTGGAGGGAATCTACACCAGTATTCCGCTGCATGAGAGGATTTTGGCCCACAGCGATTTCGCCGAAGGCAAGTTCGACACCACGTGGCTGGCGCGTTTCTTAGGACAGAACGGAAAGAAATAAGAGCTGCTCTCAGTGGCAGCAAGAAGGCAAGGGGACGAGGCTAAGGGGCATCAGCGCGCGTGCCGTTGAGAAATAGTTCTCGTGCGAGAGATTCCGATAGACGTTGCCCGCAATGCCTGAGGCGACGGGGCCACTGACGCCGCGTCCGCCAGTCAAAAGTACAACCACCACCAGCTTGCTCTTACCCACTTCATTAAAGGAAGCGAACCACCCCAGGTGAACCCCTGGATGAACGGTATCCGTGCAAGTACCGGTCTTGCCGGCGACGGCATCGGCATCAACCAGATCGGAACCCATCGCGCTGCCGGCTCGGCGGGCAGTTCCATACTCGACGGCGCCCATCATGCCCGGCTTGATTTGCGGAATCTCATCGTTGATATCCAGATACCGCTTCACGCGAGGCACAAAATTCTGGGCCTCTTCCTGCGACTTCGGATGCTGAAGGTAATAGAGAGTTCCGCCGTTCGCGATGGAGGTGACCATACCGGCGAGTTCCAACGGTGTCAGACGAATTCCATCGCCGAAGCTGGTCATCATGCCGACTCCGCTATCTGGAACAGTAGCCGGAAGAACACCCGCCTCTTCGCCGTCCAGACCGTAGGCCGCCTTTTCGCCGAGGCCGAACAACTTGCCGTAGCGGACCACGCGCTCAAAGCCGAGCTGTTCGCCGAGCTTCGCAAAGTAAGCGTTATTCGATTTGGCGAGCGCCTGGGTGAGCGACATCGAGCTGCGGCGAGCCACCAGAATGGGCGTCGCGGGATCGAGAATCTTTTCGCTCAACGCCGCCAGCGAGACAACCACTTTGATGGTGGAGCACGGCTGGTAGGCGCCGGTAGCCGCGAGTTGTTGATTGACTGTGGATAAGATGCGTCCGGTAAGGGCATCGGCGACCACCACCGACCCGTTGTAGGGGCCTAATGCGTCGACCGCAGCTCTGCGAACCGCCAGGTCTTCGCCCTCAAGCCGGTCGCCGATGGTTGAATCGGCAAAAGTCGGCTCGGTCCAAGGGCTGTAAAGGCGGGCAGAAGAGCGACGGGTTTTGGAACCGGAACGAAGGATGGCTGCCGGAGTGGCTGTGTAGCTGGCAGGGCGGAATGTGTATGCGGCCTGCCGGTTGGCGGCGATTCCGGGCGCGTGCGCGATTCGAGCGTGATGAGCGGCCACCCTGACGGGCGCGGAGTGACTGGCGATGGGCTTGGCGCGGGCCTTCGCCGAATGCGCCGCCGCCGGGTGAGCCGGTTTTGCCGGCGTCATGGCTGGCACCGACTCCGCCGCCAGCAAAACTGCCGCCGCAGCGCAAATAAAGCGAAAGGTATCCATGTGCCCTCTTATCAATGTAACTCTATCAAACCGCAAGCACTTACGATCGAAGGCCTGACATTTTGAAACCGGCCTGGACGCTACGTGGTCCCTTATTCGCTTATCGGTACCCAGAGCTTGGGGGACTCAAAAAAAATTCCTGAAACGCTCTTGGCCCAGAATCAAAACTAGTGTAAGGAGTTCCCGAGAGCAGAGTCAAGTCTAAACCTGCATTGCGTTTATGACCGGATTTGCTACTTTGATGTTAAATCGAGTTCCGTCGATGGTTCGTCTCCCTTTTCAAATCATTAAAGTTCTTTAGTCCGCACGCCAGTCTCAGGAGGTGACTCCGACAACGAGGAACTGCGCGTTTACCCGCTTGCTAGCGCGCGCGGTTCAGAAGGGGCCTTGGGCGATCTGCGAAACGCCGGGACCAACCACCGGTCGTACCTAACGGTCGCGGCTCAGACGGATCGGCGATTAGGTCATGCACCAATTTTTTCACGGCATATTATCACGCCTACGCGGCGGTCCATCCGCCATCAATGGGCACAACGGCCCCATTTATGAAATCGGCTGCTGGAAGGCATAGGAATAGGGCCAAACCGGCGATTTCTTCCGGACGCCCTAAACGGCCCATCGGCTGTCTTAGATTGAGTTCGGCGCGGACCTTATCTTTCTCATGCGAGTGGTATTTCTCGATGTACCCCTCAACAAACGGGGTGTCGACGGTACCCGGGGCGATGCAGTTCACGCGTAATTCGGTAGGGTAGTCAACGGCCAACTGATGGGTCATGGCATGGACCGCTCCTTTGGTGGCGCAGTAGGCAAATCGCCGCTTCACTCCCACCATGCCGGCTACCGAGCCGATGTTGACAATGGAGCCGCGCCGAGCCAGGAGCAGGGGCAGGGCCGCGCGAGTCATCAGGAACGTGCCCTCTACGTTGACCCGGAAGAGGCGCTGAAAATCGTCGAGGGCCGTCTCGTCGATCTTGCCCACTAGACCGATGCCCGCGCAGTTGATGAGAATGTCGAGCACGGAAATGGTCGAAAACAGAGCGGCGACTTGCGATTCTGAGGTGATATCGCAAGCGTGCGGGAAAGCGGCAGGCAGGGAGGCGGCTAGCGAACGCGCTGCCTCCAGGTTGATGTCGACGATGTGAACGTGAGCGCCCGCTTCCGAGAGCAGTTTAACGGTTTCGCGTCCGATGCCGCTGGCGCCTCCAGTAACAAGCGCGATCTTGCCGCGAAGGCTGAACCGGTCAGGCAGGAGAGACATCAGCGAAAAGTGTAACGCACAAGAGGAGAGTTCAGCCGGGTCTGGTCTGGCTGTTCTTCCGCTTGTTTGTGCTGTTGTATGAAGAACCCCGAGGAAGGACGCGAGATGAATCACCCCGTGGCGCCAGGCAAGAAATCGCTCAAGGGTTACGCACCCTGGCAAGCGAATTTACTGCTGAGCCGCACCGGCCGGCGGACTTACTGGGAACCTCCAGCGGCCGGGACCAGCGCCTTAACTAAGTTGGCCAATCCTCCCTATTAGCGGCGCGGTACCTCGCCGGACTGTTGCCGCGTCCCGCGCGGCTCCCGATTTAGCTACCCGCCTATCGAGCGCTTGACACATGCCGATATGGGAATGTATTATCATGTCATGGCTCGAGCGTCCACTACTTCCGATGCGTTCAATGCCGTGGCTGAGCCGCGGCGGCGGGAGATTTTGACGCTGCTTGCCGGGCAGGAGCGCCCTGTCGCCGAGATTGTCGCTCACTTGCACTTGGAGCAGCCATCGGTGTCGAAGCATCTGCGCGTACTACGCAACGTGGGTCTGGTCAGGACGCGTTGCGTTGGGCGGCAGAAGTTTTATCGCACCGATGCCGAGGCGATTCGGCCGCTGCACGAGTGGACAGCCACCTTCGAGCGCTATTGGCGGCATCAGTTGAACCGTGTGAAGGAACGTGCCGAACAGACGGCGCGCAAATCGAACCAAACCCCGAACCCAAAGGAGGAATCATGACTGTAACTGCACAAAGCATAGAAGAAATGACGCTTACTATTTCCCTGGAAATCCATGTCCACGCGCCGCTGGATGTAACCTTCGCCGCGCTGCTGGAACAGATAGGCCCGGCCAACGAAACACCGGAAGGCAAGCCAATTCCGATGATCCTCGAGCCGTGGCCCGGTGGACGGTGGTATCGCGACCTGGGCGGCGACAACGGTCATCTCTGGGGACACGTCCAGGCCATCAAGCGTCCAACTCTTCTTGAATTCACTGGCCCTCTTTTCATGTCCTGCCCGGTGGCCAATAACCTGCAATACAGACTCAGCGAAGCGGGGGGCGTGACCATCGTCAAATTCCGCCATTCCGGCTTCGGCTTGATTGAGGACCAGCACAAGAGGGGCGTCGCCACAGGTTGGGGGCACATCCACGAACAGGTTCGCCGGCGGGCGGAAGCATCGCGCTCCAGCTCCAGTTCGGCTGAGTAAGTCCATGTCGAAATAAAAGGAGAATCGCCATGTCCATCTCACAATCGCTACTCGCCGAGTTTGAAGCGCAGGCGGCTGTCACCCGAAGGTTTCTAGATCGGCTGCCGGACGATAAATTGACCTGGAAGCCTCATGAGAAATCGATGTCCGCCGGGCAGCTCGCCTACCATCTCGCCTTCGTGCCAGGCGGAGTTGTCCGCTTCGCACAGAACAATCCAGCGCAAACTTCAGGTTTCAACTTTCCGCAACCGGCGAGCCGTCAAGAGGTCCTCGATGCCTTTGAAGAGAGCATTGCGGCGGTGCGGAGCCTGCTGCCAACCTTCGATGACGCGGCAATGAACGAAACATGGCGCCTGGTCGCCGGTGAAGAGGAAGTCCTGGCTCAACCGCGGGGGCAGTTCCTGCGGGATATCATGCTCAGCCATTGCTACCAGCATCGCGGCCAATTCAGCGTGTACCTGCGCCTGCTCAACGTCGCCGTGCCTGCAAGCTGGGGGCCGAGCGGCGATGAACCGCCCGTCTTCATGCAAAAGACGCAAGCGGCCTAGCTCCCAGTGCGGAGAAACTGATGTGCCCATTTTGTCTGGCATCGGTGGCGGCGATGGCAGGGAGCGCCGGCGGAACGGGGCTCACAGCGGTTGCCGCAACCGCGATTTTCAAGAGAAAGAAGGCAGAGAAATTTCCCAATCGAATCGAAGTGAAAGAGGTAAAAGATGGCAACAATTACAACAGAGGTAAAGCATCCGAAGATAGTCTCGCACGCCGACTGGCTTACGGCGCGCGAACAGCTTTTGACGAAGGAAAAGGAGTTAACCCGTCAGCGCGATGAGCTGAGCAGATTGCGGCGCGAGTTGCCGTGGGAAAAGGTTGAGAAGAACTATGTGTTCGGCGGGCCGAGAGGCGAGGAGACGCTGGCGGATCTTTTCGACGGGCGAAGTCAACTGATTGTGTACCACTTCATGTTCGGTCCTGGGTGGAAGGAAGGCTGCCCGAGTTGCTCCTACCTGGCGGACCACTTCGACGGCGCGACAATTCACCTGGCGAACCGGGACGTGTCGTTTACCGCCATTTCACGCGGACCGATTGACCAGATAGAAGCGTTTAGGAAGCGCATGGGCTGGCGTTTCCGTTGGGTCTCTTCGTTCGGATCCGATTTCAACTATGACTATCGCGTGTCGTTCACTCCGGAACAACGGGCGGCGGGGAAGGTGTACTACAACTACAGCCAGGTGGAGTTTCCCAGCGAGGAAGCCCCCGGACTTAGCGCCTTCTTCAGGGACACGAACGGAGATATCTATCATACTTATTCGAGTTATGCCCGCGGGCTGGATGCTCTGGTCGGGACTTATAACTTCCTTGACCTGGCGCCGAAGGGCCGCGGCGAAGACGGCCTGGCCTTCTCAATGTCCTGGGTTCGCCATCACGATAAGTACGATGACGGATACTCTATCGACAGATCGCGGACATATCAGGAGCCCGCCAGGACAGAAGCTTCATGCTGTTCAGGCGAACAGCATCCGTAAGCGATCGCATTGTCGGGAGCGCCAGTGATCTTCCGCCAAGAACAGCGCCGGCGGAAGATGGGAGTCAAGCAAAGTGTTGACCGCCTCAACATCCGTGTGATTTGCCGAACCGAGTCTCCGGCAAGGCGGCAAGCTATGGATGACTCCAACGCGGAACTGCAGGCTGTAGGTGGCGCGCGAGGGCAGTAGCGCGGGCCTATGTCAAGACCTGAAACGTGAGCAAGACACGGGATCTCAACCGCGAGGGGAGGCGCAACCTGGTTTTGTGGCCGCCCGATACCTTTCGGAGCCCGGACGCAGATCGAACGACAGATTGGTAACCCAGAAAATCCTGGTTCAGTTAATGGGCTCTACCACCCTCACGGTAATCGTCGGGAGCGCGTCGCGTCCTTGAGTTCCATCGACTTCGGGACGCATTGAGCTTCTGCAGGAGTAGCCAGAGCCGGATTGTTCTTAACTTACTCCCTTGCCGCCCGCCCGCTAATGTTGAGCTCTCTTAGAACCGATTAGAAGGTTAAGGGAACTCCAAGAACCACCCGAATGCCGTTTGCCCGAATTCTGCAGTATCGCCGTTTCCCGATCAAGCATAAGCTGCAAGTCGCCAGCATCGCCGTAATCGCGGTAGCACTGCTGCTCTCCTGCATCGGGTTTGCCATCTGTGACTTCTTTGTGCTTCACGATTCGCTCGCGCGCGATCTGGAGACCCTGGCGGAGATCGTCTCATCCGGCAGTACGGCAGCGCTGACCTTCGGCGATCAGAGCGCAGCCACCGAGCTGCTGTCCGGGCTTCGCGCCAAACAACATTTACTGAAGGCTGAAATTTACTCCTCTGACGGAAAGCCATTTGCCGTTTACCGCCGCACCGGTGCGGCCGCGAACCATGAGGAAAACCAGATCCTGCCCGGCATTCGATTTGAGAAGAATCGTCTTACACTTTCCCGGCAAATCGACCTCGGCGGCCGATCCATCGGAACGCTGTATCTGGAATCGGATCTTGAAGAAATGAATGAGCGCATCCGGCGCTTTGTCGGGATCGCGCTCCTGGTGCTGCTCTTTTCCTCGCTCCCGGCGCTGGCCATCGCCTGGAAACTTCAAAGCGGAATCTCTACGCCGATGGTCGACTTGGCGAAAACGTCGCGGCGCGTGTCTTCGGAGCGGGACTACTCGGTCCGCGCAATCCGCAGGAACGACGACGAAATCGGTGATCTGGTGGACGGCTTCAATGAGATGCTTGCGCAAATCGAAAGGCAACGCGGGGAGTTGGAACTGCACCGCGACCACCTGGAAGAGGAGGTCAAAGCCCGAACCGCGGAGCTGATGGAGTCCTGTGGGAAGGCGGAAGCCGCCAGCCGGGCGAAGAGCGAGTTTCTGGCGAACATGAGCCACGAGATCCGGACGCCGCTCAACGGCGTCTTAGGCATGACTGAGCTCGCGCTTCACACAAATCTCGATGAAGAACAGCGCGATTACCTCAACATAGTCCGGACCTCAGGCGAGTCTCTGTTGATCATCATCAATGACATTCTCGACTTCTCGAAGATTGAAGCGGGAACGTTTACTCTCAACACCTGCCAATTCGACCTCGACCAGACCCTGCAGGAGGTCATGCGATTGATGGCGCTTCAGGCCGACAAGAAAGGGTTGGAACTGCTCTATGAAAATCTGACGGAAACCCCGCAAACTGTTGTGGGAGACCCCGGCCGTCTGCGCCAGGTGATCGTGAATCTTGTGGGGAATGCCATCAAGTTCACCGATTCGGGCGAAGTCTGTCTTTCGGTGACGAAGCTTCATTCGAAGGAGGGTCCGCCGACGTTCTATTTCGCCGTGCGAGATACCGGAGTGGGAGTGCCCAACGAGTGGAAGGGCCGGATCTTTGAGGCGTTTGTTCAGGCCGATGGATCGAACACCCGCCGTCATGGAGGCACGGGTCTTGGCCTTTCAATCTGCTCGCACCTGGTCGGCTTCATGGGCGGCCGGATGTGGATGGAGAGCGAGGTTGGCAAGGGAAGCACATTTTATTTCACCGTGCAATTGGGACCGGCCGAGCCGCCGGGTTCGAAGATGGAACTCCCTCACATGGACGTTCTGCGGAGCCTGCCGGTTTTGGTGGTGGACGACAACGCCACGAATCGCCGGATCCTACACGAAACACTGATCGGCTGGGATATGAAGCCGGTTGTTGCCGAAAGTGGCCTGAAGGCGCTGGAGATTATGCGGGCTCACGCAGCGGCGAACAGTCGCTTCGCCCTGGTTCTGCTGGACGCCAGGATGCCGTCCATGGACGGCTTCGCTCTTGCCAGAGAAATTAAGGGGGATCCAACGCTAGCGGGGCCGGGGCTGATGATGCTCAGTTCGGTAGACGTCACTTCCGTGGGACGGGAGCTGCGCGGAACGGTTCATTACGTGGTGAAGCCGGTTACGCGGGCAAACTTGTTGAAAGCAATCCTGAATGTATTGGGGGAAACCTCGCCACGTCTTGCCGAGGCATCGACGCCTGTAGCCGGCAGTTCGACGGCGGTGCGCCCGCTTCGCATCCTTCTGGCGGAGGACAACTGTGTCAATCAGCGGGTCGCCATGCGGCTCCTCGAAAAACAAGGCCACTCGGTTGAGGTGACGGCGAGCGGAGCGGAAGCCTTGGCCGCGTTTACCCGCGAAACATTCGATCTGATTCTGATGGACGTGCAAATGCCCCTGATGAACGGCTATGACGCCACTCAGTCGATCCGGGCCCTCGAGTGCCGAACAGGCCGCCGAACGCCGATTGTGGCGTTGACGGCCCACGCAATCAAGGGTGACCGGGAGATCTGTTTGAACGCCGGAATGGATGACTATCTGAGCAAACCGATTCACCTTCCTGAGTTGCTGGCGCTTATCGAAAAATGGGGAATGTGCCGTTTGGCAAGGATCGATTAGCATTCGACCCGGATTCGTCGTGGCACACCGTTGGCGTTCATGCGAACGAGTGAAACGCTGACCTCCTCTTATACTAGATTGAGTCGGATAACAGGCCTTCCATCCTACTGGTTCGGAAAGAATGCGATCCTGATCGATTCGGTCTCGAGACCAAAAAGCGGGGAGATTTGACTATGGCCAATTTCAGTGCACGACGGCTCGCCGCTTGCGTCGCATTGTTGACGGGCCTTGCGCAAGCTACTTCTGCCGCTGAAATTCTTATCGTTGACGCGAAATCGCAGCCGGAGAGTTTGACTGTCGCTCCCGGTGGGATACTGTTCGCCGGCAACGCGAGCACTCCGTTCGTATACAAGGTGAGCCCAGGGTCCGGCACTGCCGAGAAGTCCGTCGATGCCAGTGCTGAAGGCGCCGGCAAGGCTGTGTCTATACCGATGCCGAAATAAGAGCGAGGTTAAGAAATCTCGATCGGGCAATTAAGAAGCAAGGAGAAATGACGATGAAATTGTCGAAAGCGGTGTTACTGATCACGTTGGCCTCGGCGGCGGCTTCGGCTCAGGTCAATGTGGGCGGACAGAAGCCCGAAGCCAGCCTGCCCTTCTCCATGACCACGGTGGCCACCTTCAAACTGCCCTGGCGGCTGGCCTTCCTGCCTGATGGCCGCATGCTTATCACCGAAAAACCCGGGCCCGTTTGGCTGGTATCTCAGCAGGGAGAGAAGATCCAGGTGAGCAATACGCCCGCTGTCTATTTTCAGGGCCAAAACGGCATGCACGGCGTTTTCCTCTCGCCCCATTACTCGACCGACCATCGAATCTATCTGACTTACGCCGAGCCGGGCGATTATGGCGGGGGTCTGGCGCTGGCGCGCGCCAAGCTGAACCTCACAGCCACCTCGGCTCAACTGGAAAACTTCGAGGTGCTATGGCGCCAGATGCCCAAGGGCAAGGGCGGGCAGGAAGGCGCGCAGATCGCCTTCTCGCCCGATGGCCAATATCTGTTCCTCACGGTGGGCGACCGCCAGCGCTTCACTCCCGCCCAGGATCCAAACCAGCCCGAAGGCAAAATCCTGCGCCTGACGCTGGACGGCAAACCAGCCCGGGGCAACCCCAACTTCGGCAAAACCGGCGCTGCCACCATTCCGTTGATCGATCCACCCAGTGACACCGAGGCCGCCAAGACCGCGAAGGTGGTCAGCACGTACACTTTTCCCGGCCCCAACCTCACGCCGGCTGAGACTTGGGCCAGCGGTGTCCGCACGCCTTATGGCCTGGCGTTTTCGCCCACGGGCGAATTGTGGGAAGTAGAGCATGGCCCGTTCGGCGGCGACGAACTGAACCTGATCGAGAAGGGCAAGAATTATGGCTGGCCGCTGGTCTCCTACGGCAAGAACTATAACGGCGTGCCGATTCCCAACCCCGACACGCGGCCCGACTTGGCAAAGCCGGTGCTGTATTGGGTGCCGGTGATCGCGCCGGGCAATCTGATGTTCTACCACGGCACGCGGACCTTCCCGCAATGGAACGGCAACGGCTTCGTCACCGGCCTTGCCACCACGTCGCTCAACCGCATCATCTTCGACGGCCACGGTGGCGCCAAGAGCGCCGAGCGGTGGAATGTGGGCCACCGCATGCGCGACGTGGAAGAAGGGCCCGATGGCTCCCTGTGGATGCTGGAAGACTCCAGCCCCGGCGCCCT
>CAJCIT010000076.1 GCA_903970405.1 Acidobacteriaceae bacterium | reverse complement strand
CTTCAACTTCTGGACAGTCCGCATTTCATCGATGATGCGCTCAAACATGCGTTTGACGGCATCGTGAGGCAGGGGACCGCGGTTGTGGCTTACAACATTGTGAAGAACCTGGTCTTCGCGCTTTGGCTCATAAATGGCCAGCCTCAGGTCCTGCTTGATCCGGCCGATCTGTTCGACAATCGCCGTCCGCTCATTCAATAACGCCAGAAGCCGCAGATCCACCTCGTCGATCTTCTCGCGGCATTGAATGAGATCGTCCAAGCTGTATTGAGGAACGGCGTGCTTCTTCGAATTGGGGTCCGGTTCCGGCATGTCGATCAGCGCGATTGCATCCGCATCACAGCCATTATCCTCGCCATCGGTCTAAATGACGCGTTCCGGCCGTTGACGACAGCGGCGCGGTGAGCCAGGCGGTGAAGCATTCCACTTCGGCGGCCAGTGCGGGCGATGAAGCGTACGCCTCTATCGTCTTGACGATGGCGGAGCCAACCACCACTCCATCGGCGATTTGCGCCACTTGCTCCGGCGTCGAGATGCCGAAGCCGACCGCCAGCGGCAGCTCCGTATGCCGGCGTGTCCGTTCCACCAACGGCAGCACGCCCGCGGAGACCGACGCCTGTTCGCCGGTGACGCCGGTGCGCGACACCAGGTAGATGAAGCCTGAGGAGTGCTCAGCCACGAGGCCTAAACGCCGGTCGGTGCTGGTGGGGGCGGCCAGGAAGACGGTATCCAGGCCCGTTTCCCTCAAACGGCGCACGGGCTCGTCCGCTTCTTCGACGCTAAGGTCGGTTAAGAGGACTCCGTCGATGCCCGCCTCGCGGGCGTCATTCGCCAGCCGGTCGAAGCCGTACCGCAGCAGCGGGTTCAGATAGCTGAACAGCAGCAGCGGCACTTCGGACTTCTCGCGAATCCGCCGAACGATCTCAAGCAGTTTGGGCAGCGTCATGCCGGCACGCAAAGCACGCTCGGAAGCACGCTGGATCACAGGACCATCGGCGATGGGATCGGAGAAAGGAACACCGAGTTCGATCAGATCAGCCCCGCCTCGCTCGAGCGCGAGGACCAGATCCATCAGGCAGTCAGGCGACGGGTCGCCGGCTGTGAGGTAGGCAATAAAGGCGCCGCGGCCTTCCTGTTTCTTGCGGGTGAACAGTGACGCAATGCGTCCGGCGGTGGAAACCATTAGGCTGACGCATCTCCCCTGCCGGCGCGGTTGGCATCGGGCTCGTTCAGCTCAGGCATGTTCTCGCGGTAGATATCGGTGTCCTTATCGCCGCGGCCGGAGAGATTCACCACATAGATCCTGCCCGGTTCGGACGGCGCGCGGCGTATCGCCTCCGCAATGGCGTGGGCCGATTCAAGCGCCGGGATGATGCCTTCCGTTCTTGCCAGACGCCGGGCGGCGATCAGGGCGTCGGCGTCAGAAACGCTGACGTATTCGGCGCGTCCTTCGTCGTGGAGCCAGGCATGCTCCGGACCGACGAGTGCGTAATCGAGGCCGGCTGAGATGGAATGAGTCAAACCGACCTGGCCTTCCGCGTCCTGCAGCAAATAGCTGAACGCGCCATGCAGCACGCCCGGTGAGCCGCCGCTGAAGCGGGCGGCATGCTCGCCAAGTGATAGACTGCGGCCGCCGGCCTCCGCCCCGATGAGCCGAACGCAGGGCTCCTGGAAGAATGGATAGAAGAGTCCAATGGCGTTGCTGCCGCCGCCGACGCAGGCAATCAGAGCATCCGGAAACCGGCCCATCTGGTCGAGCGATTGGTACCGCACCTCCTCGCCGATGATCTTGTGGAAGTCGCGAACCATCATCGGGTAGGGGTGCGCGCCGAGAGCGGAACCCAGCAGGTAATGGGTGGATTCAACGTTGGTGACCCAATCGCGCATGGCTTCGCTGATGGCGTCCTTCAGCGTGGCGCTGCCGTTTTCAACGCCCACCACTTCTGCGCCCAGCAAGCGCATGCGAAACACGTTCAACCGCTGGCGCCGCATGTCTTCCGAACCCATATAGACCACGCACTGCATCCCGAATAAAGCGCAGACCGTGGCGGTGGCTACGCCGTGCTGGCCGGCGCCGGTCTCAGCAATGATGCGCTGCTTGCCCATGCGGCGGGCTAGCAGCACCTGGCCCAGGCAATTGTTGATCTTATGAGCGCCAGTGTGAAGCAGATCCTCGCGTTTCAGCCAGATCTCAGCGCCGCCCAACTGGTCTGAGAGACGCTTGGCATAATAGAGCGGCGTTGGCCGCCCTGAATAATGCCGATGTAAATTATTCAGCTCCTGCTCAAAGGTTGGGTCGTTACGCGCCTCATGATAAGCAGCCTCCAGCTCTTCGAGAGGCGCCATCAGAACTTCGGGAACGTACCGGCCGCCATAGGCGCCGAAGTGACCAAGAGCGTCGGGACCCGGCGCGGAGGCCGGCGGCGAAGACACTGCGGAGGGTATTGTCGACATACCGTTAAGCCGTTTCCTTCACAAGAGTGGCGCCGAGAAACTCCGCCGCTTCCTCGAACGCGGCGCGGGCAGCTTCAACAAAGGCCGTCACTCTCCGGGGATCCTTCCGGCCCGGCGCCGATTCCAGGCGGGAGCACGCGTCTACGCCCCAGGGATGAGCTGTGTGAATAGCATCGGCTACGTTCGAAGCATCCAGACCGCCGGCAAGGATGACGCGCGCAACTGGCGCGGCGGCCAGCTTCCAATTAAACGTTCGGCCAGAGCCGCCATGATGAGGAGTGGCCGTGTCAAGCAGGTAGGCCTCGAAGTTGGGGTCGCTGGCTTCCATATGAAAGTCTTCCTTGACGGGCAAGGCGCGCCAGATTCGAACGGAAGCAGGCAGTGGAGCCGGAACGTAACCGTGCAGTTGAATCGTGTCCAGCGGGACACTCTGGACCGCCGCTTCCAGTTCCTCGGTCGCCGGCGAAACGAACACCCCAACCCTGTCGATACCCGCCGGCACGCCTTCGGCCAGTGTCTGAGCTTGGGAAAGCGTTAAGAACCTTGGACTTCGGCGATAGAAATTAAAGCCGATAGCGGTGGCGCCCGCGTCCACCGCGGCGCGGATGTCGTCCGCGGACGTGACGCCGCAAATCTTGATGACATGGCTGACTGTCCGGCTCACGATGGATTCCCAATCAGTGCGCGCAGGGCGTCAGCCGGGTTCGGGGCGCGCATCAGCGATTCGCCCACCAGGAACGCATGATAGCCCGCGGCTTCGAGACGAGCGATGTCTGACCTCGCGTGGATGCCGCTTTCCGAAACTCGGATGACACTTGAGGGAATTCGATCGGCAAGGCGCAGCGAAGTCTCAATCGATACTTCCAATGTTTCGAGGTTGCGGTTGTTGACCCCGAGTATCGCTGCGCCCGAATCGACAGCTTTTGAGAGTTCCTCTTCGTCGTGAACTTCCACAAGAACGGACAGTCCAAAGCCTTCGGCGCGTTCGCGAAGGTCGCGCAAGTCGGACGCGCTCAACACAGCGGCAATCAGTAATAGGGCGTCGGCGCCCGAAGCGGCTGCCTCAAAGATCTGAACTTGATCGATGGTGAAGTCCTTGCGGAGAACCGGCAGCGCGACAGCCGCGCGAGCCTCGCACAAATCCTCCAGGCTTCCTTGAAAGTAATCGCGGTCTGTGAGAACAGAGAGGCACGCCGCGCCACCGGCTTCGTAAGCACGGGCAATCCGGGCGGGTTGAAAGTCCGGTTGGAGGAGACCCCTGCTTGGAGACGCCTTCTTGATTTCGGCGATGATGGCGGGACTCCGCCGGCGAAGAGCTTCGGTGAAAGGCCTGTGGGCGTTCGCCCGATCCATGGCCCCGCGCTCCAGAGCATTGGCATTGGGTCGCAGCGCGGCGACCTGGTCTCTTTTATGAGCAATGATTTCCGTCAAGAAGCCGGCGATGGTGCGAGACATGAGGCAGCGCGCACCCCAATCCTAACAAAGCATGTAGGGCAGGTCGTTCAAACCTGCCCTACGATTGCAAATCGGCCCTTCGCAGCCCCAGTCGTGCTACGTTGTGAACGATGTCTGTCAATGAGGAAATGGAAGAGCACGCTCACCACGCCAGGGAGCCTTTCGACAAGCGCGTAGCTGCGACCATGGCAATCATCGCCGCCGCGCTGGCCGTAGTCTCTGTCAGCGGCCACATTCTAACCACGGAGGAACTGCTGAGCCAGCAGAAAGCCTCCGATCAGTGGTCCTACTACCAGGCCAAGTCCATACGCCGCTTCTCTGCCGAAACCACATACGACGTGCTGACCGCCTCAAACTCTCCCGCGGCGGCCAAGTACAGCGCAACGGCCGAACGCTACAAGAAAGAAGGCGAAGACATTCAGAAAGAGGCGCGCCACCTGGAGGAAGAAAGCCACGTCAGCGGCTCGGAGGCGTTTCGGGCGCACGTGGGCGAAGTCTTCCTCGAAATCGCTATCGTATTTTCCTCTCTCGCCATTCTTACCAAGCGGGATTTGCTCTATTGGGGCGGCGTCATCTCCGGCCTGATCGGTGTCGGCATCGCCGCCAGCGCGCTGCTGATTTATTTCCAGCACGCCGCCTAGGACCCGCTTACTGTTTGCGGATCGCCGTCGCCTTCTTGGCGCCGTTTGCTTGCGCCAACTGCTCAAACGATTGCTCTGAAATACTGATTCCCAGCGCCATCGTATTCCCGCTGGTGGTCAGATTCATCCCATCGAAAGCCGTCGCCAGAATCCCGATTTGGGGATTCTCCTGTCGTTTCATCTGAACCATGCTCGAAATGAAGCGCACCACGTCAGCCAGCGATTGAGCGTCTTTCTCTGACCGGGTCACCGCCAGAAACGATATCGAGATCCGATCGCCAAAATGCACCCCGCCGCTCGATTGCACAATCGCCTGGAGGGCGGCCGACTGCGGGTCGTTCGAATTTTCAGGTGCGTTCGGCTTACCCCCCGCCATCTGCGGCAGTAGAGTGGTTCCGGGAACCAGTGAGACAAACCACGCGTCGTTGACCGCGCTCAACGCGTTCACCTGCGCCAGCACTGACTGTGGCAGTTGCGTCGTATTCGGCCGGTTCGCAATCACTGACTTGACTGCATCCAGATTCCCAGCCACCGCCAACGTGTTGTCAAGGAAAGCTACCGCGCCGGGATGCGCCGCATTAGCGTCAGCGCCCTTTGGGTTGGCGCCAATGATGACGTCAGTGCCCAGGTAGTTCTGAATGGTTGCGCCCTTCGCGGTGGCCGACGCTTCCACCTTCACCGGATCGAAACTCCCGCGCGCCAGAACCAAGCCGCCCTGATTCACCGATGGCCCGCTTGCCGCCATCAGCACCTCCGTGACGTCATTGCGTGGATCGAATCCCGTGGCGTCGATCAGTTTCTGCAGGTCGCCTGGATGCGTCTGGATCTGCGAAATCACGAATTGCCCGAACGGCGATACACGGCTCTGGTCCACATGCACGCCCGAGATGAGTTGAGTTGTGGCGGGGACCAGCGCGAGCAGTCCCGGGTCCACGGCCGCGGACAGGACGCCGGCTGTTAGAAGGCCGGTTACCAGCGCACAGGCCGTACGGCCGTTGTGCGCGGTTACATGAAGTCCACAGCCGTTGTGCGGGGTAACAAATGAAATGAGTGTAGAAAGGCGCATTGCGTCGTACCTCTCTTCACTTTACGAGAAAGAGTTACCCTTAGTTCCCGCAACCAGCGGCCAAACCAAAAGTTTCTAAACGGGCGAACTCAGAATTGCAGCTCAACGCTGCCAACCACCTGAATGCCGAACCCCTCCAGCCCTACCACCTTGCGCGGATGGTTCGTCAGCAGCCGGATGGTGGTCAAGCCCAGATCTGACAGAATCTGTGCGCCCAGCCCGCTCTCATGCTGCAATGGCTGCGCGTGGTCCTTCGACACGGGATTCGAAGGCCCCCGCTCGTGTGTCGGCAGGGCCTCACCTTCGCCGTCCGCCGCCCGGAATCCGGGCCCGGTCTGGTGCAGGTACACGAAGACGCCGGCGCCCTCTCGGACAATCGCCTCCAGTCCTGCGTCCACAAGTTGCCGGCAATCGCAATCCACAGATCCGAAAACATCCCCGTACACGCAGTGCGAATGCACCCTCACCAGCACGTCGCGCCGGGCGCTGACATCGCCATAAACCAGCGCCAGGTGCCGTTCTCCGTCCACCGTGCTGCGGTATCGAATCGTGCGAAACTCGCCCGCTCGCGTTCGAACCCTGCCCTCCCCATCGCGCTGCATGAAGCGTTCGGTTTGAAGGCGGTAGCGGATGAGGCTCGCCACGGAAATCATCTTTAAGCCGTGCCGCGCGCAGAACTCCTTCAACTCCGGGACCCGCGCCATCCGCCCGTCATCGTTCATGATTTCGCAGATGACGCCGCCCGGCGCGAGCCCCGCCAAACGGGCTAGATCCACCGAAGCTTCCGTTTGCCCCGCGCGCACCAGCACTCCGCCGGCCTTGGCCTTCAGCGGAAAAACGTGACCTGGCCTCGCCAGATCCTTGGGCTTCGTCCCCGGATTCATGGCTACGCGAATCGTGTGCGCCCGGTCGAACGCCGAGATGCCAGTGGTCACGTTGTCCGCGGCGTCGATCGCTTCGCAGAACGCCGTGCCAAAGCGCGCCGTGTTCACCGCCGACATTGGATGCAACTCCAGCCGTTCGCACATCTCCGGGCTCAATGCCAGGCAGATCAGGCCGCGCCCGTAGGTGGCCATGAAATTGATGGTTTCGGGAGTAATCTTGACCCCGGCTACCGCCAGATCGCCTTCATTCTCGCGGTCCTCGTCATCGACGATAACCACCATTCGGCCTTCTCGGTACTCTTCGATTGCCTCAGCTATGGTTGCGAACGGCATGCGCTCTCTTGAGTCAAGTCAGCAGACGCTTCCGAGCCACGACCGGTTGGCGGAACAGGAACAACACCGCGGTCGCTCCCTAACGGTCGCGGCTCGGTAGGCGTGGCTACGTACGTTTGTCTCCAGGATCTTACGCGATGCCCGCTTTCAACTTCCAAGACTTCGCCGGCTTGATGGCTGCATTGACGGCGTTGATGTTCTTCACACCCTCATCCTCCAGCCAGTCTTCCAATGCCTTCGCGCCTTGCTTCGCATAGACCGGAATGCCCTCTTTCCATGTGGCGCGGCCGCACAAGACGCCTGAGTAGTCGGTGCCCGCTTCTCCAGCCATGTTCAAGGACTCCACAAACTCGGCGTTGCTCACGCCGGCGCTCAGATAAATGAACGGCTTCGTCGCCACTTCCGCCGCCTTGCGGTAGTAATTCAACGCCTCCTCCCGCGTATAAGCCGCCTCGCCCGCGAACACGCTGGAGCCGGCCACGAACTCCGCGTTTACCGGCACTTCCACCTTCAACATGTCGACTTTGTACTCGGGCTTTGAGAATTCCTCCATTGACTTCAGCACCACGTCCGGCTTCATCTTGGCGTACGCGAAGCCCTTCTCGTTGCCGCCTTTCGGATCGTAGCCGACGAATTCCAGGAAGAACGGAATCTCGTGGTACTCGCACTCTGCGCCAATGCGCTCAATGAATGCATGCTTAATGTCATTGACATTCGTTTCATCGAAGGGCGAGTAGTAAATCAGAATCTTTACCGCGTCGGCGCCCAGATCTTTGATGCGCTTCACCGACAAATGCGGCAACAGATCGGGCAAACGCCCCTGCTTGGTGTTGTCGTACCCGCTCTCTTCATACGCCAGCAGGAGGCCCGCATTCTTCGACCGCGCGTGGGCGGCCGGAATTCCAAATTCCGGATCAAGCAATATCGCGCTGGCATGCGGAGTCAGGACCTTTGACACGGCCACCTTGAACTCTTGCATCTGCTCATCGCTCACTTCACTCTGTGCAACGCCTCGGGCTGCCGCAATCGACTTACGTAAGCTGCCGCGCTGATCCATGGCTGCGGCCGCAATTACTCCGTTCTGGTCGGAAAGGGCATTCAAGTGCTTAATCTTTCCTGCTGAAAGCTGCATTGTTTCTCCTGGAAGGGGATCGGAAGACCCCCTCAGTATATCGAGCGTGCTGTCTTAGTCCGGCCGAAATCCCGCCTTCGCCGCCGGTCGCCTCTCCAGCCTCTGCACGCGCCGCCAATAGGCCCGCGCGCGCCCCACATCCTTCAAAATTTGCGTCCTCAATTCGCCGGCGTCGGCAAACTTCCGCTCTTCGCGAACCCACCGCCGGAACTCCACGCGAATTCCCTCCGGCGTCCCGCCCTCAAGCGCCGTCAGCAGATACGATTCAATTGTTAAGGCCGTCCCATCGAACGTCGGCCGCATCCCCACATTCGTAATCGAGGGCCACTGCCGTCCATCCGCTAAATCGGTGACCGACGTGATGTAAACCCCTTTCGCCGGCAGCACCTCTGCGTCGGTTGCGAGGTTCAGGGTCGGAACCGTCTGTTTCGACCCGATGCCTTGGCCTTTTACTACCTGCCCGGTCAGTGCGTAGCACCGGCCCAGCAACCGTCCAGCACGCGCCACCGCGCCGCGCTGAATGAGGCGCCTGACCAGCGAACTTGAAACCGCATCCCCGCGATACCGCACCTGCGGCACGAAGTGGACTTCGAAACCAAGCTTGCCGCCCAACTCTTTCAGCGTCTCGCACGTGCCTGCCTGTCTGTGACCGAAGCGGAAGTTATCGCCCACCACCACCGCGCGCGCGCCCAAGGTCTCACTCAGTACCTTCTGAACGAATTCCTCCGGCGTCAACTGCGCCACCGCCCGCGTGAAGGGCATCGTCATGATCCGCTGCGCTCCTAGAGATTCAAGATGCGCCACTCGCTCCTCCAGAGTCGTCAACAAATAGGTGGGCTGGCCGGGAAGCAAAACCCGCCTGGGATGGGGATCGAACGTCAGCACGCCGCTCGCCCAGCCTCGCTCCCGGGCAATCTCGCAGGCCGTCTCCACCAAATGCCGGTGGCCGATATGGACGCCGTCAAAGTTGCCCATAGTCACCACGCTCGGCCCAAATTGCCCGCGCGCTTCCTCCGCGGTTCGAAAGAGTTGGCTCATGCGCGCGCCGACCGTCCAATCGGAATTTCCAGTCCGTCGAAAGCCATGCGCACATGCGACGGCAACCGCGCCTCTACTGCCGCATGCGACAAGTCGTGGGAGATGTGGGTAAAGAACGCGCGCCTTGGCCGCAGCGCCTCCACCGTCTTCAGCGATTGATCCACCGTCGAGTGCGTCGGATGCGGGTTGTATCGCAGCGCGTCCAGAAACAACACGTCCAACTGCTGAAGCTGCGCCTCCGACTCTTCCGGAATCTCGCTATGGTCCGTCAGATACGCGCAGTCTCCGAAGCGGAAGCCGTACACCGTGCCCTTGCCATGCGCCAGCCGGATCGGCTGGAATTCCAAGTCACGGATCACCACCGGACCCTCGCTGAACCGGTGCGGCGTCAAATGAGGCCGGCTCGATTCGGTGGGTACGCCGTCGAAAACGTAACCGAATGTTCTCTCAATCACATCCAGCGTCTCCGCCGACCCATAAATCGGAATTTCTTCCCGCTGCAGAAAATTGAATGGCCTCAGGTCGTCAAGCCCCAGAATGTGGTCCGCGTGCGAGTGCGTGTACAAAACGCCGTCCAGCCGTTCAATGCCGAACCGCAGCGCCTGATAACGCAGATCCGGCGACGTGTCCACCAGCACGCGATGCGGCCCGTACCGGATCAATACCGACGGCCGCAGCCGCTTGTCCCGCGGATCGTCTGACTGGCACACCTTGCAATCGCAGCCAACCATCGGCACGCCGACACTGGTTCCTGAACCCAGCACCTGGATGGAGGCCGCCTCAAAATCATCCAGCATCTAAACCGATTTCGTTCCCTTGCCGCCTTCACCCAAAATGATGCGCGGGCCCTCATTCTTCTCTTCAGCCTTCTCGGCCGGGGCTTCGGTGAGAACGCTGCCCGGCGCCTTGTTTAGCGCATCCGCCACCTGCACATACCGGAACCGCAGCTCCGTTAGTCCGTTCTCGATCAGCCGCTGCTCTGCCAGCGTGAGGTTGCCCTTCGTCTTCTCATGGAGCATTGCCAGCATGTCAATGGAGTGCCGCGCCAAAGGGAGGTTCGGCTCCGGGGCGCCCTCCTCGCCGCCAAAATGAAGCAGGCCAAGGTGCATCTGCGACTGCATGAGCAGCGATTCAACAAGGAACGGGAAATCCGCGGGCGGAATCGGCAACTGCTTATTCTGGTCAGCCATATCCTTTATTTTACGAGGCAATCAACCGGCAGGTCCATCGATCGGGCGGGGGCCCTTTCCCGACATTTGAACGCGCCCCATCGCCCGCCCTGACCGGAGGGCCGCCAAGCGCCTCATGGCCGGCGGCAAAGCCCACATCAGGAAGCGAACGAACTTGTAGGCCGCGCCGGGAACCACAATGACTTTGCCCGCCGCCAATCCGCGGAACGAATCGTTCACTACTTGTTCCGGCTTCATCCACAATGCCGCCGGAATTCTGCCGCGGTTCATGCCCATCGCGTCATGAAACTCAGTCAGGGTGAACCCCGGACACAGAGCCTGCACCTGCACGGCCGATCGCGCGCTTCGCAGGTCCACAGCCAGGCCTTCTGAAAAGTTCGTCATCCACGTCTTCGTGGCGCAATAGCTGCAGCCGCCCGCGGAGAGCGTGAAACTTGCCACGGAGGAGACATTGACAATGGCGCCATTCCCCCGCGCCACCATTACCTCCAGCGCCGCATGGGAGAGCCGCATTGTGGCCATGACATGCACCCGGTGCATGGCCTCCTGGCTTTCAAGCGATGACTCCCAGAACAACCCTTTGGTGCCGAATCCCGCATTATTGACCAGAAATCCCAAATGCGGCTCACCATGCAGCCGGTTGACTAACTGGAGTACATGATCGTCATTCGCCAGATCGGCCACATAGGATTCCGAACGGATGGAGTAGCGTTCGGAGAGCAGGCGCCCCAGACTATCCAAGCGTTCTTCGCGCCGCGCCACCAGCAGCAGGTCATAGCCCCGCGCCGCGAGTTGTTCGGCAAACTCGGCCCCGATGCCGCTCGAAGCCCCCGTCACCACCGCCAAAGAACGACTCATGTACTATTGCCCCTTTTCCACTCAGCTTTCGGTTCCAACCGCGCCAACTGAGCCGCACCTGCTGAGCCGCGACCGTCAAACAGGCGGAAAACGGTGAAAGTTGCCATCCCCCGTTTCGCCTCTGTAAGATATTGACAAAAATGGGCGTATATCCCACTTAGTAAGGGATGCACGTCAGAACCCGCCGTTCCTTCGGGTCCCTTACCCCATCTTCGGTTACGCTGCCGCCGCGTCCCGCCACGTCAGCCGGAACCACTGCATCACATTGTAGGCGAGGCACGCCCAGATCAACTCCGTCTCCGCCTTCACCAGCCCCCCGCACCCGGAACTTCCTCAGCCCCAGCTTCTCTTTGATCCATGCATTGGGGAACTCCGCCACCGGTCCTCGCTGCCAATAGATGGCCTTCTGTTCTGGCTGCTCCATCTTCTTCCGGAAGGCCGCCGCGTCGGCTTGCTCCTCCACCCGGATCGACACCGTTCGGCCCTTCTCCACCTGGTTCGGACAACAGCGCTTCATCGGGAGATTGGCCGCACGAAGCGAACGCCCTATACTCGGAATATGAACCGCACCGATTGGGTGGCCCGGCGGCACAACGATTCGATTCGTACACAGATACACTATGCCCGGCAAGGTCAGATCACCGGCGAGATGGAATACGTGGCCCGCCGCGAACGGCTTGCTCCGGAGCTGATCCGCGACGAGGTGGCTCGGGGGCGGATGATCATCCCGGCGAACATCAATCACCACAGCCTGGAGCCGATGTGCATCGGCGTTGCGTCGAAGTGCAAGATCAACGCTAATATCGGCAATTCCGCGACGACCTCCGACATTTCGGGCGAGCTTGAAAAGCTGCGATATGCGGTAAAGTTCGGCGCGGATACGGTGATGGATCTCTCAACCGGCGGAGACATTCCAGCCATCCGGAAGGCGATCATCGCCGAATCGCCGGTGCCCATTGGAACAGTGCCGATTTATGAGGCTCTGAGCCGCGTCCGCCGCGTGGAAGACCTGAACATCACTGTAATGCTCGAGGTGATTGAAGAGCAGGCGCAACAAGGCGTGGACTACATGACCATCCATGCCGGCGTTCTGGTGCAGTACATTCCGTTGACGAGTAAACGCATCACGGGCATTGTCAGCCGTGGCGGGTCGATTCTGGCCGAGTGGATGGTGAAGAACCACAAGCAGAACTTCTTGTATGAGCATTTTGAAGAGATTTGCAAGATCTGCCAGAAGTACGACGTGAGCTTTTCATTGGGCGACGGCCTGCGGCCTGGATCGCTGGCCGATGCCAGCGACGCCGCGCAGTTTGCGGAGCTGAAGACGCTCGGCGAACTGACCAAAACGGCCTGGAAATACGACGTCCAAGTAATGATCGAAGGGCCCGGCCACATTCCGATGGATCAGATTCAGTTACAGGTGGAGAAGGAGCGCGAGATGTGCTTCGAAGCTCCGTTCTACACGCTGGGGCCGCTGGTGACGGATATCGCGCCGGGCTATGACCATATTACGTCCGCGATCGGCGCGGCGATGATCGGCTGGTACGGCGCATCGATGCTCTGCTACGTCACGCCGAAGGAGCACCTGGGTCTGCCGAACCGTGACGATGTGAAGGCGGGCATTATCGCTTACAAGATCGCGGCCCACGCGGCGGACATTGCACGCCACCGGCCGGGCGCGCGCGACCGCGACGACGAACTTTCACGCGCCCGTTTCTCATTCGATTGGAAAAAGCAGTTTGCGTTGTCGCTCGATCCGGAGACGGCGCGCGCTTATCACGACGAAACGCTGCCCGAGGAAGGCTTCAAGGAAGCCGCGTTCTGCTCAATGTGCGGGCCGAAGTTCTGTTCGATGAACCATTCGAACAAGACGCGGGATTTTACGGAAGAAGACGCGCAAACGGTGCTTGCCAGCATCGGCAAATCGTCGATCGTCAACCTGGTGTGAGCGCGGTGAACGCAGAGCTCCGCTCCGACGATAACGTGTTGTGGCTGGACATTCCGTCCGTAGCCGAGCTGCAATCGATGGCGCGCATTCTGATGCACGGCTCCATTGTCGCCATTGGTTCCGCGGATGACGTCGAGAGCGCCCGGCAGGCAATGGCCGAGTTCGACAATGTCCTGTTCATTGCGGCCCGGCCCGACCGCATCCCGTGGCGCGAAGCGTATTTCACGAAGATCATGGTCCCCCCGCACTTTGAGGGGATCATGGGCCAAATCGGCGGCGAGGTTCAGCGGGTGCTGCGGCCGGGCGGCGTGATCGTGCGATCGAGTCAATCGGCGTAAGGTCCGGAAAAATTGGCGGCGACGGACGCGTCGAGTCCGCTGGATTTCGGCGGCCCGCGCAAGTCATACTTGTGTGCATGGCAAGCCTCTCAGCACCGCATTCCTGCGCGCGGCGCCTCGCACTCGACGCACTCGCCACCCATGATGACTAACTCATTCGGTCGGGTCCACACCTTTCCGGTTGCCAGCAAACGGCGCACCGCGCCGCTCCGAGCGGGCTATATTTCACTCGCGCGCATCGACGGAAGGGGGACTGTCCCCAGACCACCGCGTTCCATTCCTGCGCGCGGCGCCTCGCACTCGACGCACTCGCCACCCATGATGACTAAGTCATTCGGTCGGGTCCACACCTTTCCGGTTGGGCAAGCGGCGCACCGCGCCGCTCCGAGCGGGCTGCATTCCACTCGCGCGCATCGACGGAAGGGGGACTGGCTACTCTGGCCTAGGCGCGAGCCGCGTCCAGTTTTGTTCAACCCTCGTGACGCGCCGTGCGGCCAGAGCAGCCTGTCCCCAGTCGGTCGGGTCCACACCCTTCCGGTTTCCGGCAAGCGGCGCACCGCGCCGCTCCGAGCGGGCTATATTCCACTCGCGCGCATCGTCGGAAGGGGGACTGGCAACTCTGGCCCAGGCGCGGGCAGCGTCCAGTCTTGTTCACCCCTCCTGACGCGCCGTGTGGCCAGAGCAGCCTGTCCCCAGTCGGTCGGGTCCACACCTTTCCGGTTGCCGGCAAGCGGCGCACCGCGCCGCTCCTGAGCGGGCTGCATTCAACTCGCGCACATCGTCGGAAGGGGGACTGGCTACTCTGGCCTAGGCGCGGGCAGCGTCCAGTCTTGTTCACCCCTCCTGACGCGCCGTGCGGCCAGAGCAGCCTGTCCCCAGACCACCGCGTTCCATTCTTGCGCGTGGCGCCTCGCACTCGCCACCCATGATGACTAAGTCATTCGGTCGGGTCCACACCTTTCTGGTTGCCGGCAAGCGGCGCACCGCGCCGCTCCGGGCGGGCTATATTCCACTCGCGCACATCGACGGAAGGGGGGACTGGCTACTCTGGCCCAGGCGCGGGCCACATCCAGTCTTGTTCACCTCTCCTGACGCGCCGTGCGGCCAGAGCAGCCTGTCCCCAGACCACCGCGTTCCATTCTTGCCCGTGGCGCCTCGCACTCGACGCACTCGCCACCCATGATGACTAAGCATTCGGTCGGGTCCACACCTTTCCGGTTGGGCAAGCGGCGCACCGCGCCGCTCCGAGCGGGCTATATTCCACTCGCGCGCATCGACGGAAGACCGCGTTCCATTCCTGCGCGCGGCGCCTCGTACTTCGACGCAACCGCCACCGGCGCCGGTCCACACCATTCCGGTTGGGCAAGCGGCGCACCGCGCCGCTCCGAACGGGCTATATTCCACTCGCGCACATCGACAAAAGGGGACAGGCAACTCTGGCCCCCAGGCGCGGGCCACGTCCAGTTTTGTTTACCGCTCCTGACGCGCCGTGCGGCCAGAGCAGCCCGTCCCCAGTCGACCGCGTTCCATTCCTGCGCGCAGCGCCTCGCACTCGACGCACTCGCCACCCATGATGACTAAGTCATTCGGGCCGACCCACACCTTTCCGGTTGCCAGCAAGCGGCGCACCGCGCCGCTCCGAGCGGGCTATATTCCACTCGCGCACATCGACGGAAGGGGGACTGGCTACTCTGGCCTAGGCGCGAGCCAGATCCAGTTTTGTTTACCGCTCCTGACGCGCCGTGCGGCCAGAGCAGCCCGTCCCCAGTCGACCGCGTTCCATTCCAGCGCGCGGCGCCTCGCACTCGACGCAACCGCCACCGGCGCCGGGTCCACACCTTTCCGGTTGCCAGCAAGCGGCGCACCGCGCCGCTCCTG
>CAJCIT010000075.1 GCA_903970405.1 Acidobacteriaceae bacterium | reverse complement strand
CAGGTACACAAATGGCATTATCGGCAGGTTACAGTTGCGGAAGCAGCCGGTTGACGTCCGCCCTTGCGTGGAGCGATCAGGGGGCCAAGTTCCTCTTCCAAGCGACCGACGCACTCGGGACCCGCACCGGTCGGGACGGTGAACGTCCCACAATGCAAGGCTCGTACGACAACCAGTTCCTCGGGCTCGGCCAACAGCGAAGTCCGCCTCGAAACGCCGCCGGCATCAGCGTAAAACACCCAGTCGAGCCACGGTCGAGCGGATTTCTCTCTCGGGGCCATATCTCTCCGTCCCCGCTTTGCCCGGTACCACGCATTGCCGGTACGCGCTGTATCTGAACGCAGGAAGGCGTCGCGGCGCCGCGCGCTGGTCAGGTCTTCTGGCAGAACCGGAGGAACTCATTGCGATTCGGGCCCTTCAACAGGGAACGTTCACCGGACGCCCGGTTGGCAGCCCCGACTTTGTGGCTGGCACTCGAACAGCAGTTGGGACGGCGGCTCGCACCCCGGCAAGGCCAAAGAAGCGATCTCGCGACGACCGTCGCCGGCACTCTATAATCAACCTCGTACCATGTCTCTCCGTCCCTGAAGTTCCCCCGAAGTTCCCCCCAAGGAGTTTCCCAATGGATGGGTCCAATCAATACCAAGCGATCATTATCGGTTCTGGCCAGGGCGGAACTCCGTTGTCCATGGCGCTGGCGGGCGCCGGCCTTCGAACGGCGCTGATAGAACGCACTCATGTGGGCGGAACCTGCATCAACGAGGGCTGCACCCCGACGAAAACCATGGTGGCCAGTGCCAAAGTCGCTTCTCTGGCGCGGCGGGGCGCCGGATACGGCGTTCACACCGGAGACATCCGCCTCGACATGGAACGCGTCCGGCAGCGCAAGCGCGATATCGTCGACAGTTTTCGGAATGGCAGTCAGGCACGCCTTGAAAAAACGCGGAATCTGGATTTGATTCTTGGCGAAGCCAGTTTCACCGGCCCGAAATCCGTGCTGGTTCGCCTGAACGGCGGCGGCCAGCGCGTGCTGACCAGCGAGCAAATCTTCATCAACGCCGGTGCGCGGCCGTCCGTGCCGGAGCTGGACGGCTTGAAAGACGTGCCCTTTCTCAACAGCACTTCCATCATGGAACTCGATAGCGTGCCGGAACACCTGACGATACTGGGAGGCGGCTATGTCGGTCTGGAGTTCGGCCAAATGTTCCGCCGCTTCGGCAGCCGCGTAACCATCGTGGACTCCGCTGGGAGGATGCTGAGGCACGAAGATGTCGACGTGGCTGCCGAAGTGGCCGCCATCCTGAACCAGGACGGCATTGAGCTGGTGATGAACGCGACGGCGGAGCGCGTCACTCAAACAGGCGCGGAGATCCATCTCACTGTCTGCACTGGCAACGAATGCCGCGTCCTCACGGGGTCCCACTTGCTTGTTGGCACCGGCCGGGTTCCCAACACGGATGGGCTGAACGTTTCCGCCGCGGGCATCGCACTGGACGGCCGCGGCTTTATCCAGGTGAACGAGAAATTGGAGACCAGCGTAGCGGGGATCTTCGCGTTGGGGGACATTAAAGGCGGACCGGCCTTCACTCACATTTCCTACGACGACTTCCGGATCATTCGTACGAACCTGATGGAGAGGGGAAACGCCACTACTGAGGGGCGGCTGGTTCCCTACACCCTTTACATCGATCCGCAGCTCGGCCGTATCGGGCTG
This sequence comes from Acidobacteriaceae bacterium, assembly GCA_903970405.1. Taxonomy (GTDB): domain Bacteria; phylum Acidobacteriota; class Terriglobia; order Bryobacterales; family Bryobacteraceae; genus CAJCIT01. The sequence goes on along the minus strand of CAJCIT010000075.1, from coordinate 42,495 downwards.
ACTGAAGCCCAAGCTCGCGCGCAAAACAGGCATATTCGCGTCGCGAAGATGCCCATGACTTACGTCGCTCGCGCTGTGGAGGTGGACGAAAGCCGGGGATTCATGAAGGCGATTGTCGATGGTGTCGACGGTCAAATTCTTGGCGCGGCGGTGCTTGGAGTTGAGGGTGGAGAAATTATGTCGATGTTGCAATTGGCAATGATGGGCAAACTGCCCTACACAGTTTTGCGCGATGCCGTCTTTGCCCACCCTACGCTCGCCGAGTCCCTCAACAACCTCTTCACGCATTTCGACTCGTGATCGAAGGCGGGGACGCTACGCGCACGTCCCATGCTGGGCGAAGTCCCAGGCGTCGCTGACGATCCGGTCCAGATCCGCGCGCGTGGGTTTCCACCCTAGCGTGATCTGCAGTTTGGTGGAGTCGGCCACCAGGCTCGGCGGGTCGCCGTCGCGTCGCGGCCCAAGGGTAACCGGAACCTTTTTCCCCGTTACCCGCTCCACCGCGGCGACTACTTCCTTCACCGAGTGTCCGTGACCCGTGCCGACATTGAAGACCTGCGATTCGCCGCCGCGCAGCAGATGCTCCACCGAATTGATGTGCGCCTCCGCCAGATCGCTCACGTGAATGTAATCGCGAATACAGGTGCCATCGGGCGTCGGATAATCGTCACCGAACAACGTCACCGGTTGACCCGTCCGCACCGCGCGTAGGATGAGCGGAATCAAGTGGGTCTCCGGCTCATGGCACTCGCCCAAGCCGGCGGCCGGCTCGGAACCGCACGCGTTGAAGTACCGTAAGCACACACTGCGGAACTCGCGGTGCAGGTCCAGGGTTTCCAGTATGCGCTCCACCATGACTTTGGTTTCGCCGTAGGGATTGATGGGCTGAGAGGGCTGGGTTTCAATGATCGGGACATGCGTGGGAATCCCGTAAGCGGCGGCCGTCGATGAGAAGACCACGCGCTTCACTCCAGCTTTCAGCATGGCCTCAAACAACGAGATGGAACTGGCGACATTGTTGCTGAAGTACAGCTCGGGGAGCTTCGTGGATTCGCCCACCGCGATGAAGGCCGCGAAATGGATGACGGCGTCAAAGGGCCGCGATTGCAGCAGCGCCGTCAGACCCGCGGCGTCCCGGAGATCCAGTTGGTGAAGCAGGCCATCCGGAACGCTCTTGGCGCGTCCGCGCGAGAGATTGTCAACCACCGCGACTTCATGGCCGCGCTGGCGAAGAAAATAGACAGTGTGTGAGCCGATGTATCCGGCGCCGCCGGTGACGAGTATGAGAGCCACGCCTATCAGTGTAGAGGCCCCGATACCGCCCGGGTGACGCGCGTGGTCTGGCGCAGAAGCGCCGTGGCGCCCAGAAGAAGTAGCGTTCAATCCGGCAAAATGCCGGAGACCCCTCTGAACCGCTCGTCAGGAAGCGCGTGACAGCAGGTCACATTCCTGTCCGCGGGTAACAAGGCCGCCGGCTCTGGCTCCGTTGTAGTATGGTGCGTCACGATCGGCTCGAACACGCCGAATGCTCACATGAAAGCAACGAACTCAAAGAGTCCTCTTTATAAGAACGCGTCCGCCGCCGCGGAGAAGCGCGTCAAGGATCTGCTGGGCCGCATGACCCTGGACGAAAAGGCCGCGCAGATGATGTGCATATGGCTGGAGAAAGGCGCCAAACTTGTCGATGCCGACGGCAACTTCGATATAGCCAAGGCGAAAGCCGCTTTCAAGAAGGGTCACGGCCTCGGACAGGTGGGCCGTCCCAGTGACGCAGGCGCCGCACCGGCCACACCGTGGATGGGCCGTACCGCGAAACAGATGGCCGAACTGACCAATGCCATCCAGAAATTCTTCCTTGAATCCTCCCGGCTCGGAATCCCGGTGATGTTTCACGAGGAGTGTTTGCACGGCCACGCCGCTCTGGACGGCACCAGTTTCCCGCAGCCCATTGGGCTTGGCGCGACATTCAATCCAGAACTAGTGGAGGCGCTGTTTACCATGACCGCCCACGAAACCCGCATCCGCGGGGCGCACCATGCGCTCACGCCGGTGGTGGACGTGGCTCGCGATCCGCGCTGGGGGCGCGTCGAGGAGACCTACGGCGAGGACCCGTTCCTCAACACGCAATTGGGCATCGCCGCTGTGCGCGGCTTTCAAGGCGATGCGTCCTTTAAAGACAAGAAGCGCGTGATTGCCACGCTGAAACACTTCGCCGCCCACGGCCAGCCCGAGTCAGGCCAGAACTGCGGGCCGGTCAACGTTTCTGAGCGCGTCCTGCGCGAGACCTTCCTGCACCCCTTCAAAGACTGCCTTGCAAAGGGCGGCGCCATCAGCGTGATGGCCAGCTATAACGAGATCGACGGCGTGCCATCGCACGCCAGCCGCTGGTTGTTGCGCGACGTTCTCCGGAAGGAATGGGCGTTCAAAGGCTTTGTCGTTTCGGATTACTTCGCCATTTGGGAACTTAGTCATCGGCCGGACTCGCATGGACACAATGTCGCCAAGGACAAGAAGGAAGCATGCCGGCTGGCCGTCGAGGCGGGGGTGAACATTGAGTTTCCCGATCCCGATTGTTACCTCCACCTGGTTGAGCTGGTCAAGAAAGGCGTGCTGAAGGAGAAACAGCTCGATGATCTTGTCGCGCCCATGCTCTTCTGGAAATTCCAGATGGGTTTGTTCGACGATCCGTATGTGGATCCCGCCGAAGCAGAGGGCGTGGTCGGCTGCGACGCTCATCGCGAACTCGCTCTGCAGGCGGCCGCGGAAACCATCACGCTGCTGAAGAACGAAAACGGCATTGTCCCGCTTGACCTTTCGAACCTCAAGACTATCGCCGTGATCGGTCCGAACGCGAACCGGCCTTTACTGGGCGGTTACAGCGGGTTGCCCAAGCACAACGTCACGGTGCTGGACGGTATTAGAGAGAAGGCCGGCAACCGGGTGAAGGTGCTCCACGCCGAGGGATGCAAGATTACCGTTGGCGGTTCGTGGCAGCAGGACGAAGTGATTCCCTCAGACCCGGCGGAGGACCGCCGGCAGATTGCCGAAGCCGTGAAGGTGGCGAAGAAGGCCGACGTCATTGTCCTGGCCATCGGCGGTAATGAGCAGACGTCGCGCGAAGCCTGGTCGCGGACCCACATGGGCGACCGCACCAGTCTCGATTTGATCGGCAGGCAGGATGAACTCGTCAGCGCTATGACGTCCACCGGCAAACCGGTGATTGCTCTCATCTTCAATGGCCGCCCGCTTTCCATCAACCATGTTGCTCAAACCGTGCCCGCGATCTTCGAATGTTGGTATCTGGGACAGGAGTGTGGACGCGCCGTCGCCGAGGTCTTGTTCGGCGACCGCAATCCCGGCGGCAAGCTGCCCATCTCAATACCGCGCTCCGTTGGGCAGTTACCTTCTTTCTATAACTACAAACCGTCGGCGCGGCGCGGCTTTCTGTGGGATGACGCCTCGCCGCTCTATGCGTTCGGCTTCGGCTTGAGTTATACGTCTTTCGCTTTCCAGAACGTCCGGCTTCTCAAGAGCAGGATCGGGCCCAACGGCTCAACTCAAGTTCTGGTGGACGTGACAAATGCGGGTAAACGGGCCGGCTCGGAGGTTGTGCAAATGTATATCCGCGATTCCGTGAGTTCTGTGACCAGGCCCGTGAAGGAGCTGAAGGGATTCAAGAAGGTGGAGCTTCTTCCCGGCGAAACACGGACCGTCGCACTCGACATTACACCCGAATTGCTGGCCTTCTACGACGTGAATATGAAATACGCCGTCGAGCCTGGCGAATTTGAAATCATGGTCGGTAACTCGTCCCGCGATTCTGATTTACTGAAGACAGTTTTGACAGTCACGAAATCAAGTCAGGCGCGCGCATCGTAAGCTATGACTAACCAGAAGCTCTCGTTCACTGAAAAGGCTGGTTACAGCGCCGCCGACGCTGCCGCCAATTTCGTCTTCATGTCGATGATCCTCTTTCAGTTGAACTTCTACACCGACGTCTTTGGCCTCACCGCGAGCGCAGCCGCCGCCATTCTCCTCTGGCCGCGATTTTGGGACGCCATTTTCGATCCCGTGATGGGTGTGCTGGCCGACCGCACCCGCACCCGTTGGGGCAGATTCCGTCCGTGGGTGCTGTGGACAGCCATCCCCTGGGCGGTTGTCATGGTGCTGGCCTACACCACGCCCAAGGGTTGGAGCATACCCGCGCTGATCGCCTATGCCGCCATCACCAATTCCCTGTTGATGACGCTTTATTCAATGAACAACATGCCCTACTCGGCTCTCGGCGGCGTCATGACGGCGGATTTGAATGAACGCGCGCAGCTGAACTCCTACCGCTTTGTGGCTGTGAACATAGCACAATTCATTGTCGGCGGATTCACATTGCCTTTAGTTGCAAAGTTCGCTTTGAATCATGATCGCGCTTACGGCTGGCAAATGACGATGACTGTGTGGGCGGGGTTGTGCCTCATCCTGTTCATGACCACTTTCCTCACCACGCGCGAGCGTGTCCAACCCTTGAAAGAAGTGAAATCCTCCCCGAAACAGGATTTCGGCGACCTTCTTAAGAATGTTCCGTGGCGAATCATGGCGCTGATGACCCTTTTTCACTTTGGTGTTCTCTCCTTTCGGGGCGGGGCAACTTACAATTACTATCATCATTACGCTGACAAAGCCGCGATGTTCGATTGGGTTCATTCCGCCGGCTTGACTGCGCCCGCGCTCGCGCCCGGCGCGGCCGGTCCGGGCGGTTTGCTGGAATGGCTCGGTTACATCGTTCACGGCGATAAATCCAACCTTGCCGCAACCAACGTGGCCGACGTGTTCAACAGCATTGTCAACATGCTGGTGACATTCACCACCATCACGGTAATCATGCTCTCGGCCTCCTTCGCGAGGCGGTTTGGCAAGAAAGCGGTCGGCGTGGCCGGCTTCGGGCTGTCGGCGATTAATGCCTTCGTGTTTTATCTCCTGAAACCGACAGACGTAAATGGGATGGTTGTTCTCTCTATTGCCGGTGCTATCGTTTACGCACCCACGGTACCGCTCATCTGGGCGATGTATGCCGATGTGGCGGATTACTCGGAATGGAAGACCGGCCGTCGTTTCACCGGCATGGTCTTCGCCACCATTGGCTTTATGCTCAAAGCCGGATTGGCTCTCGGCTCCGCGTCGTTTCTCTGGATCATGGCCGGCCTGTTCAATTACGACACGAAGTTACCGGATGCCGCTGAGGCAGTGGCCGGCTTCCGTGCCGCCACCGGCATCGTTGTTGGAATTCTTTTTGGCATTTGCTCCATTTTGTTACTGGTCTACAAGCTCAACAAACGCGCAACTATCGAAATGGCGGCGGAACTTGCCGAGCGGCGGCTGAAAGCTGCGGCTGCCTAAGTTTACGAAGGAAGGATTATGAAACGAAAGTCTTATCTCGGCTTAGCCGGCGGTTTGTGTGCCGCGGCCAGTTACCTGATCGCACAACCGGGGAGCGTTACAACCCAACCGGCCCTCAAAGACGTGTTCAAGGGAATGTTCCTCATCGGGACGGCTTTGAACGAATCGCAATTCACTGAGCGAAACGCCGCCGAGGCCGCATTAGTGAAGAAACAGTTCAACAGCACCAGTCCCGAGAATGTGTTGAAGTGGGAAAGCGTTCACCCGGAGCCCGATAGATACAATTTCGGCCCTGCCGATCGTTATGTGGAGTTCGGCGAGAAGAACGGGATGTTCGTCATTGGCCACAATCTGGTCTGGCACCAGCAGACGCCGAAGTGGGTTTTCGAGGACAGCAAGGGGACTCCTCTCTCGCGGGACGCCTTGCTCCAGAGGCTGCACGACCACATCCAAACGGTGGTCGGCCGCTACAAGGGGCGCATCAAAGGCTGGGACGTGGTCAACGAAGCTTTGGCTGAAGACGGTTCGCTGCGGCAGACGCGGTGGTTGAAAATCATCGGTGAGGACTATCTCATCGAGGCATTTCGCTTTGCCCATGAGGCGGACCCAGCCGCTGAACTTTACTACAACGACTATTCGCTGGAAAACGATGCCAAGCGGCGGGGGGCGATCGCGCTGGTGAAGAAACTCCAAGCTGCCCACGTCCACATTACCGGCATAGGTTCACAGACTCACGTGAGCATGGACTCGCCTTCGGCTCAGCAGGAAGACTTGACGCTTTCTGAGCTGGGCAGCCTCGGGCTGAAGGTGATGATTACTGAACTCGATGTTAATATTCTCCCTTCGGTCGATCCCACGAATGGCGCTGAGGTGAGTCTGCGCGTCGCCGCGAACCCCGCCCTGAACCCTTATCCCAACGGGCTCCCTGATGCCGTGCAGCAGGCGCTGGCCCAGCGCTATGCGGACCTCTTCAGCGTGTTTGTGAAACACCACGACGTTCTGGAGCGCGTGACCTTTTGGGGCGTTAATGACGGCGATTCCTGGCTGAACAACTGGCCTGTCAGAGGACGGACCAATTATCCTCTGCTCTTCGATCGCGCCGGCAATCCCAAGCCTGCCTTTGCACGGGTGGTGGCGACGGCCTCAGGCGGCCATTGACAAGCCCATCCATTACCACTACAATGTGGTTGTAATCATGTTAGGTGAGTTCGAGTATCTTCTGTTAACGACCGCATCCCGCTTGGGAGACGGCGCGTATGGCGCCTCTATTCGCCTGGAAATTGCGGAAACCACCGGGCGCAGTTGCTCCATCGGCGCCCTCTACACAACGCTGGGACGGTTGGAAGAGAAGGGGTTAGTGAAAACGTGGATGGGCGATCCCACGCCGGAACGCGGCGGCCGCCCGAAGAGGATGGTTCGCGTCACCTCCAAAGGCGTGCAGGCCGCCACCGAGTTTTACAACGCCGTCACCCGCGTCACGCGAGGCGCGGCGTGGGATAGAAACGCCGAAACCACAGGGAGGGCCACATGAGCCGCCTATGCTGGTGGTTCGTCCAAGGGTTATCCCGGCTTCTGGATGTGAACGAAGGAGAGGCCGCGCGCGGCGACTTGCAGGAATCAGGCGAGTCAGGAGGCCAAGCCGTGGTGGAACTTCTCGGCCTCGTCGTCCGCCGTTACGCCGCGCCCTGGATGCATTGGCAGCCGTGGGCTGCCCCGCTAGGCTTGGCAGCGCCTTTTATGCTGCTTTTCGGAGGACGCGGTGTCAGTGAACCATGGCTCGGCGCGGTAGGTCTTCAGATCCATGCACTCTGGCATTACAAGGCGCGTTACCAGGTGGGGCTGCCTGTTTTCGAAGATGAGCTGAACATAGTCTGCCTTTGTCTCTTGCTGGTCATCTGGGCCTGGGCCGGCGGGTATGCTTTCGGTTTGTTAGCGCGCCGGTTGGCCTGGGTCCATCCAGCACTACTTTTGGTCCTGTTCTGGATGTGCGTTTTTCCTATTGCCATCATGCTGACTTGGGGGATGCCCGATATCGTCTTGTCGCTCATTCCGCAGGTCGTGTTTCTTCTAATTCCTCTTCTCATCGGAATTTACTACGGATCGAGGTCGCATGGAGTCAGCGCCCGCCGCGCCATTTTGGCGGCGCTAACGCTGGCCGTGCTAACTGTCGTCGCACAGATTGGCGAGAGCCGCGCGGCCCTCGCCTTGGATGTCTGGAGCCGGGGCGAATCGATGGACAGCCGGATGGTTTGGAATCCGCATTGGTTTCCCTTCGCCGCGATCCTGTGGCAATTCGGCATTCTGGGCGCCATCGCCTTTTGGCGCGGCCGGCATGCCCAACTGCAAACGGTCTGACTTCGCCCAACGTGAAAAGAACCACATGAACATTCGACTTTCCGCATTATTGCTGCTGATGCTGGCCGGCACAGCCATCCCGGCCGATCAACCGGGCCTTCGCGTACCGTTGGTACCACCGGAAAATCGCCAACCGCCGCCAAGCTTTTCGCTTTCGGACAGCGCAGGCAAAAGCGTGCGACTGGAGGATTACCGCGGTAAGGTGGTTCTGCTCGATTTTTGGGCCACGTGGTGTGGCGGCTGCAAGAAGGAGATCCCATGGTTCGCTGAGTTTTCTAAGGAATACGAAGGCAAGGGTCTGGTCGTGATTGGCGTGTCGCTGGATGACGAAGGTTGGAAGATTCTTCGGCCGTTCCTTGCCGGCAATCCGATTCCGTACACCATATTGCTCGGCGACGAAGCAACGGCGAAGCGCTTTGCGATCGAAACCATGCCCGACACATTCCTCATCGACAAACGGGGCAAAGTAGCGGCCGCTTACCGCGGCGAAGTGGTGGACAAGGACGACATCGAGACAAATCTCAAAGCCTTGCTGGCCGGTGGGTAGGCTTCGGGCCTGACCCGGTGCTACAGTGTTGCTGTGTTTGCGGACCTTGAACTGGCACGACGGCTGGAACGGACCGAGGGAGCCGCGGGCGCTGCTTTCGTAGGAGCGCGGCGCCAGGGGTCGGAGTGGGCTCACCGTCATGGCGTCTACATGATGTTCGACGGCGCCAATTCGCCGCTCACGCAGACCTTCGGGCTTGGAATTCTGGAGCCCGCCACCGATGAGGTTTTATCGAAGATCGAAGAGTTCTTCGGAAGGCATCAAGCGGCGGTGAATCACGAGGTCTGTCCGCTGGCAGGCGTACCGCTGCTCCAGTCTCTGGTCAAGCGGAGGTACATTCCCTGCGAAGTGTCAAATGTTCTGTTTCTGGATTTACGCGAAAACCAGCCGGCTGTGCGTTTGAATCCGGAACTCACGGTTCGGGTGGCAGGCGCCGACGACCTCGACGACTACGCTCGGGTTTTGGCGCTGGGCTGGAGCGACGCCGTGGAATTCGCGCCGCAGATCAAAGAAATGGCGTACATGATGGCGACGTCGGAAGGTTACGCCGCGTTTCTGGTTCAAAGGGGCCGTGAGTTCATTGCGGCGGCGGGACTGTTTCTTCATGAAGGCATCGCGTTACTGGCAGGGGCGAGCACGATTGCGGAGGAGCGCGGCCACGGCGCCCAGCGAGCGGTGCTGGCGGCGCGTCTCGACTACGCCCGGAAGCACGGCTGCGGCGTGGCGATGATGGTGGTGGAACCTGGCAGCGCGTCGCAACGGAATGGCGAGCGCAACGGTTTCAGCATTGCCTATACGCGCACCAAGTGGCGCCGCAGCGCGGCCCTCGGGTAAACGCGAGATACCTCATCCATTCCGCCTGTCACGGCTCACTGTGTACCCGCTTATCGGATTAGTTAGCGCTTCGCAGCGCCGGCTCCAGCGGGAGATTGCACCGGCGAGCGTCTCGATCGCGAGGGGCTTTGTCAGATAATCGTCCATGCCCGCTTCCATGCAGCGCTCCCGATCGCCTTGCATAGCGCTCGCCGTCAGCGCGATGATCGGCGTGCGGTCGCCCCGGCGGGCCTCCACCGATCGGATAGTAGCGGTAGCCGAATAACCGTCCATTTCCGGCATCTGGCAATCCATCAGGATCACATCGAACTTGCTTCTGGTGGAAACCCGAATCGCTTCAACGCCGTTCGCCACGATGTCAACATGACAACCCAGCCGCTCAAGCATGGCCCTGGCGAGTTTTTGATTCGCGAGATTGTCTTCTGCCAGCAACACCCGCAGCGGAGCTTTCGGGGCGACGGGAGGGGGATCGGCCGGGGCTGCGGCTTTGGGCCGCGAGGCGAGAACTCGGGAGAGTTCGGTGAGGAGGGCGGATCTTCGCAGCGGTTTTGCCACTTGGCCCGAGATTCCTAGTTCCTCGCTCTTGGCCAGATCAACAGGGTTCAGCGGCGCGGTCAGGAGCAGGAGAGCGAGACTTTCTCCGGCATGCAGGTGGCGGATGCGGCCCGCCAGCGCGAGGCCATCCATCTGCGGCAGTTGAATACCGATGAGAGCTGCGTCAAACGGGCGGACCGGGGCGGCCCGCTCAATCATCTCGAGGGCTTCACCGCTGGGCGACGCCTCTGCCACTTCCACACCGTGAATCTCCAGCGTCTGGCGGGCCACTTGGCGGATGACGGGATTATCGTCTACCAGCAATACCCGCCGGCCCTTCAGGCCGCGTTCGAGCAAGGCGGGTTGATCCTCTTCACTCTCATTGATTTCCAGGGGTACTTCAAACCAGAACGCGCTACCCAGGTTCAATTCGCTTTCATAGCCGATTTTGCCCCCCATCAACTCGACCAAGCGTTTCGAAATCGCCAGGCCCAGGCCCGTTCCTCCAAAACGGCGCGTGGTGGAGGCGTCTGCCTGGGTAAAGCTTTGAAAGAGGTCTCCCCCGGCCTCGGGCTTGATGCCGATGCCTGTATCGGTAATCTCAAAGCGGAGGCATGCCACTGGGCGGCGAACTGCTTCCGGTGAACCGGCCGGCGGCTGATCCGCAGCGCGCATCGTCGAGTGAACACTGATGCCGACCCGTCCGTTGTCAGTGAATTTGATGGCATTCGAAAGCAGGTTGAGGATGATCTGCCGGATGCGCGCCGGGTCGCCTTTGACTACTTCCGGCACGTCCGCCGCGACAAGGACATCGAGGGCGAGGTCCTTCTTTCGCGCGTCCTCCATGACGATCGCGACCGATTGCTCGACGACATCCCGAAGATCAAAATCCACGGCTTCAAGCGAGAGCTTTCCGGACTCCATTTTGGAGAAGTCCAGAATCTCATTGATCAGGTGCAACAGGGCTTCGCCGCTGGTCTTAATGGTTGCCGCAAAATCAAGCTGCTCGGCGCTAAGCGGCGTGTCGAGCAGCAGGTATGTCATGCCGATGACGCCGTTGAGCGGAGTCCGAATCTCGTGGCTCATGGTGGAGAGGAAGTCCGATTTGACGCGGGCGCCGGCTTCAGCGCGGTCGCGGGCATCGATCAGCGCCAATGACTGCTCCTCGAGCGCGGATGTTTTGCGCCTGACCTCGCGCCTCAGGGCCAGATTCCAAATGAATAACAAGCTCAGGAAACTTAGAGCGCCCGAGGCGACCTCAAACCAGGGAGCGCGCCTCCACCAAGGCGCGCGAAACGTCAATCGCACGTCGTCCTTCGTGCGAAGAATAATGCGCCTGCTCGTGCCCTGTAGGCCGCTGCGGACTTCGTCCACGTCATAAACGCCGGTAACTCTGACGCGGTCGCCGGATAAAAAGCGGGGAAGGGCGGCTTTGCCGCTAGGATGGAACAGCTCGGCTACAAAGGGAAGCTTATATGTTTCGGTGGTGACCAAGTACAGGATATCGGAGCGGAGACCGTTCGACTGCTGGACCACCGTTCCCTCCATCTCAATCAGCAGGCCCCCGGCGTTGGGAGAGACAATTTGGTCTTCATTGGCTTTGAACGGCGCTATGGCCAGTGGCTGAGCGCATTTGCGCCCCATGGCGCCTTCGAGCCAAAGACCGAACGGGGGACGGTGGTCCAGGAATCCGATGAGTTCAAGGCAATCCCCAACGGCCGCGCCGGCGGCCGCGGACGGATCGGCGCTCAGGGCCGTCTGGCCATCCTGGATGTGCAACCGGTCTTCCGCTCCGAGCAACGTGACAGTGCCGCGAACGTGGATGAGATCTCCGATGTGGCCAACGCCGTGGTAGCGAAGGAGGCGGCTGAGATCGGTGAGAGGGATGTCGGGCCACTTGGTTCTCCCCGGGCGCACGACATCGAAATCGTTCCTGCTGCGCAAATACAGCTGGGGGCGAAGGCGCTCTCCCTGATAGTTTGAATAGCAGCCAAGGACGGCCCGGACACGGACGATGGCCCCCAGACGGACATCCTTGGAGCTGAAGTCATTCGGGTCCGCGTCGATCTGGAAGCGCTGGCCGCCAATTTTGAGGTCGAGGAGCTGACCGCGAAAATTCGCGTCGCGCACCGCTGTGACTTCACCTTCCACCTCCACCCAGGCGTTGGGGTAACGGTCGTTCTGTAGATCTGCCTCATTGGCGGGGATGGGGGCGGGCATCCCCGGGTGGCCCAGAACCACTACTTTCCTGGGCGCCACGATGGGCGCATACTCGCCCCTTTTCGAGACGCCAATGATGTCAACCAGGTCCCCTTCGGAGGCCTGAAGCGTGTCGTCCGGGCTGTTTGCAACGTACACCCCCAACTTCCCCTCCTGCACGAAACTTTCATATCGGGCTGGGCTGTTTACCGTGACGATGCCGCGAAGGTGCACCGGGAACTGGCGGCTGGCTTCCTCATTCGTCAGGGACAACAACTCGGCGATGGAGTGTATTTCGGCGTGTGGCGGGCCGGCGGAGAGTTGGCTTGCGGCAAGGAGCGCCAGCAACGGAATTGCGCCGGCTTGCCGCCGCCATTGGAGGATGCGCCGGCTTCGGGTGTGCGGTGTCGGAGCGCCGCAGTCAACGTGGCTACATTTCTGGTTCGTGGCGAACATCGGTCAATAGGCCGTCTCTCTGTTGCATCGGACGGCCATTATTTCAGTCGGCAGGCTGCGCCCCAACCATTAGGAGCAAGACTCCAGAGTGCTTGAATAGAATGCCGTATCTCACTCTGTGAGGGCGGAACTGCCCATTTCGAAGCTAGCGCTTACCAGAGGCCACAATCGAACCCCTCAGTAATAGTCTAGAGTCTTCCACAAGAAATTCATACACAATTCAGACTTTGCCGGCTTTCGGCTAATCATGACGACCGAACCGAGAATGCTTACCGCTGAGCTTACTGCGCCACTGTCTCTTCCGAAACCAACCGCAAAAGGCCGTTCTTGACCTGAACCAGAAGAGCGTCGGGAGTCAATCCCAGAGAGACGGGCAGGCGGAGAACTCCCGCCGGCGTGAATTGAACCCCCGCTTCGCTCTTAACCAACGTCATCAGCTTGAGCGGATCAACCTTGGATTGCGGGTGAAATTTGATGTTCAGATACCCCTGGCGCCGATCCACCGACTCCACGCCAACGCGTTCGGCGAAGCTCTTCAGCAGCGAAAACTGGACCAGGTTGCCAACCTCATCCGGCACGGGGCCATAACGATCGGCCAATTCGTCCAGGACACGTTTGGCGCCTGCTTCGTCCTTAACATCGGCAATTCGCTTGTAGGACTTTAGGCGTTGCGTCTCCTCGGCGATATAAGAGGAGGGAATCCGGATCTCCAGGCTGAGATTGATGGACGCATGGATCTCAAGCGGCACCTCCTCGCCCTTCAGTTCGCGAACGGTCTCTTCCAGCAGCCGGATATAGGTGTCGTAGCCAACCGCCTCAATGTGGCCATGCTGCTCGCCGCCGAGCAGGTTGCCCGCCCCGCGCAGTTCAAGGTCGAGCGCGGCGATCTTGAAACCGGCGCCGAGATCGCTGAACTCCTTGAGCGCAGCCAGGCGCTTTCTGGCGATTTCGCTCAACTGCGTATCGGCGGGAACCAGCAGGTAGGCATAGGCGCGCCGGTTCGAACGGCCTACGCGCCCGCGCAATTGATAAAGCTCACTTAAGCCATAGCGTTCGGAGTTTTCAATGATGATCGTATTAGCGAGGGGAATGTCGATGCCGTTCTCGACGATAGTTGTGGAGACGAAGACATCGTACTCATGGCGCATGAAGCCGAGCAGTACCTTCTCCAGTTCCGAATCTCCCATCTGTCCGTGGCCGACGCCGATGCGGACGTTGGGGACGAGCTGCTGAATGAAGGCCGCGCGCTGGTAAATCGTGTCCACGCGGTTGTGGACGAAGTAGACCTGGCCCTGGCGGGCGGCCTCCTGTTCAATTGCGTTTTTGATGAGATCGGCATTGAAGTGCGCCACCACGGTGTTAATGGTGAGGCGGTCCTTTGGGGGCGTCTCAATCACGGACATGTCGCGGAGCCCCAGCAGAGACATATGCAACGTGCGCGGAATCGGAGTGGCGGACATCGTCAGCACATCCACGTTGTGGCGCATCTCTTTGAGGCGCTCCTTGTGCTTCACGCCGAAGCGCTGCTCCTCATCAATGACCAGAAGACCCAGGTCATGAAAGATGACATCCTTCGAAAGCAGGCGGTGAGTGCCAATCAACACGTCCACCTTGCCGGCGGCCACGTCTTCCAGGGTAGCCTTCACTTCTTTGGCGGTGCGGAAGCGGCTGACCAGATCGATGCGAACCGGGAATGAGGCGAAGCGCCGCTTAAAGGTCTCAAAGTGTTGGAAGGCCAGGACGGTGGTCGGCGCCAGAACGGCAACCTGCTTGCCATCGCCCAAGGCCTTGAACGCGGCGCGCATGGCCACTTCGGTTTTGCCGAAGCCGACATCGCCGCACAGCAGGCGGTCCATGGGTTGCTCGGCTTCCATATCGGCTTTGATCTGGGTCACCACCGTCACCTGGTCGCGAGTGGGCGTGTACTCGAAGGCATCTTCGAATTCGCGCTGCCAGTTGCTATCTGTGGAGAACGAGAAGCCCTGGGCCATGCGGCGCTGAGCGTAGAGCTTCAACAACTCGTCGGCCATGTCGCGCATCTTGGCCTTGACGCGGGTCTTCGTTTTTGACCACGAAGCCCCGCCTAGCCTGTCCAGCGAAGGCTTGGCTTCGCCCGCTCCGCGAAACTTCTGGACCAGATCGAGCCGGGTCAGCGGCACATAGAGTTTCGATTCGCCGGCGTATTCCAGTAGCATGAAGTCGCCCTTTTGGTCGCCCTGGGTGATTTCACGGATGCCCAGGAATTGGCCCACGCCATGCGTGCTGTGGACCACGTAATCGCCCGGTTTCAGATCGGCGATGTCGGCGGCAAAGGCGGCTAGGGCACTCTTCGAAGGCTGGCGGGCGACCAGGTCGGAGGTTTCAAAGAGATCGTCCGTGCCGAGGATGGCGAGGCGCGAATCCACCAGAATGGTTCCGCGCCGAACCGCGCCCTTGATCAGATAAATGCTGGCGACGGCACCCGCGTGGTAGATGCGATCGGTGAGCGACGAGCGTCCGTCAGTCGATTCGGCGCCAATCTGATAGGGCGTCGAGTATTCCTCCAGCACATCGGCCAGGCGTTCGAGTTCGCCCGAGGAACTGGCGAAAAAGGCCACCCGGTTGCCTTGACTGACAAGCGTCTGGGCCTCTTTCACAGCCCGCGGCATGTTGCCGTTCACGGACATGGACGGTTGCGTGGGGATGTGGAAGCGCGACTGTGAGGGCTGAGATTGAGTGGGATAAACGTTCGCGTCGTCGTCTTCGATGACAGCCCAGTCGGGGGCGTTTACGGAAGGTTCCAGATCAAGTTGTAAATCCAGTTTTTCCAATGAGATAACTGTCCTAAGCTCAAGTGTCTTTGCAAGCTCGTCCCAGGTCAGGAAATTGAGTTCCGGGGCGATGGGAGCGGGACGGTCGGGTTCCGCCAAGCGCTTCCACAAGCGATCGGTGGCCGATTGAATGGCTGCCGGCTCATCTAGAATGACGATGGCATCCTTAACCAGTGAAAGCAGGCTCTCAGAGCGGGAACGCACAAGCGGCACGAGATATTCCCAGCCCGGGAAGACGTCGCCTGGCATGGCGAGGGACATGTTCATGGAGCCGTCGTCGTCTTGAGCGGCGGCGACAGCGTCACTCAGTTCGCGCAGCAGTTCCTTCGATTTGGGGTACTCAAGCAGAGGTAATAGTTGAACGGCGTTTAGCTTGAGGATAGACCGTTGCGATTCAACGTCGAAGCGCCGAATCGATTCCACCTCGTCGCCGAAAAACTCAATACGCACGGGCTTCGAGGCTTCAGCGGGGAAGACATCCAGAATGCCGCCGCGCAAGGAGTATTCGCCGGTCATCTCGACGGGCTCACGCAGGCGGTAGCCAATGGATTCCAGGTGCTGGAGGAGAGTTTGCAGCGGAACTTCCTCGCCGGTCCGGAGGTGCAGCGCGAGTTGCCGGTAAAATTCGGCGCCTTCCGTGCGCAGGAGGGCTGAGGCTATCGGCGTGATGGTGAGGGGCACGCGTTGCGTGGCCAGGCGCCACAGTCCGATGGCCCGTTTTTCAGCGATTTCGCTGTGCGGCGAAAGTCGCTGGTGCGGCATCACATCCAGAGCAGGGATCAAGTGCGGCGCGGCGAGGTCACGGTTGTCAAAGAGCAGATGGAAGAACGTTTCCACTGGCTCAATCAGCGATTCGGCCTCCTTGTTGCCGTCACAGAGTATCAGCAGCGGCTTTTCGGTGGCCTGGTAAAGGAGCACCAGATAAAGGGCCTTTGCCGTGGCACCGAGTCCGGAAAGAGTGAAGGGACCGCGCTCGCCCCTGGTGATGGCGCGGAGCAGGTTGGTGAAGGCGGGCTGGCGGGCGGCCGCCTGGAACAGTTCTCGGATTGCGGGATGCGTCACGTGGTTTGTTGCGGCAGCGCGGCTCCGGAGTAACGCGCAATCACGTTGTCGGCAATGTTCGTCGTCGAGTAGCCGGGTTCCAGGGGCAGCGCCAGCACCTGCCCTCCCGCCGCTTCTACCTCTTCCCGGCCCGCGATGAAGTGGGACCAATCGGCGCCTTTCACCAGCACGTCCGGCAGCAGTGCCGCAATCAGCTCACGAGGCGTGTCTTCATCGAAGAGCGTCACGGCATCGACGGCTTCGAGATGCAAAGCAATCTCTGAACGGGCCGATTCGGAGAAGAAGGGACGGGAGCGCCCCTTCAGGCGCTGCACGCTGGAATCGGTATTGAGAGCCAGAATCAGAACATCGCCCAGTGACCGGGCGCGTTCCAAAAGCCGGATGTGGCCGGGGTGCAGAATGTCATAGCACCCATTGGTGAATACCACAACTTTGCCCTGCTGCCGCCAAGACTGTCGCTGACGCACCAATTCAGCACGCGAATAGAAACGACCCATCACATTTTATTGTATGTGGCCGATTGACAGTCGGCCGAAGGATTCCATCCCGGAAACGCATCGGCCTCGTAGTTGTAGATGATGCCGGGGAGCAGGATGCGCGCACCGCTCGCCTTCCCAGCAGCTCCGGGGGGAGATCAGGATTACGCCGCTAAGCGTGACGCCAAAGCCACCCGCGCGCTAACCTCAATCCTGTGAAAGTCTCCGTTGCCCAGCTCGGCTCCTTGCTCTTCGATACGCGCGCTACACTCGCCAAGGTGGAGAGCGTCTGCCGTATGGCGGCGGCGCAAGGCGTGGGGTTGATCGTTTTCCCCGAAGCGCTGCTCGGCGGCTATCCGAAGGGACTCACGTTCGGCGTTACGGTTGGGAATCGTTCCGAAGAAGGCCGCGATCTTTTTCTTAGATATGCGAAGGCCGCTGTTACATGTCCTGGCCCGGAAACTGAGCAGCTCGCCGCTTGGGCACAAGAGCTCAACCTGCATATCGTCATCGGTGTGGTGGAGCGCGCCGGAACCACGCTCTACTGCTCTGGACTCCTGTTTACGCCAGATCGCGGACTGCGGTTCCGGCATCGCAAGCTGATGCCCACCGCGGCTGAACGGTATTTGTGGGGACAGGGACATGCCGCCGACATCAAGGTGGTGGAGACCGCCATCGGCCGCATCGGCATTGCCATCTGCTGGGAGAACTATATGCCGCTTTACCGGCAGCGTCTGTACGAACAGAATGTGGAACTGTGGTGCGCGCCGACGGTGGATGCACGAGAGATCTGGAAGACGAGTATGCGCCACATTGCGTATGAGGGACGATGCTTCGTGTTGAGTGCTTGTCAGTGCCTGACGAAAGAGGATTGGGAGGAGGACTTACAGGATGCCGGCGGCACCATCGACGGCGCCAGCCTGATTGCGGCGCCGACTGGCGATATCGTCGCTGGGCCCCTGTCCGGAGAGGGGCTGGCTGTCGCGGACATCGATCTGGACGAAATCCAGCGGGGTAAGTTCGATCTCGATGTGGCGGGCCATTCCGCGCGGCCTGACTTATTCCCGCCCGGTCCTTCTTAAACCGAGCCAATCTCACTTGGCCTCTCAACCGCCGTCACCCGATCGCCAGCCGCCGGTGGAACAGCTCCAGCGCCAGACCATAGCATTGCCGGGCCAGCGCCGGATCGTATCGGTAGCCTTCATCGCGCAGAAACGCGTGGGCGCCGTTCAATTCGTGCCACTGAAATGAAACGCCGGCGTCTTCCAGCCGCGCTTTGATGAGGTTCCTGCCTTCGAGCGGCACATGCGGATCCTGCCGCCCCCAGATATGCAGCAGCTCGCCCCCGATCTCGCTTGCCCGACTCAGCGAATTGTCTTTCTTGCCCTTGCCCACGTTCCCGAATGCAGGTCAGTGGCATAAAAACAAACCGCTGCCCGCACGTCAGCCTGGAAAGCGGCACGGAAGGCAAGATGGCCGCCAAGGCAGATCCCGAGCACGCCCAAGCGTCCGTTGCAATCCAGGCGTGATTTCAAATGATCGAGCGCGGCCCGCGCATCGGCATCGTACGAAGAGAGCTCTTTTTCGTATTTGTCCAGATTGCCTCGATCGGAACCCGCCTGGTCGTAAGGCAGCACAGTTCCCACCGCTTCCAGTTCGTGATAAATCTCTGGCGCCGCCACCACGTATCCGTGTCCGGCCAGCAACGCCGCCGTCCGGCGAATGGGGCCGGTGACCTGGAAGATCTCGGAGAAGAGAACGATGCCGGGGTATTGACCTTCCTCGGCGGGGCGGAACATGTGCGTGCGCATGGGACCGGTTGCCGTCGCCAGGTCCACCACAACATCGTCTTTGATCGTCATGCGACCATTGTGCCCCTGCGACGGTCAGAGAGACGAAGGCGGTCAGGGGTGATGCGTGTGGGAGATTAAGAAGCCCGCCGCAGCGTCACCGATCCGTCGCCCGTCTTGATTGAGAAACTCTGGCCGCCGCGATTCATCCGGCCGCGCAGGTTGTTGCGGTTTTGCGTTTCCGAAACGGTCACCGTCAAGTCGGAGAGTGAAATCGACCCGTCGCCCGTATGAACGTCCAGGTCCGCGTCCAGATCCGCCGGCACGTGCGCGGTCACGCTACCATCGCCGGTTTCCAATCGCCACGGGGAAGCCATCTTCGATCCTGGCGCCGCATCGAACGTGACGCTGCCGTCCTTCGTGCGAATCTGCACCTCGTCAAAGCGGCCGCTCACCTTCACCGACCCATCGCCTGTTGTCGCTTCCAGCCGCCCATCGAGCCCCGCGGCTTGAATACTGCCATCGCCTGTCGACACCCTTGAGGGGCCGTGGACATTCTCCATATGCACGGAGCCGTCGCCCGTATGTACGTAGGCCTTTACTTCCTGCGGTACGCGCACGGTTACTTTCACCCAGCGCTCGCCGAAGTTGATGTGCACGTTAGGAACGCGAACAATTAGCGTCACGCTGTTTCCGGTAGAACTCTCATCCACCCGGACCTCTGAGGGGCCGATCCGCCAGCCCCGCGTTTCCACTCGCGCTTCAATCCTGGTGGCGCCCGGAACGCCCACCACGGTCACCGAGCCATCGCCGGTCTCCACCCGCAAATCCGGGTTCGCGGTCACCGGCCATTGCTTTGTCCATTCCTCGGCCCCGGCCATTGAGGCGGCGCCCAAGAACGTCAAGATCAGAGCTGCTCCGCACAGCGAACGGCTTGCCATTTCCATCGTCATAACTTCGATACACTCAGTCCGTATACGGAGTCTAACGGGAGGAAGTTCCGATGCCAGCCGATGTTTCCGAGGATTCGCTCGCCCCTCAGCCGCTAGATTCATGGCACGACGCCTTGCCGGCCAGTCTCCAGACTCTAATTGGCCGCTACCGCGATGTCCCGATACCGCTTGACCGCTCCAATTTGCCTCACGCTGTGTCCACTTCCGATGTCCTCGCTCTGGCCCGGCGGCCGCCCGCCGTCATCTTTCCGGGAGCCCGCTGTCCCGAAGGCGCCCTGGCGGGTCTACTGCTTTTTGCCGGCCACTGGAGCAGCGCCCACAAAATAGTGGATGACTCCGAAACGCCCGATGGCTGTTACTGGCACGCACTTGTCCATCGTATGGAGCCCGACGCGGCCAACTCCGGCTACTGGTTCGGCCAGGCGGGCCGCCATCCTCTCTTCCCGGCCGTTTTAGACGCCGCGCGGCGCGTGGCTGCCCAGCATCCCGATGCGGGAGTCCGCTTCGAATCGGAGTGGAATCCCTCGGCTTTCAATGGATGGTGTGAAGAAGCGCGTCAGAAGCCTCAATTGCCGCGTTCCTCCGTTATCGCCGCCATTCATTCGGCCGAGTGTCACTTGCTGTGGAACTACTCGCTTGAGGGACTTCAGGCGGAGAAGCCTCGTGCCTGACGGGAATCAGGGCCCGGCCATCGAGAGCCGGCGAACTCCGGCGTGGCCGGTGGTCATTCCTCTATTGCTCGCGGCAGTGGTCATCTCGCTGCTTGGCTTCTTTCTCTGGATTCGCTCCGGCCGCGCCACCCTCACTGAGTTGAACTCCCCCGCCGTTCTCATGCAAGTAAAGAGGCTCAATCAATTGGTAACCGTCAAATACAGCCTTCAGCGCGTTGTCGGCTTGAAGGAGGAACGGCAGCCGTTCGGGGCCGAGTCCATTCTGCTGATGGTGGAGGGCCAGGTTTTGGCGGGTGTCGATCTCGGCGAATTGAAGGATTCCGATTGCCAGGTCTCGCCGTCGCGCACAGTGGCGTTGCGGTTGCCGCCGGCGCGCATTCTGGACGTCTCACTCAACGAAACGAACACCAAGGTCTGGGACCGCCACATCACGTGGTGGACTCCATGGGTGGCGCCCGATCCCGAACTCGAACACCGCGCGCGTCTCTCGGCTCTTGACGCCGTCAAATCCGCCGCGCTGAGCATGGGCATCCTGAACGACGCTCAAAAGAACGCGCAAACCTCCATCGAAGAGCTCTTGCGGTTGATGAACGTTGAGCACCCGTCAGTCACCACCCGATAGCGCGCGCAATCGCGACGGATTCTCACGGCTACCTGACGTGCGCGGGCCCGTCGGCGCCGGCCAGGTCCTTCTCCACGTAGCGTCCGCGAGTCCAATCCTCCAGCGGCTGTCCTCCTCCTACGCTGAGCTTCGCGCGCATTCCCTGTCGAATGGAATCCTTGTCGAGCGAAAACCGAACCACGCGGCTTTCCCCGGCTTGCAAGTGGATTCGCTCAAAATGCCGCAATTCCCTCAGCGGGACGACTCTCGCATCGGCGCCGGGGTAGCTCAAGTACACCTGCACTACTTCATCTCCCCCGCGCTTCGAGTCATTGGTGACCTTTGCGGAAACCTCCCTCAGGCCTCCGTCTTTAGCCCACGTCCAATCCAGGTTGCTGTATCGGAACGTGGAATAGCTGAGTCCATGCCCGAACGGAAACAGGGGCTTGCCGGTGAAGTATCGATATGTGCGCCCCCGCATCGCGTATTCGTCGAACGGGGGTAACTGGTCAACGGATTCGTAGAACGTCACCGGCAGCCGTCCGCCAGGATTGTATTTGCCCGATAAGGTCTCGGCAATTGCCGTGCCGCCCTCCTCGCCCGGATACCAGGCCTCCAGCACAGCCTGCGCCTGCTGTACGGGCAGGTTCACAGAGCTCCCATTCAACAGGACCACCACCACCGGCCGGTTCAACTTCAACGCTGAAAGGCGCGCCTGCAGTTGCAGTTGCGTCTCCGGAAGATCCAGTGTGGTTCGATCGCCGCCGGCAAACCCGGGTATCCTGATCGGTGACTCCTCCCCCTCCAGACTCGAGTTGAGTCCCAGGCAGAGAATCACCACGTCCGCTCCGCGCGCCGCCGCTTCCGCCTCCTTCAGCAACGCTTCTGGATCGGGCCGCCACACCAGCTCGATTCCCGCTGCGCCGCCGCTTTGGCGGTACTCGAGTCTGATCTTGTACCGTCTTCCCGCCTGCAGGGTGGCCGCGGCCGTCTTGGTTGTCGGCTCCGATCCCAGGCGCGAGTCATCGCTCACTAACACTGCCTCGTCCAGCCACAATCGCGCTTCATCCTTGCCTCGACAGTTGTGGCAATCGAGCCGCTTCAGGCCCAGTTGGTAGGTCCCGCTCTGGGCAACATGCAGCGTGCCGCTCCACCGCGCGGAGAATCGCTCCTGCCTCACCGCATTCACCACCGCTGGGTCGCGCATGTCCCACCGCAGGTAACCCTGTGGCTCCACTCTCTTCAGCTTCGGCGGGCCGCTCAAAGAATCGCTGTCAAAATATTCGACGGTTAATCCACGAACTGGCGAAGCGCCCTCGGTACGAAAAGCGCCGGGAGGGATCAGCGCCGCCGACTCCGCCGTATAGGTCGCGCCGAGCGCGTAAGTCACGGCCGCCACGCCCCACTCACGCTCCATGCCCTCCAGGGGAGTAATAATGTGCGGCGGAATCCCGTTGTAATTCCCAAGCAGTGCGTCCGGGTCGAAGGCCGCCGGCCCAATCACCGCAATCCTTCTGGCCTTCCCGCCCAGCGGCCCCAGGGGTAATGTCCGGTTCTCATTCCGCAGCAGCACCATCGATTCCCGCGCCGAATCGAGCGCCAGTTTCTGGTGTTCGGCTGTCGCCACATCTTGCATGGAGAGCTTCGAAAACGGCACTACGGCCGGCGGATCGAACATGCCCAGCCTGATCCGCGCCACAAAAAGCCTGATCAACGCGCGGTCAACCTCAGCCTCTGAGATCAGGCCGCGATGCACCGCGTCTACCAGCGTCCGGTACTCTGTCCCGCAGTCCAGTTCGGTCCCGGCTTTCACGCCTGCTGCCGATGCCGCCGCCAAGTCCGCACTATATTTGTGCCCATAGACGAAATCGGCGATTGCGCCGCAATCGCTGACCACATACCCTTCGAAGCCCCAATTCTTGCGCAGCGTATCGCCCAGCAGCATCGTGCTGCCGCACGCCGGTTGACCGTTTACCGCGTTATAGGCGCACATCACCGAGTAAGCTTTCGCCTCCACAATGCTGGCTTTGAATTGAGGAAGATAGGTGTCCGCCAGATCCTCCTCGCTCGGGTGAACGTCGAAGGAATGCCGCGACGTTTCCGGCCCGCTATGGACCGCGTAGTGTTTCGCCGTGGCGATCGCCTTAAAGTGGTGCGGGTCATTGCCCTGAATGCCGCGGATAAATTCAACCGCCAGCCGCGACGTGAGAAAAGGATCTTCGCCGTACGTCTCCTGCCCGCGGCCCCAGCGCGGATCGCGAAAGATATTGATGTTCGGCGACCAGAACGTCAGCCCGAAGTAGCGTCCATGATTGTCATGCGCAACGGCGTCGTTGTATTTCGCGCGGGCTTCGGTTGAGATCGTATCGGCAATCCGCCGCATCAGCCCCGTGTCGAATGTCGCGGCAATGCCGATGGCTTGCGGGAACACGGTGGCAAGGCCCGCCCTCGCCACGCCATGCAATCCTTCATTCCACCAGTCATAAGCGGGGATGCCGAGCCTGGGAATCGCAGGCGCCGTATTCTGCATCTGCGCTGCCTTCTCTTCCAGCGTCATCTTCGAAACCAGCGCCGCCGCCCGCGCTTCCGGCGTGGCCTTTGGATCTTGGAATACTTGCAGAGGATCGTCCTGAGCAAGCATGGCGATGGCGCAAAGCAGCGCAAGAGAGGTGAAACGTTTCATGCGTTCCGCATCTTAACAAGCCGGGAAAAAATTGGCCGCGCTACTGCCGCGACTCCACCCTGGCTTCGCCGCTCTCCAGTCCCTCAGAGGAGGCTGTCACCTGAATGGTTCCGCCAACCTTTCTTGTGCGGACGATCAACAGCGCCAGACCATTGAAGGCGGTGCGATAGCCGGCTTGAAACGGTTCCACCGAAGCCGCATTCCCGTTGTCAACGCCGGCAATCGTTCCCGGCCCGCTTAACTTGAATTTCACCAGGTTGCCGGCCAGCGGGCATAGATTCCCGTGGCCATCCTCCACCCGCACTGTGAAGAAGGCCAGATCCTGCCCATTCGCATGAAGGCTGGCCCTGTCTGGCGTCACCACAATCCTTGCCGCCTTGCCCGCGGTGCTCATCGTGTCCTGCGCATACACCGCGCCATTCCGATACCCCACCGCCTTCAACTCGCCCGCCGCATACGGCACATCCCACGCCAAACGGAACGGGCTTGTGAAATGGCCGGTCGAACTGACGTTTTTCCCCACCGGAATTTCTACAGTATCCACTCCCAGGCGTTTCTTGCCGAGCGATTTCCCGTTCAGAAAGAGTTCCACTTCCTCGGCATTCGTATAGACCATCACCGGGATCGTTTCGCCTTCGTGCCCCTCCCAGTTCCAATGCGGCAGCAGGTGGACTGTCGGCGTCTCTGTCCAAACGCTCTTGTACAGGTAATAGCGGTCCTTCGGGAAGCCGGCCAGGTCGACAATACCGAAGTAAGAACTACGCGACGGCCAGTCTTTCCTGCCGCCATACGGCGTCGGTTCACCCAAATAATCGAAGCCTGTCCAAACGAACTCGCCCAACAGGTTTGGCAGCTTGTTCTGGTAGAAGAACTCCACGTCCGGGCAGTACGCCCACGGCGGAGCCTGAATGTCCCAGCCGCTCACCTGCAGATCGGGCGTCCTGCCCTCCAGCTTCAATGGCAAGTGATACACGCCCCGCGAACTGACGCATGATTCTGTTTCCGAACCGTACATCACCCACGCCGGATGGGCTTTCTGAAATTCTTCGTATCGTGTCGGCTTGTAATTGAAGCCCGGCACGTCCACGTTCGCCGCCAGTTCGTTCTTAATCGCGCCGTCCGGCTGGTCGAACGCCGACGTTGTCGGCCGCGTGGGATCCTCGCGATGGCAAATCTCGGTCAGTTGCTTGGCCAGGATGCCGCCGCCGGCCCGGCCCTGCTCCGGAATCTCATTCCCAATCGACCACATCATCACACTCGGATGATTCCGGTCGCGGCGAATCAGATCCGTCAGGTCCTGCTCATGCCATTCATCGAAGAACTTGCTCAAGCCATTCTTCACTTTTGGAATTCGCCACATGTCGAAGGCCTCATCTATCACTACGAATCCCATCCGGTCGCACAAATCCAGCAATTCCGGCGCAGGGGGATTGTGGCTGGTTCGAATGGCATTCACGCCCATGCCGCGCAGAATCTCCAACTGACGCTCCAGCGCCCGCGTGTTGATAGCTGCCCCCAACGCGCCCAAGTCATGGTGGTCGCAAACGCCATGTAGCTTCCGCTGCCGGCCATTCAGCACGAAGCCCTTGGTCGCGCTGAACTCGACGGTGCGAATGCCAAAAGGCGTGGTCACGCTGTCGACGGTTTTTCCTCCCTGCTTCACGTCCGTGACCAGGCGATATAAGTAGGGCTGGTCGATGTCCCACAGCCGCGGCTGTGCGACAGCAATCGTTTGCTCCAAAGTGCCGGGCTTGTCGGCATCCACTTGCAACTCACTGGCGCTGCGCGCCACCGCTTTTCCGGCGGCATCCTCAACGCGGCTCTCCACGGTGAGAGCGGCGGCCTTGGCGCTCCGGTTCTCGATGACTATCGAAACTGCCACCGTTGCCTGTGACGGCGTTATTTCCGGCGTTCGAATGCCGATACCCCAATGGGAGACGTGAACCGCACCGGTCTTCGTCAGCCACACATTCCGATAAATGCCGGCGCCCGGATACCATCGCGACGCCTCTGCCTCCGGCGTCAATCGCACCGCCAGCACGTTGTCCGCGTCCCATTGCAAATGTGGCGTCAAATCCACCGTGAAGCTGGCATACCCATAAGGCCGAAACCCGATCTCCGCGCCATTCAGCCACACGCGGGCATTCGCCATCGCGCCATCGAACTCCACCGAGAAAAGCATTCGCTTGTCCGCCGCCGGCACGCGGAAGTGTTTGCGATACCATCCGGTTCCGGATACCGGCAGGCCACCGGTATTGGGATTGTTTTCCTTGTCAAAAGGGCCTTCAATGGCCCAGTCATGCGGCAACACAACTTCGCGCCAATCCTGGTCGGCGGTAGCCACAGACTCTCCGCCGGGAACGTCGCCTTTGTGGAAGCGCCACCCTTCGTTGAACGAAACGCGCCGGTCTCCTTGCGCATTGGCGGGACTCGCCAGAGCGGCGATCGCGAGCAGGGTCAAACTAACGGCAGGGATTCGTAACGTTACGGACATGATGCAATTCTCTCCCGGTGTAGGGCAGACGGAAAGTCTGCGGCGGGTTGATAACCCGCCTGGCGATTGCCTCATTATTACGCGATCGGGGCAACCGGTCTTCGGCTGGTCCAGCGACCGTGTAGGGCAGACTGGAAGTCTGAGGCGAGTTGACAACCCCGCCGGGCCGATTGCCAATTGACCGCCGGCTTCCAGCCGGCCGGATACGGATTCCTGTATGCGGTGTCGCTGTTATAATCCCTGAGGCTTCTCTCGATGTGGTTTTTCATTCTCTCGGCACTGCTGTCGCTTCAGGACGACAGCGAGCTCATCCGGCGTCTCAAGCGCCGCGAACCGGAGGCGATGAGCGAACTCTACGATCGCTTCGGCAAGGTCTCCTTCTCCGTCATCGTCCGCATTGTCAAGGATTCCGGCGTTGCCGAGGATCTGCTCCAGGAAACGTTCCTCAAGGTCTGGAATCGTGTCGACGGCTTTGACGACAGCCGCACCGCCATCGGGCCTTGGGTGCTGACAATTGCCCGGAACCGCGCCATCGATTATCTCCGTTCCGCGGACTCCCGGCTTTCCCAGAGCAGTTGCGATCTAGAAAGGCTCGAGCGGCCGCGCTTCTTTAACAACTTCGAAGCCGACTACATGAGCGCCGACCAGATCCGCACCGTTCGCGCCGCCTTTTCCAAACTCACGGTCAACCAGCGGCAGGTGCTGGAGCTGGCTTACTTTGAAGGCCTCTCCCAAACCGAAATGGCGGACCGCCTCAGTCAACCCCTGGGTACGGTGAAAACCTGGGTGCGCACTGCCCTGCAGATTCTCCGCCAGGAAGTCGGCGCCGTGCTGCCTGAACCCAAAGCATCTGCCTGAACGCGCGGACGCCACGCCGAATCATACTTGGCTAATCTGGATCCTGAGGCTGCTGGGATGTTTGAGCGCTATACCGAAAAAGCTCGCCGCGTAATCTTTTTTGGCCGTTACGAGGCCAGCCAAGTTGGCAGCAAATTAATCGAGCCCGAACACCTGTTACTCGGCCTTCTCCGCGAGCGAAGGAATCTTCTCGGAATTGCCGATACGGACGCCGTAAAGAAGGAAATCGAATCGAAAATGCCGGTAGCCGGAAAGCCTATCAGCACCAGCGTCGACTTGCCGCTATCCTCCGAATCGAAGCGAGTCTTGACCTACGCCGCCGAGGAAGCGGAGGATCTCAGCCATAAACCGATCGGGACCGATCATATTGTGCTTGGCCTGCTCCGCGACTCCAGTCCGGCAAAAGAAGTCCTGGAAAACCACGGCCTCGGCCCGGCACAGCTTCGCGCGGAAATGCAGTTGATGAAGACCCTGGATGGACAGCCCGCCAATGGCAAGTTCACCACTCAGATCGTTGAGTCGCAATTCACTCAAGATCTGGCCGCCATCAACACCCGAATCGCGCATCTGCAAACGGAAATGCGGGAGATGAACGCTAAGCTGGACAAGATTCTAGAGAGACTCGGGGACTAACTCGCCTCTGCATCCGGCGACTTCATGATCGCCAGGAAGAACAATCCCAGCAGAACGATGGCGACGCCGTTGGCCTGCATCACTCGCGGCGCCGACGTTACGCCGATCAGGTATCCCGCCAGCAGACTCCCGAACGGCATTCCGCCGCGAAACGCCACGTTATAGACGCTCATCACCCGGCCGCGCATCGCGTCGCCCACATAGGTCTGCACCAAAGACGAGTTCAGCGCGAAAACCACCATTAACGCGGCACCCCCCAGGAACAGCAGCACGGCGCTGAGCGGGAAGGCGTATGACAATCCGAAGCCCGCAATCAGCAGGCCCAGCAGCAGCATCGCCAGAAGCGCCCGCCGGTATTGCTGGCCCGTGTTCCGGCTGGCAGCCACCGCCAAAGCGCCGGTCACCGAACCGGCGCCGGACGAAACCAGAAGCCACATGTAAATGTTCGAGCCGCCATGAAAGACTGTCTTCGCAAACACCGGCAGGAATGAGATCATCGGGAACGCCAGCGCCGTCATCAGAAACGCCAGCACAATCAGGCTGATCATGCCGTCGCGCTTCCGCACAAACGCGAAGCCCTCCCGCATGCTGTCCATCACCGATTCCTGAGTCTTCGCCGGCGTAAACGGCACCTTAATGACAAGCAGGGAAATCACCACCGCCACAAACGACAGCCCGTTTAGGCCGAAGCACCACGCCGGTCCCAGCTTCGCCAATGCCACGCCG
Source organism: Acidobacteriaceae bacterium (assembly GCA_903970405.1). GTDB lineage: Bacteria > Acidobacteriota > Terriglobia > Bryobacterales > Bryobacteraceae > CAJCIT01. The sequence goes on along the minus strand of CAJCIT010000075.1, from coordinate 14,422 downwards.
CCCAGCACCGGTCCAATCACACGCGCCAGATTGAACTGGATGGAGTTCAATGCAATCGCATTCTGCAGATCTTCCTTCTTTTCCACCAGTGACGGCACCAGCGCTGAGTACGCCGGTCCGCCAAACGCCTGCGCCAACCCCACAAAGAAGGACAGGCACCAGATGTGCCAAACCTCAACCAGGTGAGTAGCCGCCAGCACCGTCAGCGTGAAGGCGCACGTCATCTGGATGAATTGCGAAACCAGCAGAATGCCGCGCCGGCTCCTCCGGTCGGCAAAAACTCCGCCGAACAGTGAAAACAGGAAGATGGGAATCTGGCCCAGGAACTGGTCAATGCCCAGATACTGCGCTTTATTCGAGAGCTGGTACACCAGCCAGCTCTGCGCCAGAATCTGCATCCAGGTGCCGATGCTGGAGACGCATGCCCCGAACCACATCAGCCGGAAATTCCGGTATTCGAATGCTTTGAAGACCTTCTTCAGCAAGCAGACTGGCCTTCTTGCCTCACGGCAGCGGGGACTCCCGCTGAATCAAGTGGATGAGGTTGCCATCCAGATCCGTAAAGAACACTAGCCGGTTACCTTGATTCACAAACGGCTCTCCCTCAAAGTGAACTCCCAGGCTCTTCAAATGCGCATGGGCCGCATCGAAATCGGTCACTGAAATTGCCAAGTGGCGCAGGCCGGGCGTCCGCATCTTTGGATTCCCGCTCTCCCCCTCCGCTTTGACGATCTCCAGCATGTTGCCGTCCTGCGCCCGTACGAAGTAGTTGCCGTCGTACTCGTAATTGAGGCGAAAGCCCAGGTTCTGGACGTACCATTCGGCCAAGCTCTTCGGATTGGGCGAAGCAATCGCCACATGTTCCAGTCCGGTAAACACTTACCCGGAATTTTAGCAGGCGCTTTGGGAGCCGTTGCCACACCAATGTCAGGACGCATCGGGGCGGCGATTGTTAGTAAACGCCGAAACAAAATGCCGTATTCGATCCTTCAGGCGAGATCGAGTACTCTCCGTTATCCAGCGCCTCGGACGCCTCAATGCGCGCTAACCCGTGGTCCAGAACACGCACTGACAAATGGAACTGTTTTGTGGAACTTCGCCGCTTCTTGCCGGTGATGAGAATCTCACGCCGGCCGTTCCTCACGTCGAATCGATACAAACCGAGGCTGTCGGGCGTGATCTCGTCAGAAGCCAGCAGAAAGATGGGTTCGGCCAGCGGCGTGCGAACCGGCGACGCTTCGCCCGGCACGGCGAATACTGTGCCTTCCTTATCGGCCGATTGACTCGCCGTCACCGTCTCTGTCTCAATCAGAGTATCGGCGTGCACCAGGTACAGGACGTCTTTTTTCTTTGGGCGAGGGCCGTCATACTTCTCAGCAGCCAGCAGCGATTGCGCCGCCGCGAAAGAGAGAGCACCATACGCAAGATCGAAAAAGCTTCGCCGTGTCATGAGGAAGTCCGCCTCTTTGTTGAGTTCTGATTCTTTACTCTAAAACACGGCGCTTTACGCGAACCCCGGCCCCACCTCAACGCTAAGACGGCAAGCGGCGCGCACCGAATAGCCATGCGCCCTCCGTCGACTTGATCCGATCCACCTTGAATCCCATCGGTTCCAGATCAGCCCGGCAGGCCTCAATCGTGTATCCAGCGCCGACATGTCCTTCGCCGATGATGTAGCGGACCTTTCGCAGCCATTCCGGCCTTCCGGCAAAAACCTCCACTTCAGCACCCTCAATATCGATCTTCAGAAGGTCGAACTCGTCCCATCCCATCAGCCGAAGGAGAGAGGGAATGCTGATTACGTCGACGTCCACCTTTCGGCCCGTCCGATCCACTACCACCTTTGAGTTCGACGCGGCATGTTGGCGTGGATCGCTTGACAATTCGAATTGGGTTTGGCCGTCCCGCGCTCCCACCGCGGCGGCTATCGCTCGGATTGAAAGCTTGTTCTCTTCAATGTTGCGCCGGAGTACTGAAAGGTTGTCCGGTATTGGCTCCACGCAGCAGATCTGTGCATCCGGGTATCGCTTCGCCAGAAACAGCGAAGCCAATCCGATGTTGGCGCCCAGGTCAATGATTCTCCTGACGCTTCCGGTCTCCAGAGCGTAGGCATTCTCGGTAAAGATCTCTTCGACCAGAGCGCAATCGTATCCGTTTGGGCGAATGCTGATGCGGGTCTTTGCAGCGATCGGAAGGCCCGCACGGATCTTAATACGTAACAGATGGTCTGAGCGCGACCGCGCCCCCGGAAGCCTGCTTCCGTAGTAACTCCACAACCATCGGAACGAATCTGGGCCGTTGAGTCCTAACTGGACGCCAGCCGAACGCAGATGCCTCAGATGCCTAAGATTCAGCATCGGTCCGCAATCTGCTTCTCCCGCCGGCGCCAATCGGCGTTGTCTCTCGATCGTTCCAGTGCCCGGGCCGCGGCGTCAACCACTGGACGCCTCAGCAAGCCGCGCCGGCGCCCCACTGCCGCTTACGGTCATCTCCGGCCGCCGATCCTCAACTTCGGTTCGCACGTAAGCCATCGCCGCAATCTCCCCCAGCGCCGGTGAATAAACCGCCGACACAATTTCGCCGGCATCCTTCCCTTCCAGTTGCAGCTTGGTCCCGGCCTCCGGAGCCTGCACTCCGCTGACTCGCACAGCCGCCAGGCGCCGGTGGATCTGTGCTCTGGACCTCACGCGCTCCACGATTTCCTGACCCAGGTAACATCCCTTGCTGAAATGAACCCCATACAGTTGTCCGGTCTCCTGAACCAGATAGCGCTCACTGATCTCCTCGCCGTAGCGCGGCTTTCCGTTTTCGATGCGAACCGTTCTCGCCGCCGCCGCATCGGCCTCCGGCACGCCCTGCTCAGTGAGTTGTTTTACTAGCGCATCTTTCTCTCGCACTGGAGCGAAAACGCGAAACCCTACCATCCCGGTACTTGAGACCCGAGCCACCAGCCTCCCGCCCCAGTCCTCCGTGGCGTACTCCCTGTCAGGCAGTGGCGCCCCCATCGCCTTCATCGCTTCCCGAGAACCGGCGCCTTCCACGCCAATTTCGGCCCACAGTTCACTCTCATCCGCCAGGGTCACATCATCGGCAATGACGTACTTATCCAGGTGCGCATAGATCTTTCCGCGCGTCTCGGGCTCGGTATCCAGCAGCAGCGATTCATTGAGGCAATAAATGACCGCATCCCCGAGAATGCGTCCCTGGGCACTTAGAAAGAACGCGTAGACACCACTCCCGTCTGCGAGCCCCTGAATCTGATTCGTTGTCATAGCGTGCAGCAGGCGCGCACGATCTTCGCCCGTGACGCGAATCTTTCCGCGAGCCGAAAGATCGATCCACGCGCAGTCACGGCGCAGTGCTTCATAACCGTTCATATAGATCTTCGATGCAATTCGAGCCGCCGGGGCTCCCAACGCGCTGCGGCCACGGCCTCGCTCCGCAGCCCTACTGGCCGAGGCCGTCAGGGAGCGACCGGTTGGCGGGAGTGGAAGAACACCGCGGTCGCTCCCTGACGGTCGCGCGGCTCAGTAGGCGCGGGTGCGTCTGTTTGTCGCCAGGATTATTCACACGTTCTCAGTGAGCGACCGGTTGTGCCGGGCACGTTGGCGCTCCCACTCGCCCCTTCTGAACCGCGCGCGTAAGCCAGCGGGTTACCTCGCGGCACCCAAGCGAGTGGATACCTCATGGCGCAGCGCCACTGCCTGCCGCAACCTCACCCGCCGTGCTGCGTCAGGTACCGCAAATAGCTCGATATCAAGATCGCCACCAGCCCCGAAATCGCCAGGCTAGCCAGCCGCCGCTTGCCTTTGCCCCCCACCACCGCATCGCCATACGGCGAAACAGCCCAAAGCACTGACGTCGCCAGAAAATGCAGCACGGCCAGCATCTTGATGCCGAACCACATTTGCCAAGCAGAGGAGTGCCGCGGCCCTGTCAACAAGTTGTAAAGCCCGGCCCCCACCAGTACCGCCAGCAGCACGTAAGCCACCGTCCGAAACCGCCCTTGCGCATCGCTCGCCGCCCGCAAGCGCTCCGGTTCCGGCAGCGTATTCAGCACCGGCGTCAGCACCAACCGTCCGTAGATGGCTGATCCAACCAGCGCCACCACTGACCCGATGTGCAGGAAACGCATCGAGGTATGAAGGAAAGCGTCCGTAATATCCATAAGCCGCGGTTCTTGTTTGAGTATAAAGGGCAGCCCGCGCCGTACCCAACGCTCACTCTTCAGCGGATCGATATACTGAAAACCCGCATGATCCACGTCATCCTGCCTGTTGGCCTTCTCCAGTGCAATTGCTCCATCCTGGGAGATGAAGCCACTCGCGAGGCCATCGTGGTCGATCCCGGGGATGAAATCGGCCGCATTGCCGCCTCTCTTAAGGAACACCAACTCACCGTTAAGGCGATTGTCATCACCCACGCTCATATCGATCACATCGCGGGCGCTCAGAAACTGAAGGCCCTTACGGGCGCGCCCGTCTATCTCAATCCCGACGATGAGGAACTCGCGCAAATGCTCGATGTCCAGGCCACTTGGCTGGGCGTGCAGAAGCCGGACCCGGTTGAGATCGATTCACCCGCCGCCGACGGCACATCCCTTACTCTCGGCGCCGCGGCCATTCATCTGATCCATACGCCGGGTCACACGCAGGGCAGCGTCTGCCTGTATATACCATCAGAAAACAAACTGATTGCCGGCGATACTCTGTTTCGCGACTCTATTGGCCGCACGGACCTGCCCGGCGGAGACACGCGGAAACTACTCTCGTCGGTGAAGACGCGCCTTCTTGTGTTGCCGGAGCAAACGCTGGTGTTTCCCGGTCATGGCCCCTCCACAACCATCGGCCGTGAAAAAGACCATAACCCGTTCCTGCGGAATCTGTAGTCCTCAGGCCTCGGCCTTTTTTCGCGCGAGCTCTTCCAAAACGCTCGCGATCAATTCCTTCGCGTCCGTCAGGCTCTTCGAAATCAGTTGAATATCCATCGCTGGCTTGCCCGCCTGCCGTGCGCTCTGGCAATAGACGCCGTGTTGCCCCACCAGCACCAGGCCATCAGTGAGGCAATCCAGTGCGATTGCCAGACGTCCCCTCTCCCGCCCCATCATGAACTCGTAGCGATCGAGGTCGTCCTTGCGCTCCTGATAAACCGACATCCCTTATTCTCCCATTCGCCCGCACTTGGTTGTTTCCTCGGTAGTGTCCTAAAAGTGCGTTGACTCCAAACCGCTGCGCTTCAGCCTTGCAAGTGGGGCACTTCATAAACATATGATACAGGATGCGCTTGCTGTTATCAACGCAATTCAAGAAAACCTGATTAATTGTGATAAGTACTGATGGACTGTGAATAGAGAACTATTTTAAACACTTGATTTTAAAGGAGATTGTAGCTAGAATGTAGTTGGACCCCCGCCCGAAGGGGTAGGGGTCCAAATAGCCCAGACGGTGACGGATTTTCCGCTCGTCGGGACGATGGAGTGCATGAGAACCAACCTCATGTCACCTCCTGTTTTCTAGGGTTTGCATTTCTGGATGCTGGTAACATCCAGAGGTCCTAGAAGCCGGTAAAGGCGGGTCGGGCGATGTTCTCAAAGCTCCTCCGACCCGCGCTTTCAAAGATTTAAGAGCCAGCTCCTCCTTTTTCGAAATCTGCTTTAGCAGCAAGGACTTCTGCCACACCGCGAAAGAAGGCTTGAATACGTTCGGGTCTCCATGTGGAAAACTCTGCCATGTCAACTTCCACGCTAATATTCAAGTTGAATTTCCCTGGCGTTGATTGGACCGAAGTATTTAAGCGAGATGCATTTACGGATTGTTCCTTTTCGCGGGGTTCCTCGACCCTTGGTTGTGGAGCGGGAGCCGGTGCTTCGCTGGGCGACGACGCCAACGTAGGGCGCGGGCGCACTTGCCCGTTCTCGCGCAACACTAATCCGGCTGCGGCCATGAATTCGATCACCATCCGCAGTTCTTTTTCATATTCAGGCGGGGCGGAACACGCTTCCGCTAATACTGCAATAGCGTTCTTTTCGTCGATTGGTCCGAACGTGATTCGACTGAGTAATGCCTGACCGAACCAGGCATTACGCATTACCGATCCCAGTTTATGGCTAGCCGTTTCCTTGTCCCATTCGTAGGCGTTTAAGAAGCCAAGCGCTTCTTGCGAGACGCTATACGCGCCGGTGCCGGTTCTTGTAATGAGGCCGATACTGGCTAAAAACGGGTGCGCCAATTGGATAGTGGCGGCGGACATCTTTACAATCTCAGCAACTTCACCGACGGTTGCCGCTCGACTACCATTGCCGCTTGCGGCAGCGTAGGCCCTTAAAATATCTAGTTGTCTTCCGACGCCGATCCGATCAGTGGGGACGACCTTGGTCGGCTTCGGTTTTTCCTTCTTAGCTGCATCGGTGAGTTCGCCTGAAATGGGGATCGGTCCCGGAGTTACGGGGGATGACATACTCAGCTCCTTTTGGAATGATCGTGGTAATCGATCACGCCATCTGATGTTCTCAGTAATAATCATACGCTCTATGAGTTCACATGTCAAACGATGAAGTTCTTTGGTATCTATGGCCTATAAAGTTAAAGAAAATAAAAATGTTACTTGTTGACTTTCCGTCCCGTTGGCGGGACGATGGAGTCGAAGAATCGGCCCTTCCGCTACGCCCCTGATCCAAGTAGACGAAAGTCTCGCGTGGTGGAAGGGTCATAATTTTTGGCGAGGACCCTCTTGGCAGAGAAGGCAGCTCTCTTGATCGACGGTGGATTCGTCAAAAAGAAGTTGCAGGGATCCAACCACCGATTTCCAACTGTTGCCGACGTGGCGAATTTCGTAACTACCACCTTTGCTAAACCACAACTGGTAGGCGTTTCTCTCTTCCGCATTTATTTCTACGACGCTCCTCCGTATGAGGGCACGGCCACAAATCCAATTAGTGGTGCGGTCACAAATTTCTCTGGTACACCGCAATCTAGCCAAAACCAAGCCTTACTGCAATCTCTTGAACTCCAGCCCAATTTCGCTGTACGTAGGGGAACGCTGACAGTATCAGGATGGAAACTTGGCAGCGCTGCCATTCGATCCTTGGCGGCCACTCCTCGCCCGATTGCCGCTACGGACTTGGTCCCGGATATGGGGCAAAAGGGTGTGGACATGCGAATCGGTCTTGATATTGCTTGGCTCTCATTAAAACGGATCGTTGACTCCGTGGTGCTCGCTACTGGAGACTCCGACTTTGTTCCAGCAATGAAATTCGCAAGGCGAGAGGGCCTGAGAATCTATTTAGAGGCCATGGGTCACGCAGTTCGCAGGGAACTAAAAGTCCACGCGGATATCGTCCTGTAAACTATTTTTCTCTCCTGGGTCTGCCGCCCGCCTTCGTCTTTCGCTTCGCCGCTATTTGGCGAAAGTACTCAGAGCCGCGTTTGGCGGTTTTCTGTCCCCCGCGCTGGCCTAGGCTCACGGCGCTTGACGGAAGGGCGAGCAGATCGTCAGTGAGCGCGAGTGCGGAGTCGAGAAGTTTGACGGCGCGGGAAGTGCGCCCTTGCGGTAGATCGGTTGTGGAGATGACGAGTTGCGCTTCGCCGATCAGGTTGCGAAGGGTTTTCAAATCCCGTTCGCGGTCGTTTACTGGCATAATCAAGCGTACGGCGATTCGCTTCGAGGTAGCAAGCGGTTGCTGAAAAGCCGTCAACGCACTTTTAGGACACTACCGTTTCCTCCGCCCCCGAGCCGCCCTACTGATCATCCCTGGAAATGACACTGGTCTCTGCAAGAAAAATATGGATTTTTGCTTGCAAACCTATGGGGTCGAATATGAGCCAAGCTATTGATGAAAGGGTAATTAGTAGAATCTATGGGCACGGGAGGGGTTGGGCGTTCTCCCAGGCCGATTTTTCCGATCTGGCTCCGCGCCCGACAATCGATTCCATCTTCCACCGCAGCGAACACGAGAACGTCATCCGCCGAGTTATCCGTGGCATCTACGACTACCCCCGCTACAGTGAGCTTCTTGAGCAGAACGTCGCGGCGAATATTGACCAGGTTGCCCAGGCCCTGGCCCGGAAATTTGCCTGGCGCATTCAACCAGACGGAGCCACGGCCGCTTGCCTGAGTGTTGTCCGCTGCTCACCTAGCTTAGCTTAGCTATCCTTAGCTAGGAATCAAGAACCAACCGAGCCATGACATTCCCCTCCTGGCCTATTTCCGGCGACCGCGAGGAGGAGCTTCTCCGGTCAGTCCTGAAGAGCCCGCAATGGGGCGGTTTCCATCCGCTGGTTCAAGAATTTGAACAGCGCTTCGCCTCGGGACACGACGCTCGCTTCGGAATCTCGGCCTTCAATGGCACCGTTACACTGGAGCTCGCACTTGAGGCTCTCGGCGTCGGCGCCGGGCATGAGGTCATCGTCCCGGCTATATCATTCGTTTCCACCGCCAGCGCCGTCTCGCGTGTGGGCGCCACTCCGGTCTTCGTCGATATCGGTGCCACCTCGTTCAACATCCATCCGGATCGCATTGAAGAAGCCATCGGCCCCCGCACCAAGGCCATCATCGCCGTTCACTTCGGCGCGGCTTTCGCCGACGTCGACCGCATCGGCCAGATCGCCGCTGACCACAATCTGTGGTTCATTGAAGACGCCGCCCATCTCCATGGCGCGCAATGGAACGGCCGCGGGGCGGGTAGTTTCGGCGTCGCGGGTTCCTTCAGTTTTCAGAACGGTAAGGTCATGTGTTCCGGTGAGGGCGGGATTCTCATCACGAACAACGAAGACTTCTCCCGTCGCGCTCGCAGCATCGCGAACCAGGGGCGGCAGGAGGGTGAAAGCTTTTACAAACACTTCCGTGTCGGCACGAATCTCCGCATGACTGCCTTCCAAGCGGCTGTCCTCACCGCTCAGTGGGAGCGTCTTGAAGAGCAGATGGCGCGCCGCGCCGCCAACGTCCGCATTCTCAAAGCCCTGGTGACGGATGTGCCCGAGATCTGTTGGCAGGATGAGCCGCCGCGGATGACCCGCAGTTCCTGGTATCTGTTGTGCGGCCGCTTTCATTCCGAGCGCGTTACGCGCGACCGTTTCTGCGCTTCTCTTATTGCGCAGGGTGTGCCGTGCACGCCGTTTTATCCCCACACGTTGTACCAGAATCCGATGTACCAGCACGAGAATTGCGTGGCCGCCCCGTGCCCCAATGCCGAAGCCTATATAAGGGATGCATTTTGGCTGCCGCATCGAGTGCTTTTGGCGGAGCCGGACCTGATGCCCGCCGTCGCCGCCGCCATCCAGCAGGCCTGCCTGGGACTGCAAACTTCCTGATTTGGCTCTCCAAATCGGTGGCCGGCTTGGGGCTGGCGCAAGCTATCGTCCGCGCCACCCAATCGGCGTGGGGGCCGGGGCTCGATCCCAAATCGGCGAGATCGCCTCCATGCAGGATCAAATCGGGAGACGTTTCGCGCAAATCGCCAGCACCGCTTCGAAGGCAGTCCTATTGCCGTGGATATCGGGGACGATGGCGATCCGCATCTCGGTTTGTGTGGGCTGAACTGCGTCCGATCGCTTACCGGGCAGGCTAACATCACCCAAGCGCCAACTTTCGAAACATAGGACAATCATGGAGGAGTTCATATGCCAACTGCCGCAAGCCCACGCCGGTCCATCCAGACCGCGCCCTCAACGAAACGACGCTCCAAGCGAACCCCCGGTGCCGAACCGGCCAGAGCCTTGCGGGATTTGCGAGGCGTCGGCCCCAGCATCGAAGCGGATCTGCGAAGCCTGGGCGTAGACTCTGTGGAATCCCTCGCCACCCGCGATGGCGCGGAGCTCTATGAAGCGCTGTGCCGAAAGACACAAGTCCGCCAGGATCCCTGCGTCCTCGATACGTTCCGGTGCGCCGTCGCGCAGGCCCGCGACGTAAAGCTCCCCGTGGAAAAAGCCAACTGGTGGTGGTGGTCGAACCAAAGGAAGGCTGGCCGCCTGCCTTCGGGGCGCTCCTGACGGCATGGCGTGTCCGTTTTTTGAGCCTCACGAACGATTGCTGACGCCCCGCCGCGCGGGCGGCCGTCTGCCCCTCATTGACGAACATGCAGGCGTCTGTCACGCGTCGGGAAGCGCCGCACCGCCAGTCGAAACCATGGTGTCGACAGGTTGCAATCAGGGCTATGCGCAATCCTGCCCAAACCATCCGGGTAGCGGCGTGGCGGCAGCCATGCGATACACGATTACCGGCGACTCAGAGGGGATATTGACAGTCACGTGGATCGAAGAGCAAGCTCACACCCCCGTGCGATGGGGCAGTGTACGTTTCGATACAGGGCGGCAGTGCCTGCTTGACAGGCCGTCTTCCAACCCCATTTGCGCTCAAATGACGGTCTTCTGCCGCAGCTATCTGGCTCGCCGCGCCGCTTCCTGTGGGGCAGCCTGGAAGGCCGCGGCCGATTGACAATCGGCCCGCTCGATTATGACAGACGATCCCGCCACTGTTCTTTCATCCCCCCGCCGCACGGTCGCTGAGACGCGCTCTGAGTTCAGTGAAATTTGCCTGCCGAACGACACCAATCTGCTGGGCAACATGCTCGGCGGTCACGTCATGCATCTGGTGGATGTCTGCGGCGCGATCGCCGCCATGCGCCACGCCCGTTGCGCCGTGGTGACGGCTTCGGTAGACCACATGACGTTCCTTCATCCGGTCCAGATTGGCTCGCTGGTGCGCCTGAGATCGCAGGTGAACCGCGTGTTCCGAACCTCCATGGAAGTGGGCGTCAAGGTCTGGGTGGAGAATCTGCTCACCGGTGAGGTGAAGCACACTTCGTCTGCTTATCTCACTTTCGTGGCGCTGGATCAAGCCGGCAACAAGATTGTCCTTCCTGCGCTTCATCCGGAAACCGGCGAAGAGTTCCGGCGGTTTGAAGAGGCAGGACAACGCCGCGCCTATCGCCTTGCTCAGAAAGAGGGAACGCGCCAAGGCGGTTGAGCGCTCCTCAGCCAGGATGACTGCCGGTTCTCCGGTACGCCCCGCTTACTCCGGGTCGGCCTTGTAAATGTACTTAATGCAGTGTTTGTAGAGCAGCAGGTTCGGCGCGCCGACGCGATTCAGCTTGAGGCATGACTTGTCATACCACTCGATGACGCCTTCCAGTTGTTCGCCGCCGTTCAAAACCACCACCATTGTGGTCTTGCTCTGCATCTGCTTGGAGTAATAAAACTGCTCCGCGTTGGTCTGTTCAGGCGGCGCCGATTTTTTCGCGACGGTGGGTGGTCGACGATTCGTATCTTTCACTTCCATGAGTGTTTTCCGGATGGATTGCTTTCTATAGTCGGTTTCCAAAGACCTGGCCCTCCTGCTATTAGCCCGATGTGTGTTGCTACCTAGGCGCTGATTCCCTCCGCCTCGTTACGTAGCATGATCAACATGGCGTCCAAAGCCCCGATTTTCTGAATGTTGCGATTCGCCAGCCGAACCACTTCATCCAGCGCGCCCGTCGCCTTTTCCAGCCACCGGAAACTGACGCGGCGTCCCAGGGCCGTCAGATTGCTTTCGAGGTCGCGATTCTTCACCGCTGCGGCGCCCTGCCAAACCAACAGCAAATCCTCCAGCAATCCGTAGGCGACCTTGACGTAATACTCCAGCTTCTCAGTCTTTCGGCTTCCGAACGATTCCGAGCGCTGCACCCAGGCTCCAAACGGCAGCAAGCCCGCTCCGCACTCGAGAAATGCCAGCATCAAAGCCCGTCGCTGCCGGTACTCGTCAAGATTTAGCGTGGTGGCGATTCCCGGACTCCCCTCGGCCAGCATGGCTCGGTGCTCAGCCTCCGGCAACCCCTTGCTCCGAACGAACTCCCCCATCTCTTCGTCGCTCAGCCGGGACATGGAGAAGACGACGGACCGAGACCGGATGGTTGGCAACAAATCGTAAAGATTTTCGGCCGTCGCAATGAGCACCAGATAGGGAGGCGGCTCTTCCAGCAGCTTCAACAGAGAGTTCGCGGCCTGTTCATTCGCGCGGTCCAGTTGATTAATGAGGAAAACTCGCCGCGAACCCCGCAGCGGCTGGAACTGGGCGCGTTCCTTCAGGGCGCGCATTTGTTGAATGGAGATCTGCCGCAGCGGCCCGTCCGGGCACAAAGTGACGAAGTCGGGGTGAGAGGAAAAGAAGAGGGGCGATTCGGCGCGCTTTTCCGCAGTCCACTTCTCCCGTTCCTCAATGAGTTCCACATTCGCCGGCAGGCTCAGGTCATCCTGCTCAATCTTGCCGGCGCCACCCAGCAGTTCGGCTGCGAAACGCCGGGCGAGGGTTGCCTTTCCGATGCCTTCCGGCCCGGCCAGCAAGATGGCCTGCGGGATGCGGCCAGACTCGATTGTCTGGGAGAGTGCGCCGCTCACGGCTGCGTTACCCCAAAACTGATTGAGCGAAGCCATCGAGAGAATACTTCCTGTTAAACGCCGGAAGACGCACAGCAAACTTGCCCTCTATTGTGACATTCCGGTTCTGGGGTTGTGAACCGCCGTGCCGTCAAGAGCGCAATCTAGCATCAACTGATCCTACGATTGGGCTATACTGATACCGGAGGCGTTCCACGTGCTGTTTCCCGAAAAGATTGCCGAAGTAATGGGTGGCCAGGCGATCCTGCGCCGGCGAATTCGCTCGCTCAGTGATCTCGATCGCAGCGTTTCCAGCGGCCTGCCGAAGGGCACGCTCCGGCATGTCGTCGACCGCGTATACAGCGCGAGGAGTGACGCCCGGCGAGCGCTTTACCTGGTGGTTCCCGAAGCGACCTTCAAGCGCCGAACGCGGCTCTCCGCCGAAGAGAGTGGCAAAACGGAACGCCTGGCGCGGGTCATCGCCCTCGCGGAGCACGTCTGGGACCACCGCGAGGATGCCCGCGAATGGCTGACAAAGGCGCATCCTGAACTGGGTGGCAAGGCTCCCATGGCCGCGGCTCTGACGGAACTCGGCGCCAGGCAAGCGGAGGAGATCCTCGACAAACTCTTCTTTGGCCTTCCCGTGTAATGCGGGTTTACCGGATTGCGGACCGCCGCCATCCCTTATTTGACGGGACGGGCGCGATGCTTCACGGCGGCCGGTGGAACAGTCCAGGGCATCCGGTCATCTACGCCGCCGAAACCTATGCTGGTGCTTTGCTGGAGGTTCTGGCACACGCGAACACCAGCCATGTGCCCAGGCGTCACGCGCTGATTCAGATCTCGATTCCCGATGAAGTTCTGACGGAGTCCCTCGACCCAAGTCTCCTGCCGGGCTGGAATGACCAGGACCAGCATGCTAGCCGAGCGTTCGGCGACGAGTGGCTGCGGCGTCGCCGTACCTGCGTCCTGCTGGCGCCGAGTGTTGTGACGGACGGGCGCGAGCGGAACGTGATCGTCAACCCGCTGCATCCTGACTTCTCAAACATTCGCGCTTCGGAGCCTCAAGAAGTGCGATGGGATCGTCGGCTTTTGCGGCCCACGGCGCGCTGACCTGCGGCGATTTGCAAAGGTCGGAACCAGAACCAACCGGTCGCGCCCTGACGGTCCCTGTCTCTGAAGCGTCGGCGCTCAACTCAGCACCTCTTACTAATGCACGAAGTTGACGCGGTACTGCAAGACTTTGCTCGCCTGGCTCTGGTCGTCTCCAGCCGCCAGCAAGTAGGCGAGAAATAGTTTGCGGCGAGCCAAGTCATGGAATTCGCGCGTGACCTTGCAGTCGTCGCGGCCCGATCCGCAAATCGTAACGGGTACCGACCAAAGGGTACCGGCCAAGTCCGAAAGAGGTGTATCCATGTCCGCGTTTTTCCCGGTCAGAAATTTCGATAGTTGCGTCGTCCCGCCCGAACTCTGGTTCGGGATGTGCTGAAACTGCGTGGACGTCTCGGTGCTATGGCAAAGTGTGCATTCCTGAAGCGCGAGAATGTTTCGGACCCTCTTTGAGGGATTTGCCACGCCATCGGGGAGAGGAAACTCGCTGCCTTTATCGGGGTATTTCGCGGCTTTCAGATTTTGGATTCCGTCAGGGACTCGAATCTCGGTAACTCTGTCCGCGGTGGCGCCGTCGGGATACCAGTTGCTTGAAGGTTGCCAAAGACCGCCGAATACGTCGCCGCTCGTATTCGAGATCTGCGCGGTGAGAGTGGAAGGTTGAAGGCCCTTCGCCGAATCGACGGTCCACTGGCCCATGATCCAGGGGGCGGTGGCGTCGCCCGGTAAGGTGCTCAGATTCGCGCGGATGGTTATACACCGAGTATCGGCGTAACGCGTGAGCGGAAGCACCTTGGTCTTTAAGTCTTGAACGAATCGCTCCCGGGGAGCCGACGAAAGATCCTCCCATGCCTGTGCCTGTTGCCTAAACTGAGGCCAGCCGGCGTCAGGTAGTTTGAACTCCACGATCAGCGTGAAGTTGTGAGCGTAACCATAAACAAAGCGTAGTTCGCCACCCACCC
>CAJCIT010000074.1 GCA_903970405.1 Acidobacteriaceae bacterium | reverse complement strand
AATGATCTTCGATTGCGATCAGTCAGGAACAACGAATTCGAACTGAAGATTGAAAGAGAGAAGCAATCTGGGTCGCGGAAAGAGACCGAAGGCGAACTCGTGCGCCGCTTGTTACGAAGCTGGACCGGCTGCAATAGGTCGCAAGGATTCAATAACTTAGCGCCGACGCGTCTCGGTGGCAGAGGTCTCTGACCCCGTGCTCTCGGTGCTCCTGCGGTGGCAGAGGTCTCTGAACCCGAGAACTACAACTCCAACACCGGCGCGGGCAATGACGTCCGCAGCAGCGACGCCTACTATCATTGGGGTGCTTTGCTAGGCGTCATCGGGTTGATGGAGGGCCATTAACCTTTAGCGGTTAGTCTGGCGAGACCGTCGGTCAACCGAAAATCCGCTGGGAGGCGTTCCCTTTTGTGGTTACACTAAGCGGTAACGACTCGCATGATAACCGCCCTGTTTCGCTTTTGCGTTACTTGTGTCCTCGCGTGCCCTCTTTTGTTTGCCTTGGCCGCCGACGAATCAGCGCCAACCTTTGAACAGTTGCAAAGGCAGGCTCTCTCGCTCATCGCTTCCGATCCAGCCCAGGCCGCCACGCTCCTCCAACAAGCCCTCGCCCGTCACCATTCCTGTGAAGCTGGTCTGGCTCGGTATCGGGACCGCCGAACCTGAGCGGCTTCCGGCTTCACTGGCAATCGGCCCCGGCAGGGCAAGAGGCGAAGGCCCGGCAAACGTAGCGGCGCATGGGTATTCCGTGGAACGCGGACGCCGGTATCGACGGTGTTCGAGAACCTTGAGGATATGAGCGTTGACGAACTGGTGGAAGAATTCGGAGTGACGCGGGAACAGGTGCAAGCCGTTCTGCAATTCGCGGCGCACAGCACCGAAGCGGCAGCGCCCCGGCCCTGATGCTGGTTCTGTTCGACAACGGCACACCGCGAACGCTTGCCCGCTACCTGATCACCACCACGCGGTGACGGAAGCCCGCGCCCGAGGGTGGGCAGAATTAGAAAACGGCGAGTTTACGAGTCGCCTGGAACAGCGCGCGAGTGGCAGACCTGGCGAAGAGATCTGAACGATTTCGCTCCGCGTCTGTTTCGGTAAGGACGGCACTTACTTCAAGCCGGGCCAGAACGTTACTCGCATGTTCATCGCGAATTATCTATCTTCAGGTCTTACCCGTTCGACTCTCGGCCGCCTGTCAAGCTGGCAGGCGCTTGGCGACCACCACCGTGATGTCATCCTGCTGCTCCTGACCGCCGAATTCAAGCAACTCGGCCATGATCGTGTCCAGGAGCGCTAACGCGCCAAGATTCCGGCGTTGACGCAAGGTGGCTTTCAGCCGTTCCGATCCGAACTCCGCTCCTGTTGCATCCACGCACTCCGTGACGCCGTCGGTATAAAGCACCAGGGTGTCACCGGCCTCGAGCCGCGTCTCCGCCGTTGACCACTCAGAATCGGCGAAGAGACCCAAAACGGTGCCGGTGGCAGCCAGTTCCTCGGCATTTCCGTTCGCGCGGATGAGCAAAGCGGGAGGCTGGCCGCAGTTCACATAGTGTAGCCCGCCACTGCCTTCGTTATATTCGCCAAAGAACATAGTGGCGTAGGCGGCCTGGGTAGTGTTTTCGAACAGATGTTTGTTAACGGCCTGGACAAATCCTCCGAGGTCTTCAAGGGCCGAGACGGATTGGCCGCGTACCACCGCTTGCAGATTTGCCATCAGCAGGGCTGCCGCAATGCCCTTCCCCGAGATGTCTCCGATAACCAGGCGCACCGAACCGCGTCCCAGCGGAAGGCAGTCGAAGTAGTCGCCTCCAATTTGTCGGGCCTGGATGCAGCGGCCTGCAAAATCGATGCTGCCCAGAGGCAACTTCATCTGGGGAAAAAGTCTGGTCTGGAATTCTCGCGCGATCTCCATGTCACGAGCTGCCCGGCGTTCGGACTCGGCCCGTTCGGCGACAGCCCGCCGCTGGGCCTCCATTTCGCGGCTCAGATCGTCCTGGCTCATCAAGGCAAACGAATTGCCGTCCGGGTCGGTAAACATACTGACCACGCCCCTCCAGCTGGTGGCTTTTGGACCCGAGCCGAAGACTACCCCGCGGCTTTTCCATTCTTCGTGCTTCGCCGCTACATCGTCGGTGGCAAACACAACGTGCCCGGAACGTCCTACAAGGCCGTATTCGGACGAGTCAGGATGTGGAGCGATCAGCCCGAGGATCGCGGTTCCGTCTTGAGGGGCCACTGCGATGAACCGGCCCACGTTTTCTGTTTGCTGGTCAAACAGCAGTCTGAAGCCAAGCTGTTCCGTGAAAAACCGGAGGCTCCGGTCCAGATCGCGGACGAACACATGCACGTGATGGAGCGAGAGGTGAGGATCGGGGGCGCGTTCCATTTCAGATGTCGACAATTATCTCGACATCACGTTGACAGTGATCGACGGTACCACCGACACCTCCCCGGCAATCGGCCATCACCATCTCGAAGTCGAGAACGGTGGGCGCCATCGGTCCGGGAGCGGTATTGAATTTGGGCCGGGTTCTGTTGTACGCGAATGCATACCACGAACTTGGTGTGGAGAACAGGTTAGAAGGAGACAAGTTGGTTCTTCGAGTGCAGTGGATTGTCGGGAAATGAGTAACCATCCTGAGGCGGCTCAGGGCTTAGGGCATCCGTGCGGGAGCGAGGGCCAGCATAAAGCTGATTCGTTGCGCCGCTGCGCTGGCCGCAGGGTGATCCTCGATGAGCCCGGCGCCCGCGAAACGCCGGTAGCTGCTGGTCTGCCCTTCAGCCAACACCTGCACAAACTCCACGGACTGAGGCTCGGCAGGGATACGTGCTCCGAACCAGTGCGGGTCGTCGCGCTGCGCCCATGTGACGAGTGCCAGTACCGCACCCGGGGGATAGGCCGGGCTCTTGGGCACAGGTGGAATGGCAGTACGTGCTTGCACGCCCCGCATGGCCGCGTCGTTGCCGTATAGCGTCGTTGTGGTGTGGGTTTTTGGGTCTACGTACATGGTGATCGCGCCCCAGTCGAGGGGATGATACGGCAGGGTAGCAGGTACCGCGGCGGCGCCGTTGTTCACCACCTCATGGGCGTTGACCTTGGCCGTCGTGATGGGCAGCGTATAGACATAGTCATTTCCGCTTAGCGGCTGGTGACAACCTGTGCACTCCTTTACGAAGCCCGCGTCCTGGCCATAGGGCTTCAGATCCAGGCCGCGCCAACGGCCCCAGCCCCACCCCTCAGTGTCTTTGTAGCGATGGGCATCCTTCAGCATCAACTCCACTTGTACGAACTTGCCAGGCTGCATCAGGCCGCCGGGGCCGGGCTCCTGCTCCCAGGCGATCTTGGCGAACCGCGTTCCATCCGGCCAAGGCGAGATGTTGCCCGATTGAGCCGCCTTCACGGCGACGTCATTGCCGAGGATGAATCGGAAGGTGTTGTTGTCTCCGCGATCAGTGGTGCTAATCGGCTTCCAGCTCTCGAAAGCCGGGTCGAACGGGAAGCCATTGAGCTCCGTGTGTACCATCGCCAGAGACACAGGCGTGGGAGATCCATCGGGACTGGCGCTTCCCGGCGCGTTGCTGGGGTGGTTCGGCGGGGGACTCCATGGGGCGAGGTAGCTTTTCAAGGCCGCCAGATCTTCGGGTGTTACCTTTGCCTCGGGATGCAGTCTAACGAAGTCCGGCAAGGGCATCGCGCCAAGCTGCATCATGTTCACGGCCTCATAGAGCGTCGCCTTCCGCATGGCAGGGGCCTTGGAGCCCAGCGTCGAGAAGTTCAGGTGCTCACGTGCGGTCAGAATGTCGTGCCGCACCAGCCAGTAGGCGGGCACCACCTGGTCGAACCAGGAGAGCCGCCGCTGGTTCGAATGGCAGCTATAGCAGTCCTTTTCGAGAATGCGCTTAACCTCCGGCGCCGCCTGTATCTCGGCCGTCGCAGGCGTAGCCGGAATGCCGGGCCGCACCACTTGGAGCACAGCAAATACAACGACTACCGCAAGAACAAGCTTGCCAAACGTCCTCATCGAATTCTCCCTTTGCGCTTCGTGAACGGGTCCGGTCCGTGCCGCGAAACGAGCACGGAAGCAGACGATTATCCGTTGGGCTCACCCGTAAGACAAAGACGCACAGCATGTCCCCGGTGGGACCGCGGAATGAGCTCTTCGCAGTGTTTCATATGCCGTTTCACGATGACGGCAGGGGGGCCCTAACATGCCTGGTGCTTCCGCTGGTCTGGAGGTAAGGTCGGAAGCGCCTTCACGACCGCAGGGAGAGTTCCGCGGGCTGCGCGTGATTGCGCCCCTACTCAATCCGCAGCGCTACCGCGGGGTCGATGCCAATCGCGCGGCGGCCCGGTAAGTAGCAGGCCAACAGAGCCGTCGTCAGTAGGAGGATTGCTACCGCGAAGTAAGTGAGCAGGTCAAAGGGTTTGACTCCGAATAACAGCGCCGTCATATAGCGCGACAACCAGGCCGCCCCCATCGCGCCCAACGCGATGCCGAGCAACGACGGCCGCATCCCCTGGCCGATTGTCATGCTAAGAATATCGCTTCCACTTGCGCCCAGCGCCACGCGCAACCCAATCTCCGCGGTACGCCGGCTCATCGAATAGGAGAGTACTCCGTAGAGGCCGGTCATCGCCAGGAGCAGCGCGAAACCGCTAAACACTCCCAGCACAATGGCGTTAAAACGCTGCGGTGCGACGGCCCGGCTTACTACCTCCTCAAACGAGCGAACATCCGTTACCGGCAGATTCGGATCGAGGCCGGCTA
>CAJCIT010000073.1 GCA_903970405.1 Acidobacteriaceae bacterium | reverse complement strand
CAAGAATAGAACGCACTGCGCGCCTGGGAACGCCAATCTCCTGATTGGCGTGTTGCGCGGGCGCTGCTTCCACGATGCCTTCCCCTGGGCGGCTATAGTCAGGCTACTGACAATCGCCCTCAAAAACCAACCGCAGCCCCGTTAGCACCAAGCCCAGCGCTGCACTCGGCAACCGCCCTACGCGCTCCTCAATCTCCCCCTTGCCCACCGTAACCACCTGCGACACATTCACCACACTTGGCTTCGGCAAGCCAGCCTCACCTTTTTTCAACGCCACGTTTCCGGGCGCAGCGGCGCGAGCCATGTTCGACGTAATCAGGCAAACTACAGTCGTCGCGATGTTACTTCGATTGAAGGCATCGCTTTGCACTACGACGCAGGGATGCCGCTCGGCGGGCGAAGAACCGGTGGCCGCACCAAAATCAAGCCAATAGACATCGCCTTGCCTGATCTCGGTTCCGGCAACCGTCACCATTTGTCAGCGGTATGAAGCTTGGTCTTAAGCTTCTTCATCGTCGCGCGTTCGACCGGCGTGCCTCCATCGCCGTAAGCGTCATTGAGCTGTTCCGTGATCCGGCCTTGGTGGCGCCGCCACAGATATTGTCGCAACGCCTCAGCAATCAATCCGCTTCGACTCAGGCCAAGATCCCGCGCCGTCTCGTCTGCTTGCTCCATCAGCGAATCCTCTACCGATATGGCAGTCTTCATACCTTTCATTATACCATTGGTATTACTACGAAACCGTGATCGCGTGAGTCTGATAATGAGGATACCGATGAAAAATACGACGGCATGCCATACGGTGAGAAGGTCTGACAAATCCTGGAGGCTGACGGCCGCGCCTCGGAAGGGCGGGCGCTTCAGTCAGGCACCGATTTTCTCACGCCTTCTGACGCTGGGAATCGCCATTTCCTTCGTCTCCACGCTTTCGGCACAAGTTCAGACCATCGTGCCGCCGGTTATTGCGAATGCGAAGCCGGTAACGATGGAGCACATCAAGGTCCACGGCGCGGCGCTCGAAGGCAATCTGGAGGGAAACGCCGTTGACCGCGACGTGCTTGTGTTCCTGCCACCCAGTTACGCCAAGGAGACATCCCGACGCTACGCGGTTGTCTATGCCTTGCACGGCTACTCGATCGGCGCCGAACAATGGACTCATGAGATCCATGTGCCCCAGACCATAGAAGGCGCCTTCGCCCAAGGCGCGCAAGAGATGATTGTGGTGCTCCCCGATTCAAAGACCGTGCATAACGGTTCCATGTATTCGAGTTCGGTAACCACGGGTGACTTTGAGAAGTTCATCGCGCACGATTTGGTCGCCTATATCGATACGCATTACCGGACCATTCCTGAGAGAACCAGCCGCGGCCTGGTTGGCCATTCAATGGGGGGCTACGGCGCAAGCCGCATCGGCATGAAGCATCCGGATGTCTTCGGCAGCCTGTACATCATGAGTCCCTGCTGCCTCTCCGCCCGGGTTGGCGGTCCCGTGAATCCGGAGATGGAGAAGACCCTGGAGGCGGTGAAGACCCCCGAAGATTCCGCCAAACTCCCGTTCTTTGCCCGCGCTCAGCTTGCCAGCGCGGCAGCGTGGTCGCCCGATCCGAAGAACCCTCCGCTCTATCTGGACCTGCCGATGAAGGACGGCGCTCCTCAAGCCGAGGTTCTGGCCAAATGGGCGGCGAATGCGCCGCTGGCCTTCGTGGATCAGTACATCGGGAATCTCAAGCAGTATCGGGCCATTGCGATGGACGTCGGTGACCAGGACGGCCTGCGCGTGGATGCCGGCAAACTGCATGACGTTTTCGACAAGTACGGAATCGCGAACAGCTTTGAAATTTACCCGGGCACACACACCAGCGCCGTCGCTGACCGCTTTCAGAATCACGTCATGACGTTCTTCAACCAGAATCTCTGCTTCAAGGCCGGCTGCCGGTAAAGGCTTGCCCGAGGGCTTTTACCGGTCGATTTCCAGAACCTGAATCGAGTGCGGCGGCAGAACGTGTTCCAGGCGTTCGCCCTTGACGGCCACTTTCGAACGGACCGGCACGATGCGGTCTGGGTGGCTAATGGTGTTGGTCGCCCAGATGGTGTTCGCCTTCAGGGTATCGAGCAGGGCGGCATGAGTTCCGCCGCCAAGGCCGCTCAGCGTAATTGTGACCGGCTGCTGGGTGGATGCGGCGTTGACCATCTTGACGCAGACCTTTGAGTTCGCGGAGGCAGTGACGGAGTAGAAGAACTTGTCCCCGGCGCCGGAAAGACTGGACTCCACTGTGTGGTCTCCCAAACAAGACGAGAACATGACCTGAGCGTAGTAGGCCGGCGATCCATAGCTCTGCAGAGCGTCATAACCGATCAGATCGGTGCTCCACTGCATGCCGCCCGGGTTCACATTCACTAAGAGCGGCGCGTAAGAAGCCATGACTACCACGTCGCTGTTCCGTTCCAGCCCGGTCATGAAGGCGGCGTCGCCCAAAGCCGCGCCGAGGTTTGGAGTCGGTGAGCCTTCCCTGGTTGCCCACTCCCCAACGAAGATCTTGGGGCCCTTGCGGTCGCTGTTGTCGTACTGCTTTGTCAAATCGAACATGCCCTGCTCCCGCTTGTAGTAGTGGTCATCCACGACATCGGGAGTTACGCCGTTCACCGGCATGGTGGCAATTACGTTCACGTTCGGATACTGCGCCTTAATCGCCTTGAGGAACTGAGCGTAGCGGCCATCGTAGGATTTGGACCGATCAAAAGAGTCTTCATTTCCGACCTCCACATAGCGCAGTTTGAAAGGCGCGGGATGCCCATCGCGGACGCGCAAGGCCCCCCATTTGGTGCCGGGGCCCCCGGTGACATACTCGATCTCGTCCAACGCATCGTTGACATAGGGCTCGAGGTCCGGGCCCGGCTTCACCACCTGTCCCCCCAGCGAATAGCCTGCGTAAACGGCAAGCACAGGCTCCATGCGCAAATCCTCGCACCACATCAGGAATTCCAGCAGGCCCATGCCGTCGGATGAGTGATAGCTCCAGGTTGACGGGTGCGTGGGCCGGTCGACCATGGGCCCGATCATCTTTTTCCAATCGAACCGGGTCTGGATAGTCCCGCCCTCCAGATAATTGCCTCCGGGAAAGCGCAGGAACGACGGATGCATCGCGGCCAACTTCTCCATGATGTCGATGCGATTCCCGTTTGGACGGCCGTGATAGGTGGGCGGAAACAGTGAAACCAGTTGTAGCCACACGGTAGCGGCCCTGTCCACGGTGATCTCCAGGTGGTTCTCCGAAGACGCCGCGACAGTTCCGGACTGCATCTCGAACTTGTATTCCTTCCAGGCGGTTCCCGTAACCGGAACGGACGTGCCGGCGACGACCTGGCCGGATTGGTCGGCCACCAGCGCAATTTTCAGAGCTAACGCGCCTTGTGCTTCGGTTTTCGCGAACAGCGAACCTGTGTACCGCGTGTTCGGCCGGACCGCCATCCCCCAGTAGCCTTCGTTCAGCAGACCCGCGGGGCTTTTGGCGTCGGCCTTGACGACCTCGAGTTTCGCGCTGCTGGGAAGCGCCGTAGAGGGCCCTTCCTTGGAATCGATGCTGACCTTCGCGGTCGAGGTCCCGTTCTCGATCAGGAACCAGTTGAGAATGCCGCTCCAGTCCGATCGGAAGGTGCGGTTCCGGACCAGTTCGGCATACAACCCGCCGTCATACGAATAGTTGATTTCCTCGGTCATTAGGCCATACAAGGTGGGGCTTACCGGGGCTTTAGGCCGGCTCAAGTCCACATTCAATAGGGCCGCCGGCTGTCCGAGGAGCGCCGGGGCCACGAGCGCGGTCAGTAAGAGTGCGGTTGTCGTTTTATCGAGGCGACGGTTCATGATGTCCTTTCCACTCGCGGCGTCGTGCGGAGCTCTGAATCCCGCCACCCGGCGCCCGCCCGGCTTTTCCCGGTCCAGACTGTACGGTCTGTGCCGCTGATCGTTATGAATGCGGCATATCCGACTATACGCAATGTGAGCGGCCAGTGCGGCGGTTGTTGAATTGACCAGGCGACGCGGTCCTTGCACGAGCTTGAATCCGTACGGCAAGGGAATCCAGAAGCGGATCTTCGACACCCTTGCCAAAGCGACAATCCCGACAGTCCGGTCTGGGGTATGAGCGGCTTCTACGCCTCCGTGGCCCAGGAAGGCGCGGTTCACACTGGAGATATAATCACTTGCTGGACCCGGTTGTCCAGCAAGGTTGACGGCGTGGCCGGCCATGAATTTCGGATGAGCCAGGCAAAGACCGCCGGCCGCAAGGCGGCTTTGCTGCCCTTGGAGACAGAGCGAGACGTCTTTCTGAGCGCAGGTTCAACTAAGTTGTCACATCTCCTGTCATCGAGCGTCCTATTTGGCGAGGTCTATTGTTTAGCCTAACTCCCACGAAGATCCCACCCAGTGTAAGCCGGTTCATCTCGCTCGCGTTGATTCCGGCTCTGCTGACTGCGTTCACCGGCCCCCTGGGCGCCGACGTTCCGCAGAACCTGGATGGGGCTATCGATCGCCTCTACAACTCCGATTCCCCAGGGGCGCATCGCATCCTCGACGCCTGGAACTCCACTCACCCCGATGACCCGCTGGGCCACGCTCTGCAGGCGGCCACGTTCATGTTCGGTGAGTTTGCGCGCCTTCAAATACTGGAGGGGCAATTCTTCGAGGACGATAAGAAAATCGTCGACAAAAAGAATCAGAAGCCCGATCCCGTGGTGCGCGGCCAGTTCTACGGTGAAATTGCGATCGCCCGCAAACTGGCCCAAGCTCAGCTTCTGAAGAACCCCAACGATCAAGACGCGCTCTTTGTGATGACCATCTCCTTCGGACTGCTGACCGATTACACGTCGCTGATAGAGAAGAAGCAGTTCGCCAGTCTCGGATATGCAAGAGAAGCGAACGCATGCGCCCAGAAGCTTTTGGCTCTTAATCCGAACTACGGCGATGCCTACCTCACCACGGGCTTCAGCGAATACCTGCTTGGCAGCCTGCCGTTCTTCGTCCGCTGGGTGGCGCATTTCGATGACACGCAAGGCAGCAAGACGCTGGGCATTTCCAGACTGGAGAAAGTGGCGTCCACGGGCCACTACCTTGGCCCCTTCGCCAAGATCCTTTTAGCGCTCATTTTCCTCCGCGAAAAAACGCCCGACAAATCGCTCAAACTTCTGCGCGAGCTCAGTGAAGCATATCCTGAAAACCCGTTTCTTCGGAAAGAAATGGACAAGGTCTCCGAAGTGGTGAGCCACAAACGGTGATGTTGACTGCGGCTTGGCTCGTCCGGACGCCAATCGGTAGATTCGCGTTCCCAGGCGGTAGCGCGGTCTATCATTGAATCAAGGTCTTTCAATGGTTTCCCCTTTGCCGTGTTCACGACTTTTGTCGCCGCGGCTCTTATCGGCGCTCGTTTTGCTTACCGCCTCTCATGCGTTCGGACAGATCATTGAGTTTGATTCCAAAGGCCTGCACTACGAAGCGTTGACCAAAGGGGGAGTCACGGTGATGTTCGCGCCGCTTCCGCCCCATGTCAAGGACTTCACGATCCTCCAGCTCACGGTCACGAATGGCTCGCCCGTCACTTGGATGGTGAAGCCGGAGGACTTCTCGTTTATCCGCCAGGATGGAAGTCAGCTTGTGCCCTCATCGGCCGACGCCGTCGTCTCCTCCCTCCTTGAAAAGGCCAGCAAGGCGGATGTCATCAAGCTGCAAGTGCTGTATGAGAACACGATTTATGCTCTGGCAAACTTCCGCGCCACCAACGGCTACGAAAAGCGCCGTCAAGCGGCCATGGCCATGTTCGTTAATCCGCGGTTCCGCGCCGCCGCTGCCGCTTCGGCAATCTCGTTCGCTCCCACAAAATTGAAGACCGGAGAATCCACTGACGGCGCGGTGTTTTTCCCCACTCATGAAAAGACTCTCGGGGCCGGCCACCTGCTGGCCCGTGTCGCCGGCGAAGTCTTTGACTTCGAGATTCTCCCCGAGGTCAAGTTGAAGTGAAGGATTCCGACAGCCAGCCTGATCTGACCGGTTTCGTCGACCTTCATTGCCACACCACCGCCTCCGATGGCAGCTACTCTCCAGCCGAGTTGGTGGATCTGGCGAGTTCCCTCCGCCTCGACGCTCTCTCGATCACTGACCACGATACGTTTGCCGGTTATTATGCCGCTTCGCCCGTCGCCGCCGCGGCGGGCTTGCGCCTGGTCCAAGGTATCGAACTCAGCACTCGCTGTGAAATGCCCGGGGGAAGGGGCCATCGAACGCTGCATCTGCTGGCATACTTCCCCTCCGTCGCCCCGGCGCCGGTCTTCGTGGAATGGCTGGACGCGCTCCAGTCAGGCCGCCGCGAGCGGAATGTTCGTCTGATCCAGTCCTTGCAGGGGCGCGGAATTGAGATCGCTCTTGGCGAGGTGGAGGCCCTGGGCCGTAGTGTCACGGGCCGGCCCCACTTCTCCCGCGTGCTGGTTGCGAAAGGCTTTGCCACCGACTCGGAAGACGCCTTCCGGCGATACCTCGGTGAGAGCGCCCCCACGTTCGTGGAGCGCGAATCGCCGCTTGCCGCGGAAATGGTCTGCGTGGTCCGGTCGGGTGGCGGAGTGCCCGTGGTTGCTCATCCCATTCGGCTCTCCATTTCCGATCCCAAGGTTGAGCTCCAAATGTTCGAGGAATTAAAAGCAGCCGGGCTGCTTGGCATCGAGGCGATCCACTCCGATCATTCCGCGGAACGGCAAGCGCATTATGCCGCGATCGCTAGGTCGCTCGGGCTGATCCAGACTGGCGGCTCCGATTTCCACGGCGCCATCAAACCCAACGTCGCCCTGGGACGCGGTATCGATGACAATGTGCGAGTCCCCGCCGCGTTATTGGAGGGTCTGGGAGCCACGACCTAAAGAAGGCGCGCCCGTCGCCACAGCCTGCAGCGTTTTTCTCACTGGGGCCACTTCGGCGCGGCTTCCGCGATGCCGGCCTTCGCGAACACAGCCCTCGCTTTATCCAAGCCCGTCTTTGCAGCTTGCTCCGGCGTCATCTTCCGCACAAACTCACCGAAGATCTCGATGCTCAGCGCATCCTGGTAGCCCACCGTTCGCAAGCTCTGCAGGAATCCCACCAGGTCAATCACGCCGTCGCCGGGCATCAGCCGCTCATTGTCGCGAACCTGCTCCGGGGGCAACGCAGCCGCATCGTCGAAATGGATGTGCACAATGCGCTCCGCCCCGGCATTGAGGATGTCGGCCTTCGTCGCTCCCGCATGATGCCAGTGCCAGGCGTCCAAGAGCAAGCCCACATTCGAGCCGCATTCTTTCGCGAATTCGAGCATATCGTTCATACGCCAAATAAACTCATATGGCTTCGACTTTCGAATATGCAGCGGCCCCAGGAACTCCAGGCCCAGTCGGACATGAGAACGGGCCAGGATCGTCGCCACGTCCGTGAATCGCCGCTTATAAATGCGCCGCACCTCATCCTTCGGCTGGTCCATGGACGACATGATCCATGTGATCATCCGCGGGCACTGGAGCGCCGAAATAAACGGCGCGGCCTCTTCAAGTCCCGGCAATCCCGCCTTGAACGTTTCATCGTCCTTGCGGAACTCCACCGGAAGATCGGCCACCGCCGGAGCGACATGCAACTCCGCCAGCAGCTTTCTCGTCGCCTCAAGCCCATCCTTCCGCGCGGCCGTCAACATCAGGTCCACCGCCAGATACCCGGTGGTTGACGCGAGCTTCGCGAAGTCAGGCCACGGAACTCTGCCGTTCACCAGCACACTATTCAAGGCGAGGTACATGGGGCTATTAAACCAAAGCCGGCCAGACGTTACATGCCAGTGACGTTCTGCTGTCTAGACGGCTACGAACTCGTCGCAGCCCCCTAGGTTTTATCCGACATTTCAAGCCTTTTGGACTCCCGCCCGGTCAGCCCCGTTTACTCCGCTTTTAAACATTTAACAGGCAGTCTGTTTCATCCGGAATTCACACGAACCAAATTTCGCTGTAAACAACTCGCCTCATTCTAGGGATGACGGAGACCGTCTATGACTGCCAACTTCCAATTCCTCTGGCGCGATCGTCAGATCGACAAAGACTTTAAGGCTGGCGTGTCGTTGCACAGCCACACTATGTACTCCGAAGAAAGCTTGGCCATGGTTCCACGCTACACGGCCAAGGTGCCGTATCTCGGCGCGGCCATTCGACGGCAGGAGCGAGAATACGAAACCCGGAAAGGCGATGCTCTAGATTTCGGACGCGCCTTCTGGACCCCGCCACTGAGTCCGCGTCAAGCGCACCGGCTTGAAGAAAAGCAGATTCAATCCACGTTCCAGCTTCCCGGCTTCGTCTCATTGACCGATCACGATGACATTCGCGCGGGCACGCAACTCCACGTTCTCGATCGGTTCCGTAATGCGCCTGTCTCCACGGAATGGACCGTTCCCTTCGGCCCCACGTTTTTTCATTTGGGCGTTCACAACATGCCCGCGGATGAGAGCGCCGGCCTCATGGAGGAATTCAGATCGTTTACGGCTAATCCGCGGGAGGAGAAGCTCGGTGAGTTGCTGGCCATGCTTAACACCTATCCCGATATCCTCCTGGTGCTGAACCATCCCTTATGGGACGAAAAAGGCATCGGCGTTTCAGAGCACGCCCAGGCGCTGGGCCGGTTGCTGGAGCGTCACGGCTCTTCCATTCACTCGCTGGAGCTGAATGGACTTCGCTCATGGTCTGAAAATCGTCAGGTCATCTGGTTGGGCCGTCGGGCCGAAATTCCAGTCGTCTCCGGCGGCGACCGCCACGGCCGCGAACCCAATGCCATTGTCAATCTAACGCGCGGCGCCAACTTGATTGAGTTCATTCATGAAGTGCGCTATGAACGGTTCAGCCACGTGGTCTTCATGCCGCAGTACCACGAGCCCCTCAAACTGCGCATTTTGCAAACGATGGTCGATATAGTCCGCGAGTATCCGGATAACTTCGAAGGCCGACGGATGTGGTCCGATCGCGTCTTTTTCCGTCCGAAACCTGAAGCAGAGCCTGTCCCGCTCACGTCATACTGGAAGAATGGTGGACCTGCCGTTGTCCGGCACTTTATCGGAGCCATGCGCTTGATTGAACGCCGCTCAGTCCGTTCGGCCCTCCGGCTTGCGCTGAACGACCGCTCTACGGTTTGGTCCGACCTGGAGGTAACCGTTTGAACCAGTACCTTCGGGTGGCTTTTCTGCCCGATACGTTTCACGATGTCAACGGCGTTGCGCTTACCAGCCGCCAGTTGGAAGCGTTCGCGCGCCGCAAGCAGATCCCGTTCCTGAGTGTCCACTGTGGCGATTCAGTCTCCTTAGAGCACGACGGTCCTGTTCGAATCATGCAGTTGAAGCGAGGGCCGCTGTCTTTCGGCCTGGATGCCAACCTGGATTGCGACCCCTTCCTGATGCGCTATTACTGGCGGGTGAAGCGGCAGATCCAGGAATTCGGCGCCGACGTTATCCATGTTACCGGCCCCGGCGACATGGGCCTGCTCGGCTGGAAACTGGCCAGAGGTCTGAAGATCCCCATGGCCATGTCCTGGCACACCAGCCTTCATGAATATGCCGGACTGCGCCTGGAACGGCTCCTGTCCCTGGCCCCTACCTGTCTCCGCTCCTCCGCTGCGCACCTTGCCGAAGACTGGTCCCTCAAATTCCTTACTTTCTTCTACAGGCAAAGCCGCGTCGTTTTGGCGCCGAACAACGAACTGGTCTCCCAACTGCGGGAACTGACGCACCGGCCCACGTTTCTGATGCAACGCGGCGTCGACACGCGCCTGTTTTCACCGGCCCATCGAACCCGGACCTCCCCGGTCTTCCGCATCGGTTTTGTCGGCCGGTTGACTCCGGAAAAAAATGTCCGCTTTCTGGCGGACCTCGGCAATGCTCTTATTCAGGCCGGGCGCAACGATTTCGAATTCACGATTATCGGCGAGGGCAATGAGCAGGAATGGTTGAAGGCGAACGTGCCGAACGCGCGCCTGACGGGCGTCCTCCGAGGCAACGATCTCTCCCGCGCCTATGCCGACATGGACCTCTTTGTTTTTCCGTCAACCACCGACACATTCGGCAATGTCATTCTTGAGGCCCTGGCGTCCGGTGTCCCGGCCATCGTCACTTCCCAGGGCGGGCCGAAGTTCCTCGTTCAGTCGGGCGTCACCGGCTATGTGGCGGCGGACTTTCCCAGCTTCATCCGCTGCGCGAAAGGCATCCTCTTCGATCTCGATCTGCACCGCACGATGTGCGAAAACGCCCGTCACTACGCTTGCAGCCTTTCCTGGGACAGCGTCTTTGAAAAAGTGTTCAACGCTTATAAGCACTGCCGCAACTCTCCCGGCGCCCCGGGCCTCCAGCCGGAAAAAGTCTCTGGCCCCTCCCGTCTCAGCGCCTAACCTCCATCCTCCTGCTATCCTCGCGGTAGCATCATGAGCGCTACCGTTCTCGATGGCAAAAAGGTCAGCGCTGAGATCCGTGCGGAGCTGACGGAACGCGTCGAGCGCCTTACTCGAACTTATCGCCCGCCCGGATTGGCCGTCATCCTCGCCGGCCATGATCCCGCCTCTGAGATCTACGTCCGGAACAAGGTGAAGGCTTGCGCCGAGGCAGGCATTCGCAGTTTCCAATCCACCCCTGCAGCCTCCGTCTCCACCGAAGAGCTTCTTGTGCTGGTGGATTCCTATAACCGCAATCCGGAGGTCGACGGCATTCTGATCCAAATGCCGCTACCTCCACAGGTGGATGCCCAGCGCATTCTCCTGTCGGTGGATCCCTCGAAAGACGCCGACGGCTTTCATCCGCTGAACGTCGGCAATCTTGTCGCCAATCGTCCCGGCCCGCGTTCCTGCACTCCCGCCGGCGTGATGGAACTGCTCAGGCGCTACGAAGTGCCCCTGGCCGGCCGGCGCGCGGTGGTGGTGGGCCGCAGCGATATTGTTGGAAAGCCCATGGCGCTGCTTCTGCTTCATGCCAATGCCACTGTCACGATCTGCCATTCGCGAACGAAGGACCTGGCGCACGAGTGTTCCCGCGCCGAGATCCTGGTGGCCGCCATGGGGAAGCCCGCGCTGATCGACCGAAGCTTCATTCGCGAAGGCGCCGTGGTTATTGACGTTGGCATCAATCGCATCACCGATCGCGACGAGGTCCATCGCCTCTTCCAGCACGATCCGGCTCGCCTGCAGGCGTTCGCCAGATCGGGCAGCGTCGTCGTCGGAGACGTCGACCCGCTCAGTATGATCCAGCGCTCCTCGGCCTATACCCCCGTTCCCGGCGGCGTCGGCCCTCTCACCATCGCCATGCTTCTCTCGAACACGGTTTCGCTCGCTGAGCAGCACTTGCTCTCCTGAACTCCAAAATGTTGCGCGTTGGATTAACGGGCGGGTTGGCAACCGGCAAGAGTCTTGTGGCCGGCGAACTGGAGCATTTGGGCTGCTTCCTGATCTACGCCGATAGACTCGGCCACGACGCGATGCGGCCGGGCGGTCCCGCCTATCGGCCCATCGTCGACCGGTTCGGTCCCGAAATCCTTCAGCAAGACGGCTCGATCGACCGCCAGCGCCTCGGCTCGATCGTCTTTTCCGATGCCGCGAAGCTCGGTCAGCTCAACGCGATTGTCCACCCCGCCGTCTTTGCGCTGGAGGACGAGCTGGCAGCCGAAGCCGCCGCCCGCGACCCGCATTCAATCGTCGTCATTGAAGCCGCTATCCTGATAGAAACGGGGCGTTATCGCGCCTTTGACCGATTGATCGTCACCACTTGTCCGGAGGAAACCCAGATTGCCCGGGCCATGAAACGCGATGGCCTTTCCCGCGAGGAAGTGCTGAAACGCATTCAACGCCAAATGCCCCTGAGTGAAAAGCTCCGGTACGCGCACTATGTCATTGACACTGGCGGATCGAAGCTAGAAACAGCCGTCCAGGTGCGGTCCGTGTACGAAACCTTGAAAGATTACGCGAAAACCCATGACCTCTGAGCAATATCCACCGAATCCCATCGAACCCGGCGATCCATTCGATTTCGGCCAGCCGCCGCGTAAGCTGCCGCCGCGGCCGCCATCGCACCGGACTTTACGTGTGTTTCTCCTCGCCGCCATCATCGCCAGCGGCGCTCTCTACCTGATGTCCCATGGATTGCCGTTCAATTGGACCGCCAAGTCGCTGGTCCGGTCAATGGCCGGCCGCGCCCTGTGGAGCGACTCTGCCGTGGTCCATGGCGCCGGCCTTGGCGCCGACGAACTCAACAACATTGAGATTTATAAGGACGCCAGCAAAGCCACGGTTTATATCACCAGCACCACCGTCCAGCGGGACTTCTTCTATCAGCCATACCAATCGCAAGCACTGGGCTCGGGCTTCCTGATTAACGAGCAGGGCTTCATCCTCACCAACTACCACGTCGTCTCCGGCAGCCAGCGCCTGCAGGTAACCTTGGCCGATCAGACCCAATATGAGGCGAAGGCCTTGGATATCGACCGCTCGGACGATCTGGCCCTCATCCGCATCGACCCAAAGAGCAAAGTCTCCTACCTCCGCCTCGGCGATTCGGACCATCTTCAGGTCGGGCAGAAGGTGCTCGCTATCGGAAACCCCTTCGGCTTTGCTGGGACCCTCACCACGGGCGTTGTGTCGTCCATCGGCCGGACCATCGCCGGGGGCCGCAATGAACAGAAGCTGGAAGGTCTCATCCAGACGGATGCCGCCATCAACTCCGGCAACAGCGGAGGCCCGCTGCTCGATTCCTCGGGCAACGTCATCGGCATCAATACCGCCATCATCGGTCCCAACAACATCGGTATCGGCTTTGCCATGCCGATCAATCGGGCAAAAGCCCTGCTCAGCGACTATCAGGCCGGGCGCATTACGGAGCGTCCGAAGCTGGGCGTTTCCACCGTGTATGTTGCCGGCGACCTAGCGGAAGCCTTGCACCTTCCCCGCGAGGGCGGCCTTCTGATTCAAGGCATTGAGCGAGGCAGCTCAGCCGCCGGATCGAGCCTGCGCGGACCGAGAGAAGCCGTTCTGGTGGGCAACTACGAAATCTATATTGGCGGCGACTTGATCATGGCCATGGATGGCCAGCAAGTTGACCGGGAAGATTCGCTGGCCCGCCTGATGGCGAATAAGAGAGTGGGCGACACAGTGGAACTCACCATCTTTCGCAACGGCAAGAAGGCGAAGGTGC
Source organism: Acidobacteriaceae bacterium (assembly GCA_903970405.1). Taxonomy (GTDB): domain Bacteria; phylum Acidobacteriota; class Terriglobia; order Bryobacterales; family Bryobacteraceae; genus CAJCIT01. The sequence continues at coordinate 27,571 of CAJCIT010000073.1, read as the reverse complement.
CCGTAAAGTTGATCCAGCCGCCAGACCAGGGGTAGACTTGCACTTTCAAGCCGCTGATAGGAACCATAATCAGCCTGTGACCGTGGTAAGCGCGCTGCCCGCATCCTTTTGATTTCGGTAGCGTCTTTGTTGTTATCGAAGATGTTTTAGAATAATTCGGAAAGCGCTTCGGCTTTTCGCCACCTTCCGAACTATGGGCAGACCCACTACATTATTCGAAGGCCTATGCGGTCACGCACTATCGCTCGGCGCGGAGATGATTGAGGTGGAGTATAAAGACGGCCGGGAATGGGTCTTCGCAAGGACAGGCAATATTGGCGTCGGGATCGCAGACTACCCGAGCTCCAGCGCCGACGCGGAAGAGTTGCTCGAAAGCCTCAGCTCGGCAGGCAAGAAGCCGATCCGCGCGGTTTTGAACGGACAAGTCTACCTTTTGAAGGTTCGCACCTTCGACAGTTTTGGCGAGGATGCCTACGAAGTACGAATAAATAAGGCGCCGAAACTGGACCCGTCATCTCCCCCGTCATTCACCGCCAAACAGGGCCAATATCTGGCTTTCATACACCACTACACCAAAACCCACCGCCGGGCGCCTGCGGAGACGGACCTGCAGCGCTATTTCCACGTCTCCCCGCCGTCGATTCACGAGATGATTAAGACCTTGGAGCGCAATTCCCTGATCGAGAGGACCCTTGGCCAGGCCCGGTCGATTCGCCTCCTTGTCCAGCCGGAGCACCTGCCGCCATTGGAGTAGCCGCTATCGAGCCAACGGGCTCACTAAAACTTCTCGAGCTCTTCCAGCGATTCGACGCGATAGCGCCGGCTCCAGGTCAGTTCCGTACCGTCCCTCAGCAGCACCTTTCTGTCGCCATGCAGCGAATTGCGAACCTCCGCAATCCGCTGGACATTGACCACCTCCGAGCGATTAAACCGGCGGAACCGCCGCGGATCGAGCTTCGACGCCAGCGCTTCAAGCGTCGACCGCACGATATGGGTCTTTCCATCAATGTGCAAACAGGCGTAGTTTCGGGCGGACTCAATCCAATCGATCCGTTCCACGTCCACGAAAAACGAGCGCTGGCCATCCTGCACCAGTAGCCGCCGGGCGTAATCAGGCCGCGCCTGCATGGCGGCGAGCAATCCATCCAACCGCGCCGCCAACGCCCCTGGCGAATCCTGCCGGATCAGCCGCTTCGTGCGCTCCAGGGAGGCGGCGAACTTCGTGGGCTCAACCGGCTTCATCAGGTAATCGAGCGCATGCACCTGAAACGCCTGCAACGCATACTCATCGAACGCCGTGACGAAGACGATATGCGGCCGGGCGCGTTCGTCAAGCTCTGCAAGGACATCGAAGCCAGTGCAATCGGGCAGTTGGATGTCGAGAAACGCCAGATCCGGCCGCTGCTCCCGAATCAGCGCCACGGCGTCCGCGCCATTGCCGGCCTCGCCCACCACGGAAAACTCGGCGTCTTCGGCGAGCATGCGGAGCATCTTCCGCCGCGCCGGCGGCTCATCTTCAATCAGCGCGAGTCGAATCATCCGGCCACTGGGTCGCGGGGGCGGCCGCTTACGGTGTGAAACGGGACCGAGACTTCGACCATCGCCCCGCCGCCTTCCGCGTCGCTTTTGCGCAGCGCGTGCCCGGCGCCGTAGAGGCTGCGCAGGCGGTGTTCTGCATTCTGCAGTCCGATGCCGCCTTCATTGAACAACGTCCTTGGCCAGCCCGGACCGTGATCGCGCACCGTAATCCGCAAATGCCCATTCAGCCGCACCGCTGCCACTTCCACATGTACCTGGAAAGTCAGCGGATTAATGCCGTACTTGATGGCGTTTTCCACCAGAGGCTGCAGCACCAGTTGCGGTACCAGCGCGGCCTCGGCGCCCTTTTCCACGCTGATGTCCACTTGCAATCGGTCTTCCAGCCGCGACTCCATAACGCGTGTATACAACCGCACCAGCTCCAGCTCTTCAGAGAGCGGAATCTCTTGCGATCGGTCCTCTTTGAGAACGTGGCGGAGCAAATCGCTCAACCGGCCGATCATCTCATCGGCCGCGCGCGGACTCTCATAAACCACGGACGAAATCGCGTTCAGCGCATTAAAGAGGAAGTGGGGCTCAATCTGCAGCCGCAGGTTCTGCAACTGCGCCCGCGCGAGCGACGCTTCCAGGCGCGCTTTATCGACCTCCTGCCGCTTGGAGTAGCGGAAGTAGTGGTAAAGGAAAATCATCCCCAGCATGCTGAGGTATACGCTGAAATCGTTTCCCAACTCCATGAAGTAGCGGACACTCATGTCGCCGTAGTCGTACTGCCCCATTCCGAGCAGGGGCCAGAGCAAGCGCCGCGAACCGAACATGAAGCTGGTGTGAAGAAAGGAAACCACAACCAGCAGAGCCGCGTGCAGCGGGACGTTTCGCCACCAATGCTTTCCGAGAGGGGGAAAGCGGATGGCCGCCTCATGGATCAAGGGGAAGAAGATGACAATCCCCACCATCCCCGTGAATTCTTCCAGCAATGGGATCACGGGCGAAATTGGGCGTCTGTGCGCAACAAAGTCCAGGTATTTGTAAAAGAACAGGGCTGCGGATGCTGCCGCGAACCAGGCATAGGCGGCGGCCCAGTGCGCAGGCTTGGGGCGGTCTAAAGCAAAGGGGCCTACCGGCATATCGCCCCGATTATGCCGCAAACGGAGGCGTGATGGGAAATAGTTGTTAGGGCCGCATTCATCGAGCTACACGGGAATCGGATCGGCGATCGGAATGCCGCGGCCGGTGAGAACAGCGCGAACGTCGCCCGGCTGGAAGCGCGTGGCGTCATACTCAATCAGCAGGCTATCGAGGCTCGGCTGCACCTTCACCTGCAGGATTCCATATACGGCGCCTAATCGCGAGATGGCGTTGAGATCTTCGTCGCTGAGAGCCCGCGCGAGCTTGTATGCGATCTGTATCTTCGTCATCGGGGATCAGGATAGCAAAGGCCAAAGTCCAAACGCCGGCTACTATTTGGCCGATGCGGATTTTCCGGGGTAGACAACGATCCGCACCTTGCCATTTTCGCCCAACTGTTCGGTCTTTCCCAAGCCAAGCGTCCGGATTCGCGCGTCGTCGAGACTAAAGTTTTTAACCAGGTAGTTCCGGACCACCATTGTTCGAGCTTCCGTGAGCGTGCGGTCGCGGTCGCTATCGCCCTTCATGCCCGCCGACGAGACGATAACCGCGAGACTGAACTTGTTGCTCTGCAAGTAATCGCCGGCGTCGTCGAATATCTTTTGGTTCTTGAGCTTCGCCGAGTTCCCCTTGTCAAACACAGCCTTTGCGTCGTAGTCGAATGTCTTGATGGCCCGCTCTGGAGGCAACTTCGAGATTTCATGCTTCTTCAGTTCATCGGCGTCCACGTATCCGCGTTTATTAAAGAAGCCCTTCAAAAGGAAATTACTCTTCAACGCTTCCATGTCGTCGTGCATCGCGGAAACGCTCGCCGTGGCCTGATCGTACATGGTGCGGTCATTGATCAGCGCGCCCGCTGTTCCTTTGCCCTGGTTGATCTTGGCCGTGATGGCGCTGATGTTAGTAACTGCTTCCTGAGCGGTGTCCAACAGATGATTCGCCCTCGCCGCTATGTCCGAGATTTCGAGCGGAGGCTGGCTGCCGATCGTTTGACCGTTTTTCAAGCGCGCTTGTTCCACGGTTCCGAAGGAAATTTCAACGAACTTGTCGCCCAGCAGTCCCGCCGAATTGATAGAGGCGATGGAATCGCCCCGCAGCACGTCTTGCGTGGACTTGGCGACATCCATAACCACGGTCACCTTGCCGGACGGATCGTGCGGCAATTCAATGTGACGTACCGTGCCCTCGCGCATACCGCCTACCCGCACGTCGGCGCCCTCATTCAAGCCGCCGACATTTTGAAACTGCGCTTTGATCACGAGATTCGACTGGAACATCGATTCTTTATCGCCGATCAAAAAGACAGCGGCGCCCAGGATGGCAAGTCCTATCAGGATGAAAAAGCCGAGACGAATCGATTGAGACATAAGTTCACCTCACACGGCAGCGGTCAGAAATTCAGAGACAAAGGGGTCGCTGCTGTTTTTCAAGTCGTCGAACGATCCATCGATTAACACTCTGCCTTTGTCCAGCAACACAGCCCGATCTGAAAAGCATCGAACGCTGTGCATATCGTGAGTGGCGACAACGGACGTCATTCCCCGCTGTTTACTCAAGTCGGTAATCAACTGTCCGATTTCGGCGGCTGTTATCGGATCGAGGCCGGCAGTTGGCTCGTCGAAGAAGACAATCGCCGGATCCAGAGCCAACGCCCGCGCCAAGCCGGCTCGTTTCTTCATGCCGCCTGATATTTCCGATGGAAGCTTGTCGACGTCGCGTTCCAGTCCCACGGATGCCAACAGCGCGCGAACCTTTTCTGTCCGTTCAGCCGGCGACAGCGTTGTTTGGCGTTTCAAGGGGAACTCGACATTTTCACCAAGGGTGAGTGAGTCGTAGAGGGCGGCTTGCTGAAACAGGAAGCCCAGCTTTTGACGGATTCTGTTGAGTCGGTCCATACCGAGCGATGTAATTTCTTCCCCGTCGATTCGAATTGAGCCGGAATCAGGTTTATCGAGACCGATGAGCAACCGAAGCAGGACGCTCTTCCCCGTGCCGCTACGTCCGAGAAGAGACAAGGTCTGGCCGCGGGGAATCGTCAAGTCAATGCCATCCAGGACCTTCCGTCCGCCGAAGGACTTAGACAGATGGGCTATCGCAATCGGTAATGTGTTGTCGGTGTTCTCCATTGAACGCTCACTTAAAAAAGAGCAGGATCAGGCGGACTAGAAATACGTCAGCCACAATCAGGAAAAGCGAAGAGATCACCACCGCGCTGGTCGCCGACCGGCCCACGCCCTCTGTGCCGCCGCGGGAGCTCATGCCCTGGTACGACGAGACGGCGCCAATGATCAGGCCAAAGATGGAAGTCTTCAGTGTGGCCGGTAGGAAATCGCCAAACGACACGCCGTTCAGCCCCATATTCAGAAACAGGCCAAGCGAAATCGGCTTCACCAAAGTACTCGAGAGCCACCCCATCAGAACACCGGCGGCGTCGGCTACCAGCGTCAGCAGCGGCAGAGCAACCAGGCAGGCCAGAATGCGGGTAGAGGCCAGGTACTTATACGGATTTACGCCTGACACCGCCATGGCGTCAATTTGCTCAGTAACCTTCATGGAACCGAGTTCGGCTCCAATGCCGGCTCCCACGCGCCCGCTCACAATCAACCCCGTGACAATCGGCCCCATCTCTTTCATCAGCGAATAGATAATGACCGATGGAAGCATCGACGTGGCGCCAAATCGGGTCAGGCTCTCGCGAGTTTGGAGGCCCAAAACCACGCCGATGGCCGCGCCCGCCACAGCCACAAGCGGCAACGATTGTGACCCGATATTGTCCAACTGGCGAAGAAACTCCCTCCCCTCGAATGGAGCGGAAAACGTACCCTTCAGGACTCGCTGGCAGAAGATCCCAAACTGTCCAAACCACTCAAATACCGACAGCACCAGAGACTGCACCGCCAGAAGTCCAGCGCCGCCGCGGCGCTCGGCTTCCACCGGCACAGCGGATACGGTCGCCGCCAGAGTTATGAATAGTGAGAGGGCAAGACGCATTTTTTCCGGGTTGCTTCCGACGCTGAAAGTCTTTAGTGCGTTTTGATTGCCAAATCGGTGTTGGGCCAGCGTATCGATGCCCCACCGTGCACAATCAATGAGTTGGCAAGCTTGCCGGAACTTTCGAACTCGGCAATTCTTGCCTGCTTAGCGCTAGGAAACTTGCAGACCTCGGCGTCTGGGTTGCTCCGGTTCGGAACGCGAAAAACGGCAGCCAAACTACGTGCCCGAGGGGTGAAGGCGACTCCTGGCGGCTGCCCGCGCGTCCTGGCTTCACTATACCTCTAATTCGGAAGCCATTACGGATGAATTGCTTACGAGGGCCGATTCACTTTCCACAGAATCTGCCGGAACATACCCAGCCAGATCTCCGCGTCATGCTTATTAAGTTGGAGCCGCTTGGTCAGCCGCCGCAGCTTCAACTCGGTGGAATGCCGGGTCCGGTCGTTGACATAACCGCTTTTTTCCAACAGTTCTTTGAGCAGCGACGCAATCCGTTCCAGGTCCTCGGCCGGCGCCTGCTGGGGTGCCGGGTGGCTCCTCAGAGCCGCCCGCGAGTCGCGTCGAAGCTCATACAGGCAGACTGCCACGGCCTGCCCCAGATTCATCGATTCATGTTCGTCGCGCGTCGGAATTCGCAGGCACCAATGGCAATGGCTCAGGTCGTCGTTCGAAAGCCCGAACTTTTCCGAGCCGAACAGCAGCGCGACACGGCCCCCGGGATTCGTCCAGTTGCTTCGGATCATCCGCGCGCCACGCTCCAACCGGTGGAGTGCGGTGTGCAATTCCCGATGGCCTAGAGAGGTTGTGCCCACCACCAATGAACAGCCGGTAAGCGCTTCGGCGAGGTCTGCGTGAACCACGGCCTGTTCCAGCACATACTGCGATTTGACCGCCGACCGAGCCTCGCGAAACGCCACGTCGTAGGGGTTCACCAGATGCAGATCGGTGAACCCGAAATTACTCATGGCCCTGGCGGCCGCGCCGATGTTTAAGGGATTGCGAGGTGAAACAAGAACTACGCGGAGCTTCCCCGATTCAGTAGCCGGCGCCGCCGCATCGGGCGGTACTTTCCTGATTCTTCCAGGCGCTTCGCGATCTGTCTTATTGTTCGAGGTAGGTATAGCCGTTCAGGCCTTCTTCATAAAACTTCAGCAGCCGGCCGGACTCCTCGTAGCCGATTCGCTGTTCCCGCACAGCCAATTCCACGTCTCGCCGGAACGCGTCCAACAGCGCCTGGGCGCTGAACTGCACGTAGTTCAACACCTCGCGAACCGTATCGCCCTGGATCACCGTTTCCAGCACCACCTCGTTCTGATCGTTCAGAGTCACGTGGACCGCGTTCGTATCCCCGAAGAGATTGTGCAGGTCACCGAGGATCTCCTGGTAGGCCCCGATCAGAAACGCGCCAAGCACATATTCCTGTCCGGTAAACGTGTGCAGAGGCAGCGTTTTCTTGACGTCGCGACGATCAATGAACTGATCCACTTTGCCGTCGGAATCGCACGAGATATCGCCCAGAACGCCCTTGCGCGTGGGCGCCTCATTCAGCCGGTGAATCGGCATGATCGGGAAAAGTTGCTTCACGGCCCAACTGTCGGGCATGCTCTGGAATAACGAGAAGTTGCAGAAGTAAGTGTCTGACAACATTCCGTCCAGCCCTTCCAGTTCTTCCGGGAAGTAATCCAGCTCGCCTGCCAGCTTCAAGATCTTCCGGCAGGTGGACCAGTATAGATTTTCCGCCAAACTGCGCTGCTCCAGCGGCAGATACCCCAAGCTAAAGAGATTTAACGCCGAATCCAGTCCCTGCTGCACGTCGTGATACGACTCCAGCAGGTTCCTCTTGTTGACCGCTTTGTGCGCCTCGAAAATATCGATCAGACATTGCTCGGAGTCTTCGGCCACGCTGGCGGGCAACTCGTCTTCGCCGAAGCCGCTCACGCCCAGAACGTTAAAGACCAGCGCGCTGTGATACGCCGCTACTGACCGGCCGCTTTCCGAAATGATGGTGGGATGCGGTACCTCAGCTTCATCGCAGATGCTCTGGATGTGATAGACAACGTCGCGGGCGTACTCCTCCAGCGTGTAGTTGACGCTCGATTCGAAGTCCGTCTGCGATCCGTCGTAGTCAATGCCCAGTCCGCCGCCCACATCCAGCTTTTCAAGCCCCGTCCCCATGCGCTTCAAATCCACGTAAATGCGCGCGGCTTCAATCACCGCGGCCTTAATCTGGCGAATGTTCGTGATCTGGCTGCCCAGGTGGAAGTGCAGCAAGCGCAGGCAGTCCGCCATGCCGTTCAGTTTGAGGAACTCCACCGCCTTCAGCGCCTCGCTGACAGTGAGGCCAAACTTCGACCGGTAACCGCCCGACGATTTCCAACGTCCTGACCCGCGGCTGGCCAACTTCACGCGAATGCCGATGGTTGGCTTCACGCCGACCTTGGCAGCATGCTTCACCATGAGTTCCAGCTCAGTGAATTTCTCCACCACCGGCGTGATGTTGCGGCCGATCTTCTGCGCCAGCATCACCATCTCGATGTACTCATCGTCCTTGAAGCCATTACAGATAATCGGGGTGTTGTTGTCGGCAATCGCCAGCACCGCCAGCAATTCGGGCTTCGAACCGGCCTCCAATCCGAAGCTGTAAGGGCGGCCGTATTCGAAGACCTCCTCAACCACCTGCCGCTGTTGATTCACTTTGATGGGAAACACGCAGCAGTAGCGGCCTTGATAGCCGTGCTCGCGGATGGAATTTTCGAACGCCTGGTACATTTCCCCCAGGCGGTGCTTCAGAATCTCTCCGAAGCGGATCAGGATCGGCAGTGAGATGCCGCGCAATTCCAGCCTGTCCACCAACTGTTTCAGGTCGATGTTCCGGCTCGCCTCTTTGGTTGGATGTACGAAGACATTTCCGTTTGCGCCGATCGAAAAGTAGCCCTTGCCCCAACTGGCGATGTCGTACAACTCCTCGGCATCTGTCACCGTCCAACGCTCCGCGGGCTCACGGACCTGCGCGGCCTCAGCAACTTTTACGTTCAATGTAGGGGCGCTCCTTCGATATCCATTTACATCCCAATTTAAACACGGAACGGACGCACCGCGCCTACTGAGCCGCGACCGTCAGGGAGCGACCGGTTGGTGGTCCCGTCCTGCCAATGTCCAGTCGGGCTGATAGGTAACAACCGGTCGCTCCCTGACGGCTCTCAGCCGGCTCCAGTCACGCGTCGCATAGAATCGTGGCGATGCCCTTTTCGCCCTCCATTTCCGCCTCCCACACCCTCCTCGCCGGTCAGAATGCGCTGGTGACAGGCGCTAGCAAAGGGGTCGGCCGGGGCATCGCGATCGCACTCGCGCGGGCCGGAGCCAATGTGGTGGTCAACTATAACTCTGACCGCGCCGGCGCCGGCGAAGTCGTCGCCGCCATCGAGTCGCTCGGCCGCAAGGCGCTCGCTGTACAAGCGGACGTCGGCAGAGCGGCCGGCGTCACCAGCCTCTTCGACACCGCCCTCAAAGACTTTTCACCGCTCACGATCCTGGTCAACAACGCGGGCGTCCAAACCTGGAAGCCGCTGCTGGATCTCACCGAAGAGGAATGGGATCACGTGCTGGATACGAACTTGAAGGGCTGCTTCCTATGCACCCAGCACGCGGGACGGCACATGCGCGACCATGGCCTGGGCGGCGCCATCGTCAACATTGGCTCAGGCTGCAACAAGTTTGCCTTCCCTAATCTGGTCAACTATACAGCGAGCAAGGGCGGCATCGAAATGTTCACCAAATCGGCCGCCGTGGAACTGGGCAAATACAAAATCCGCGTCAACTGCGCCGCCCCGGGCGCCATCGAAGTGGAGCGCACCAAACACGAAGGCGGGGACTTTGCGCGGATCTGGAGCAGTCTCGCTCCCATGGGACGCGTCGGGACGCCAGAAGATGTGGGCGAGTTTGTGGTGTTCCTGGCCAGTTCCGCCGCCGAGTTCATCAGCGGGCAAACGGTGTGGATCGATGGCGGCGTCTTCAGCAAGCCGCACTGGCCCTATTGATCTGGCGCGTGTTTTAGGCGCGCTTGCGTAGCTGAGACGCGGGATTACTGCTCGGCAGGGCACCCACAACACCAGCGGCATCGAGGTTCAATAAAACTTCGGAATAATGCCCCTTTGCCGAAGCGTGGAGGCGTACTCCTCTACGCTCGCGTTGTGTACCCTTACTCTTTCATTTAGGGTCGCCTCGAAGCGATCCCGGGACAACGCTTCTTGCAGGCGGCCAAGCCGCGGCCGTCATTCGATTCGTGACTGACCTGCTCTATTCTAAGCGGTCCCGAGCAAGGCTTTATTGAGCTATCTTAAATGCTCGGCAGCCAGCAGCGCCTTGACGCCGTTCCACAGAATCTGGACACCGATGCAGAATAGGATGAACGACGAAAGCCTGGAGATAACGCTCATCGCTACGTCGCCCAGCAGCCTCGCAATCCGTTCCGCCGATCGGTAGCACAAGTAAACCGACAGGGCAATTAGCGCGGAACCCACCACCGAAGCGATGAACGACCCCACAAGAGCGACCCCGTGCGGGACATTCGCTCCCAATGTAATCGCCACCGAGATGGAGCCCGGACCCACCGTTAGCGGCATGGTCAGGGGATAGAACGCCCGTTTAGCAATATCCTCCGAACTCACGGCTCTTTCGAGGTCTGGGCTGTCATCCCGTTGGTTCAGCAGCGACCACCCCGTCGAAATAATCACCAGTCCCCCGGCCGCTTGCACCACCGGAAGGGAGATACCGAAAAAATCCAGAATGTGCGTCCCGACGAGGATGGATCCGATCAGCAAAAAGAAACTGTTGATGGCGATCTTGCGCGAAAGCACGCCGCGATCGTGCGTCGAATACCCCTGGGTGAGGCTCAGGAAGATGGGTGTGTCACTCAGCGGGTTCACGATTGGAAACAGCGCACCCACAATCAGAAACGTGCTTCGCACAATTGAGAGCAAGGCCTCGGGCATTTTGGAACTCCACGTGACATTCCAGAATAGGACGGAGCGTTCCTAAGGGCCGGTGGAACTTCCTCAAAAAACAGGTACGACAAAACAACCCCTGACCACGGCGGCGCCCCGCGCTGAAAGCGGTTGCCCTTGCAGCCGTTTGGCATCCGTTCCCAGACTGACCAGAAGGCGGACCACATTCATGAAGCCTCCCATTGCCGGCGAAACGATCAGATAGCAAAGCGCCACTACTCTAACCGGTTGATGCCGCATCGGGATACTAAGAGCCGTCACGCGGCGATTCCGCGCCTTCTCGATTTTGGCAACGCGAATCCCGCGGCGATGAGCCAAACGAATCCGGGGAAACGGGTAAGCGGAATCAGAGCGATCAGCGTAGGGGTGAGCATCTCAAACCAACTCAACTCGCCGATCGCCGCCACAACCAGCCCAAGTATGACGATCCACCTCGGCAGCAGCTTGTAGAATCCCGATGTCACGGAAACACCCGCAAGCAGCAGCCCGCACGGCACGGAGAAGCCGATCCCCCCAAAAGCGAATATCATTCGATAGAGAGCATGAAGGAGCGGCTGATCCTGAGCGATTCCCGGATAGGTCATGGTCCACAAGACGAACGTCCCGGCCATCATGTTGAAAGCCGCCATTAGGCCACCGAAGAGAGCGATTCCAGTTCCCGCCGCCTTCACACCAAGATATTTAAGTTGACTGAATATAGTCACCGTGAAGAGCCCCAAGACGATTGCAGACCCAAATTGGAAGAACGCGCACGCGAGAACTGCTGTCGGCCTGGCGGCAAAGAACGCGACGATGGTGTCCAGCGGCTCCGCGGGCCCTGGGAAATATGGCGCTCCTCCAAAGGCGGTAACCGGGTACAGACCCGCGCAAAACAGCACTACAAAGATGGTTGCAAGAATCCCGATATTTGGACCGCGAAAGCCGCTGCCGTTCAGCTTGACATCCGAGACTTCACTCATAACGCTCTCTCCTTTTCCTGCCGGTTTGGCAGGACGATATGTTCATGAGTCATACTATCAGAAATCATTCACTAATGTAATGATTATTTCAATGAATCTCTACTGGTCCTGTGAAAGGATAGCTCCATTGGGCAAAGATGGTCACAATCGAGGCGCCGGTTCGGCGGCCTTCCTGCTGGCTCAGGTTGGTGCGCACGCGGCTGCTTTGTTCGCTGAGCGCCTTTCTCCTTACCAACTCACACCGGCCAATGCGGGGATTCTGCGGCTGGTTGCGCAATCCCCGGGGCTCAGCCAACAGGAGCTCGCCAAACGGCTTCGGATGCACGCCAGCCGGTTGGTGGCATTCGTCGATGAGCTTGAGAAGAAAGGCCTTCTCCAGCGGCAAAATTCCGCTGAGGACAGACGTGTTTATGCGTTACGCCTGACAGAAAAAGGGGCAGAAACCCTGAAGCTGATCGGTCAGGTCGCGCGCGATCACCAGAGAGCGCTCTGCGCACCGCTCAGCGAGGAAGAACAAATTCTCTTTGCGGATTTGCTTCTCCGCATCGCGCAAAGCCAAGGGCTGGAAGCAAACGTACATCCTGGACTCGGTCGCGCAACAACAGATGCTTGTGAGCCTCCCATGACTGGTCAGGTGATTGTTGCTGGCTCAGGCAAGCGGCCTCAACGGCGTTGAGTTCTTCGCCAGTTCTCTAAAGTGTGCGGTGGGTTCAGAGTCGCGTAATCCCCGCGCTCCGTGGCGCGGGCTTTTAGCCGGCTGAGCCGACATTCGTGTCGGCTGTTCTTCGTTTCAACCGCAACCAGGCACAGCCCAGATGACTCTCGGCCCAGCAGGTAGAACGCCGCGCCACGGGGGCGGCAGCTTCTCATTCGGCGCGAAGCGCTTGCATCGTATCGACTCGCGCGGCCCGCGCGGCCGGTACTAACGATGCCAATACTGCTGACACAACGACCACCGCTGCCGCTCCGAGCAACGGAATTGGGCCCGGAAGCTGAAGCTCCGAAATGTAATTGCCGGCCAAGCGTGACAATCCCCAGCCCAGGAGACCGCCTGCGGCAATGCCAATCGCCGCCGTGGTTGCGCCGTCTAACAGCACGTTCGAGAGAATCCAAAGCGGCTGGGCGCCGATTGCCAGCCGGATTGCGAACTCGCGCGTGCGCCAGCTCACCGAAAATGCCAGCACGCCGGCAATTCCGACCGCTGAAATCGCTAAGGCGAGAGCGGCGAACCCTCCGAATACGACGGCATTCACGCGGTTGTTCGCCAGGACTTCGGTGCGGACATCCTCCAGAGTGCTGGCGTGCTCAACGGGCTGAGTCGCGGCCACGGCGCGGATGGTTTTCGTGATGGATGGGACCAGGGCGGTCGGATCTTGGCTCGAGCGCACCAGCAGGCAGGCTCCGTATACCGGCCCCTGCGCGAAGGGCTGATAGATAGTCAAATTGTGCTGGGGGAGGATGTTGGCATCGTCCACGTCGGCCAGGACGCCGACGATCCGGCGGGCATTCGGGCTGATGCCGGCGACCTTAACGAGAGGGTCCGTCCACATAATGTGGCGATTTAGCGCGTCTTGTCCGGGAAACAACTGCTGGGCGATGCTCTTACTGACGACAACTACCAGTTCGGATTCCTTCTGGTCGGCCTCTGTGAAGTCACGCCCCTCGATCAACGGAATGCCCAACGTGGCGAAGTAGCCCGGCGAAACAAACCGGAACCGGGCACGCAGGTCGTCCGTGCCGCTTTCCCCTTTTCGACCCTCGACTGCGAATTGAAGAGCGAAGCTTAAGTAACGCCTGTCGAGCCACGGGGCCCACATCGCAGTTGAGGCGCTATCCACTCCCGGCAGCGCGCTTACTTTACGCAGGGCCTCCTGGTAAAACTGAGCCACCTGTTGCGGCGTGCGGCCATCGGAAATCAAAGGCAGATTGGCAATCAGAACATGACCGGTTTCAAAGCCCGGCTGTGCGGTTTGCATAGAGCGCAAAGTAGTCAGTAACACACCCGCACCGGCCAACAATAAGAATGACGCGGCCACCTGAACAACAGTGAAAATGCGAATGCGGCGGCGGCTGCTGCCGGTGACGCGGCTGCCGCCGCTGGTGAGCGCCGTTCCTCGCGAGCTATCGCCGGAAGGCAGGCGGGGAGCGAAGGCAAGAAACACCGCGGCCGCCAAAGCCAAAGCCAAACCCATCCAAAGCAAGCCGAAATCAACAGGCAGATCCCCCGCCCTTACGGAGAATCGAAACGCGTAACGCGCAAGTACGGTCACCATGGGGATGGCCACAAGTACGCCGGCGAGGCCTCCGCTGCCACAGAGAATCAGGCTTTCGGCCAACAGCGACCTGCGAAGGGCGGCAACGCTCGCTCCCAGGGCGGCGCGCACCGCCAACTCCGATTCGCGACGGACCGTGCGCGCAAGGATCAGGTTCGCGACGTTTGAGCAAGCAATGACGAACAGCAGGCCCGAGGCGCCAAACAACAGCCAAAGGACGGTGGTCGCTTCCGAGTTGATCTGGTCCCGCAATAGCCGGGCGTCGATCTGGTAGCGATGCTGAGGCTTGTAAACGCCGGGGTGGGCGGCCGTCATGGTTGCATACACAGTGCGAAGCTCCGCACGTGCGGAGTTAATGCTCGCCCCAGGCGCCAAGCGGCCGAATATATCGGTCATGCGATGCTCGCGACCCTGCACCATGGTGGCTGAGAGATGGTGCGGGCTGGTGACGATGTTGGCGATGAGCTCCGTCTCCGCCGGATACGGCACGGACGGCTCCAACACTCCGACGATAGTTGCCGGACGGACTTCCATCATGCTGCCCAGCCGTATAGGCTTTCCAATCACGCTCGGATCGGAATGCAGCACGGTGGCCCAGAATTTGTACGTCAGCACTACTGCGCCCGGAGCGTTCGGCCCGTCGTCGCTTTCGTTCAGCAGGCGGCCCAAGACGGGCTTCAGCCCCATTACGTCAAAATAGGCGCCGTCGACCACTCCGGCGTGGATTTCGCGTGCCGCGCCGAATCCATCCGCGGAAAAGTCGATAGTGGAAAAGGTGCCAAGCTTGCTGATGGTCTTCAGGTGCGCACCTATGTCAGTGACCTCAGGAATTGAGAATGTGGCGTTGCTCACTTGCAGACCGGGAGCGCTTTGCTGGATGAAAATCAGCCGGTCTTCATCGCGATTCATCAGCGGACGCAACAGCACGCCGCGCACAACGCTGAAAATGGCGGTGTTCATGCCAATACCGAGCGCTAAGGTGACGGCAATGGCGGCCCACAACGAAGGGGTCCGCCGCAGTGAGCGGACCGCCACCCTTAGGTCGCCGAACAACCCACCTGCATATCTGAGCGCGTGAGTGATGCTTGCCGCCTGATCCGATCGGTTACTCATGGAGGTCCTCACCGTGTCTGCTGCTGCCCGGCCGTTTCGCAGAACCTGGATTCGACCACTAATATCATGATCTATCCAGCAGACTGCTGGCCACTGCAAGCGCATTGGCAAACCGCTGGCGATTGAAGAAGATGGCTTATGTCCGATCGATTTCGCGCCATCGCTGCCGGTCCGGTTGCGAGATTAGCTTTCCCGAAAGCGGACAGCCGAGCAGGTGTCAAAGGGGAAGCACACAGCAGCGCCCGACGATGACCACCTACGGTCAAGTGACTAGGGGGACCTCGGAAGTCTGAAAGATCTCGGTTTTTGCCGATTGCCAGTGCGAGTATAGTGGATCTCCATGCACCTATGAATAGCCATGCTCTCTCAACGCAAGTTTTCCGGTTGGTGACAGGTTTGGCCGTAGCAGCGGGCGCCTACTGGCTTTGGCACGGCGGCGGACTGCACGAGCTTACCGCGGGCGAGGCAGAAGGCCTCAACACACTCATTCTGCTGATCGGAAGCATTTATGCGGTGATTTTCGCGTTTGTGATCTTTGTCATTTGGGGACAGTTTACCGACGTGGAGACTTTCATGATGCGGGAATGCAACTCGCTCAACGAGTTGTTGCGCTTCAGCGCTTTCGTCAATCCGGAAGCCCGGCGCGGCATCCGGCGCGCGGTGGCCGCCTACGCGCAACAGGTGGTGAGATCCGAATGGCCGGCCCTGGGCGAGCGGCGGCGGGACAAAGCTACCGAGCAGGCGTTTTCGGAAATACTGGATGCAATTTTGCGAACCGTACCGGCCAGCGCGGAGGAGGGCCTGGTACACCAGCGTCTCATTGACATCGGACAGCAGGCGGGGGAGCATCGCGACGAACGCGTGACCAAGAGCTTGACGAAGATTCCAGCAACTTTGATCCATTTGGTTCACACTCTGGCAGCCGCGCTGGCGTTGCTCACGTTCTTCTATCCGTTCCATCAATGGGTGGCGGGCATGTGCTGCTTTCTGCTGGTGGCCGTTGTCCTCTTTCTCGCAAACCTGGTGATGACGGACACGGATAATCCGTTCAAGGGCGTGTATAACGTCAGTCCCGAGGCGTTTTCGGGTCTCAAGGTGTAGGGGATTGAATTCGAGTAGCGGAGGGGCGAGATAGGCTTATATGAGCCCAAACGTTCCCGGCCGTAAGGGGACGCCTAAGAAACGCCGGCACGAGTGTCGGCACAGCCAGCAAGAATGCCCGCGCCACGACTCAAGCCCCCTATCGCCGGCAAGCAGCGGAAGACCGTTCCGCATGAGTTCGTACTTGACGCCATCTCCGAATTGTTGCCCACCACCCGCCCCATGTTCGGGTGCCTCGCAGTCTATGTTGCCGACAAGATTGTGTTGATCCTCCGCGATAAACCCGGCGCAACGGCGGACAACGGGGTGTGGCTGGCAACCACCGAAGAGCACCACGATAGTCTGCGTCATGAGTTCCCGAACATGCGATCGATTCAGTTATTCGGAAAGAAGGTGACGGGCTGGCAAGTGCTTCCCGCCGATTCGCCCGATTTCGAAGAGGCGGCGTTGCGGGCCTGCGAGCTTGTCGTGGCCAGGGACTCTCGCATCGGCAAAGTGCCGGCTACACGGCGCGCCCCGCGTTTGAGAGCCAGGGACTGACGTGGCGCGGGCTTTTAGATCGCCACGCGGGGATGTCTATGGCTCACGCTGGGGCTTACGCTAGACTTCTCAGTATGCGCCAGCGTCCTCTTGCGGCGGGCCTCACGGCTCTTGCGACTCTGTCTGCTCTTTTTCCGCTGCCTTTGCTCTCAAAGGATCCGGTCCGCGCCAAGCACGGCATGGTAGTGGCCCAGGAGCGACAGGCGGCCGATGTTGGCGTCGAGATCCTCAAGCAGGGCGGCAATGCGGTTGATGCGGCCGTCGCTGTCGGCTTCGCACTGGCCGTCACCCATCCCCAAGCCGGCAATCTTGGCGGCGGCGGTTTCGTGCTCATCCGCATGGCCGATGGCCGCCGCGCGTTCCTCGATTTCCGCGAGGCTGCTCCCGGCAAAGCCACGCGCGATATGTACCTGGGCCCCGATGGCAAGCCCACTCGCGACAGCCTGGTGGGCTGGCGCGCCTCCGGAGTTCCCGGCTCCGTCAAAGGGCTGGGGGAAGCCCACGCGAAGTTCGGCACGAAGAAGTGGGCGGAGCTGGTGGCGCCCTCGGTTAAGCTGGCTCGCGAGGGCTTTCCGGTGGATGAAGGCCTGGCCAACGCTTTGAGCGAAGGAACCAAGTCTCTCTCCACCGATCCCGAATCCATCCGAATCTTTCTCCGCGGCGGCCATGGTTATCAGCTTGGCGAGATTATCAAGCAGCCGGATCTCGCCGCGACTCTCGGCCGCATCGCCCAGAACGGTCCTCAGGATTTTTACGAAGGGGCCACGGCGCATAAGATCGCACAACAGATGAGCGCTCACGGCGGCCTCATCACCCTGGACGATCTGAAGAACTACAAGGTTATTGAGCGCGCGCCGCTGGAGGGCGATTACAAGGGATACCACCTGATTCTGCCGCCACCTCCCAGCGCCGGCGGCGTCGGCGTTCTGCAGATGCTCGGGATGCTGGACGGCACCAAATTTACGGCGGAGGGCCCCGATTCCGCCATGGCGGTGCACTTTATGGCGGAAGCCATGCGCCGCTTCTACGCCGACCGTAGTGAGTATCTGGGCGATCCCGACTTTTACAATGTCCCGGTGAAGATGCTGCTTGATCCGAAGTACATTGAGCGCCGCCGCGCCGGCATCGACCCTGAGCACGCCACGCCCAGTGACCTGGTTGAACCGGGGTTGCCGAGGGCGCTGGCCGCGCACGTCTCGCAGATTGAATCGAGTGAGACCACTCACTTCGACATCGTCGATGAGCAGGGAAACGCCGTTTCCCTCACTTATACGTTAAACGCCTACTTTGGAAATGGCGTAACGATACCGGGGACCGGCATCCTTCTCAATAACGAGATGGATGATTTTGCCGCCAAGCCCGGCTCGCCGAACATGTTCGGCGTGATCGGCGGTGAAGCCAACGCCATTGAGCCCGGAAAACGGCCCCTTTCTTCCATGACGCCGACCATCATTACCAGGGATGGCAAGCTGTTTATGGTTGTCGGTGCGCCCGGCGGTTCACGCATTACCACCGGAGTACTGCAGGTGATCGTGGATGTTATCGATTTCCACATGAATCCACAGGACGCCGTGGATCTGCCCCGTTTCCATCACCAATGGAAGCCCGACACGCTATTTCTGCAGAAGAACTTCGATCGCGGTGTTGAAGCTAAATTGACGCAGATGGGATATATCATAAAGCCGATTGAGGGCGTCGCTCGCGTGGAGGCCATTGTGGTGAAGGACGGCTCGCTCGAAGGCGGCACCGAGTCTCGACTTTGGGGAAAGGCATCGGGATACTAATAAAGGCCTCATGCAGATTGCCCTTTCTACTCACCTGTTGGTCAATCACCGGCTCACCACGGCCTCGCTCGATCGCATTGGGCAGGCCGGCTTCCCGCTGATTGAGATTTACTGCGCGCGGCAGCATCTTGACTACCGCAACATCGAACAGATCGCGGAGTTGGGCCACTGGTTCCGCGATTCCAGCGTGAAACTCCACTCGCTGCATTCGCCCATGTATAGCGACGAAAAGTGGGGCCGTTCCGGTCCGCAATCGCACATCAATATTATGGAGCCGGTGAAGGCCAAGCGGATGGCGAGCGTGGAAGAAATCAAGCGCGCCCTGGATGTGGCCGACTTCATCCCGTTCCGCTACTTGATTCAGCACCTGGGCGCGCGCGAGGAAGAGATCGACGAGGAGCGTCTGGATGCTGCCCTCACGTCGCTGGAAGAGATCCGCCTCTACGCTGGACAGCGCGGCGTCAGTCTTCTTCTTGAGAACATTCCGAACTGCTACTCCACGGCCGACCGCCTGAAATATTTCCTTGCCAGCACCCACCTGAAGCTGGATTATTGCTTTGACATCGGCCATGCCAACCTGACCGGAAACCTGGAACATGAGTTTAATTCCATGGCCGAACTGATTCGATCCACTCACATCCACGATAATGATGGTGCCGCCGATTTGCACCTCTTTCCAATTGAAGGGGGGGGGGTAATCGACTGGATCGCGGCCATGAAAATGCTTGCGTCCCGGCCTGAACAGTATCCGCTGCTGCTGGAACTCAACGAACGTCCTGAAATTGAGCACCCGCTGGAGGCGGCCAAGCGGATCGCTGACCGGTTAGTGGCGCTGGCGCAATGAAACCCCCAGCAAGTTAGTTGGTCTTATGAGTACTGCACCGGATGCGGCCGTTCCTCTGGACGACGCGGATCGACCTTCTGTTCCCGCTAAGCGGATCGCCATCGGCGACGCCGCGGATCATGTCAAACACAGCGCCGGGCAGCCGGTGGAAATCGCCGGATGGCTCTATAACCTTCGCAAGTCCGGCAAGATTGTCTTTCCCATCGTTCGCGACGGCACCGGTCTGCTGCAATGTGTGGCCCTTAAGACCGCGCTTCCGGAAGAGACGTTCGAAGCCCTAAAGCATCTGACGCAGGAGAGCTCGCTGATTGTTCGCGGCAGGCTGCGTGCTGAGGCACGGGCCGCCGGCGGCTACGAACTCGACGTTGAAAGCGTGGACATTCTGCAGCATGTCTCCGAAGAGCATCCGTACCCCATCACGCCCAAGGACCACGGCGTCGATTTCCTGATGGATCATCGCCATCTCTGGCTGCGAAGCAAGCGGCAACACGCGGCCATCCGCGTGCGCCATGAGGTGATCAAGTCGATTCGCGACTACTTCGATTCGAACGGCTTCACGTTGGTCGACACGCCTATCTTTACGCCTTCCGCCTGCGAAGGGACCAGCACTCTTTTCGAGGTGGATTACTTCGAAGATGAGAAGGTGTACCTCACGCAATCCGGGCAACTCTACAACGAGGCGAACGCGATGGCCTTCGGGAAAGTGTACTGCTTCGGCCCCACTTTTCGCGCCGAGAAATCGAAGACCCGCCGGCACCTCACCGAGTTTTGGATGGTTGAGCCGGAGATGGCCTATGCCGATCTGGAGGACGTTAAGAGGGTGGCCGAGGATCTGGTAGTCTATATCGTCGGCCGCGTTCTTGAAAACCGCAAAGAAGAGCTGAAGACGCTGGAGCGGGACACTTCCCGCCTGGAAACAGTGGCCAAGCCGTTTCCGCGCATGAGCTACGACGAAGCCGTCAAAATTCTTCAGTCCAAGGGCAGCGAGATTCAATGGGGCGGCGACTTCGGCAACACCGACGAAACGCTCCTCACCGAAGACTTCCATCGTCCCGTCATGGTTGACCGTTACCCCACGGAGATCAAGGCCTTCTACTTTCAGCCGGATGAGCGGCGGCCTGAAGTGGCGCTCGGCGTGGATGTCATTGCGCCCGAGGGTTACGGCGAGATCATCGGCGGCGGGCAGCGCATTCACGATCTCAAACTCCTTGAACAGCGGCTCGACCAGCACCAACTGCCGCGCGAGGCCTTCAACTGGTACCTTGACCTGCGCCGCTTCGGCACGGTTCCGCACGGCGGCTTCGGGATGGGCGTGGAGCGTTTTGTGGCCTGGATGTGCGGTCTGGAGCACATCCGCGAAACGATCCCGTATCCCCGAATGCTGTATCGCACGCGACCGTGAGAACTAAGGGGAAAATCCAACCGTTTGTGGGGCCGGCTGGCAATCGGCCCCACAGGCATTGCCTGACCTAACTAGGCGCCTACCGAGCCGCGACCGTCAGGGAGCGACGGCAAACGCGGCGTCAAGCTCAAGCGGAAAAAATTTGACGGTTGTTACAATGCTGCTTTCAGACACGGTCGCGCGGTGCGGGGCGATCGCCTGGGGGCTTAGTGATCACGGTATTCGGATTCTTACTCCGCTTGTTCAGTTATGTGTTCCATACAATTTTGTGCCTGTTTGTTTTGGCGGTGGCGGCCATTTCCGCGTCAAGCCACACGGTGCCCAGATTCGGCTTTCTGCCCTTCAGCGACGAGACCATGATCCGGTGGCTCATTACGCTGGCGATTGTGGGTCTGGTCTCGGTGTTCCTGGCGGTGACAGGTATTTTCCGTTGGGTGTTTCCGATCTGGGCGGCGGCCGTACTCTGGCTGATGGCGAAGGGGTTCTTCCTGAGCCCCTACACCTTTCCGAACGCCGACGCCTTTCATGGCGCTTCGTGGCTCACGTTCGGGGCGCTGGGAGCCTTCTTCGGCGCGCTATGGGTTCTCAAGCCGCGACGTTCGCGTTGACAAAAACACCGGCATTGGCAAACGGCCTCCCGAGACGATTTGCCACCCTCGCTCCCCTTCGATTCGCCTTTTGATCTCCTCCGCTCTTCCGGCACCGCGTTACAGGAATCCTCTTGTGATACAACAGGATAAGTCTGGCACACTTGCTTTTGCTTCGAGGTGCCCGGCAGTTGTTAACACTCCGGGGTCCCAGCGGTTTTCGCAGTGGCGCCGCGCTTTCAGATCTAGGAATAATTGAGGACGGCGCGGTTCTAATCCGCGACGGCCTCATCGCGTGCGTAGGCACCTCGCGGCGTGTTGAAAACCTTCGTGAAGCCCGCGACGCGATTGAGATCTCGGCTCATGGCTGCGTGGTACTGCCGGCCTTTGTCGATCAGGGCCTCTCTGCGTTCGTGGGCGATTACCGGATGAAATCGCTACTTCAGGCGCGGGTGGACGCTTCCATGCTCCTGGAGAACTGCCTTCAACATGGCTCAGTCTCGACGGAGATCGAAGCGGGCGGAACGGACTCCTTCGAAGGCGATCTCCGGCTCATACGTCAGGGTTCCCGGGTCGCCGACAATGCCGACGTTTCCCTGGCATGGCGGATTTCAACTGACCATGCGCGGAAGCTGGGGAACGGCGCCGGGAATCCAATTCAGCGCCTGATTGAGCGGGGATGGGTACGCTCATTCTCAGTGTCAGGCTCTCTCGCCCGTCAGCGTGAGCTCCACGATTTGCTGTGTGCCGCGTCGCCGCCGCTGGGGTTGAGGATCTCCAGGCAGATTGCCAGTCTGTCAGACCTTGGAAGCCGTTGTGAACGGCAGCTTTCCGTAACCGTCATTCCGGCTGGAGAGGAAGACCGGATATTAGCGGCTCTCGCGCAACAGGGCACGCCGGCGCTGTGCCGTCCCCTGCGGGATTTGCTGCACCCGGAACGACGCCCTCTCCCTCTGCGGGATTTTATTGAGCATGGAGGCATTCCAGTGCTTGCCACGGCCCACCACCGCTTTGACAGCCCGAGCTTCAGCATGCAGGCCGCCATTGCCCTGGCCGTCCTCTATCACGGGATGACCGCGGAACAGGCCATTACCGCCGCCACAAATAACGCCGCCTGGTCATTGGGATGGGGGCGCGACCGCGGCACCATCGAAGTGGGGAAGCGCGCGGATCTGGTGGTCCTCCAGATCGACGATTTCCACGAAATTCCGCGGCGTCATGGCACGAACCACGCCGGTCTGGTGGTCAGGCGCGGCGACATAGTGTTTAATCGGACTAGCTGGCGCGGACCCGCGCGATCCACCGCCGCTGTTGCGCCATGAGCCAGCCGCACATCGTTGAATGCGTCCCCAACTTCTCCGAGGGCCGCGATTCATCCATCATCGATTCGCTGGTAAGGAGCATTGAGGCCGTACCTCAGGTTGCCGTGCTTCACCGCACCAGCGATGCGGATCACAATCGCAGCGTCATTACTTTCGCCGGCCGCGGTGAGGCTGTTTTGGAGGCGGCGGTGCGGGTTGCCGCCGAAGCGGTGGCGCGCATCGATCTCACCCGCCATCAGGGCGCCCATCCGAGAGTTGGCGCCATTGATGTTCTCCCGTTCGTCCCGCTCGATACCACGCCGATGGAAGTGTGCGTCGATCTGGCGCATCGGGCGGGCCATCGCATCGCCTCTGAGGTGGGCCTGCCGGTCTACTTCTACGAGGCGGCGGCGTTGCAGCCGTCGCGAATCCGCCTGGAGCAGGTGCGCCGCGGCCAGTTTGAAGGCTTGCGCGACGAGGTCCTGGTCAATGAAGAGCGCCAGCCCGATCTGGGCGGCCCCGCGCTTCATCCCACAGCCGGGGCCGTTATCATCGGCGCTCGCCGCTTCCTGATCGCGTTTAATATCAATCTCCAATCGGATGACCTGGCGCTGGCAAAAGACATTGCCCGCCAGATTCGCGAGAGCAGTGGCGGATTCCCGGCGGTGAAGGCTTTGGGTCTGGCTCTTCCCACCCGGGGTCTGGTGCAGGTTTCGATGAACCTCACTGACTTCGATCGAACGTCGCTCTTTGCCGTCTTCGACGCCGTCTCGCGCCTGGCCGCCGAGCGGGGCGTGGGCGTTGTCGAAAGCGAACTCATCGGGCTGCTGCCGCGCCGTGCGCTCGAACAATCGGCGGCCCAGTTTCTGAAGCTTCCGGATTTCTCCGCCGACCGCATTATCGAGTCCCGGCTCGACGCCGTTCTTCGCGCGGAATAAGTGGTCCAAGAGATCAACCGCTCCCTCCGGCTAAAGCCGGTGCCACCAGGTACCTGTGCCGCTTGAGCGGGTGCCGCCTTGGTGGACATCACGCCTAACTGCCCCAGACGGCCGCGCCGGTTCGCTGCGATACTGTTGTGATGCTTCGCTCGCCACGGCTTGGATGCCGCTCCAGTCTGCCGTTCTCCCGTTGTTTGACATGGTTTCTTTGCGGCCTGCTCAATGCCTGGGCGCCCGTGGCGTTCGCTGGCCAAAGCGCTCTCCCTCCCCCGGCCCCGCCTTCCACTCAATCCGCAGCTCCGCCGCCCGCCAACGCTCCGGCCAAGGACGCTCCGAAGCCCGATCTTTCGAAGGAGGGCTACGTCGTTGAGAGCTTTGAGACTCGTGTGTCGTTTGAGGCGGATGCCACCGGCGCCCGCGATGTGCACGCCGTGGTGCATCTCCAGTCCGATGCCGCCGTGCGCGAGCTGGGCATTCTTCACTTCCCGTACGTGGCCGATAGCGAGAATCTGGAAATCATTTCCGTCCAAGTAAAGAAGGCGGACGGTTCCGTGGTTGCCACACCCGCCAGCCATATTCAGGATCTGCCGGGCGAGGTGGCCCGCATCGCCCCCACTTATTCCGATCTCCGCGAGAAGCAAGTGCCTGTTCGCGCGCTCAGCTCCGGCGACACGCTGGAATACCGCGTCCGCTGGACACGCACGAAGTCCGAGTTCGGCGGTCATCTCTGGTACACGCACGATTTCATCGACTCCGGCGCCGTGCTGGAGGAGACCCTGGAAGTCAGCCTGCCCGAGCGGCAATCCATCCGCTATACCAGCCCTGACCACAAGCCCTCCGACGAGAAACGAAACGGACGCCGCATCCTGGCTTGGCGCACCAGCCACATGCCCGCCAAGCCCGAGGCCGAGACTAGCGGGCAGTCCGAAACGGCCGAGCAGGAGACGCCCAAGAAACCGGCGCACTCGGTACAACTCAGCGGCTTCAGCAGTTGGGAAGAGGTCGGCAATTGGTACAGGACTCTGGCGATTCCAGCCACTGCGGTGACGCCTGCCATTCGTTCGAAGGCGCTTGAAGTCACCAAGGGCCTCACCACCGGCATTGAGAAGGAGAAGGCGCTGTATCAGTACGTCTCCGTCAATTTCCGCTACATCTCCATCTCGTTCGGGTCTGGCCGTTACCAACCGCACACGGCCGATGACGTGCTCGCCGAGCAGTACGGCGACTGCAAGGATAAACACACTCTGTTCGCGTCCCTGCTGAAGGCTGTTGGCATTGAAGCATGGCCGGTCCTGATCGGAGCAGGGCTGAAGCTCGACCCGGACGTTCCATCTCCCGGCCAGTTTAACCACCTCATCACCGTGATCCCCGCCGACGGGTCCTTCGAGTGGCTCGATACCACCTCCGGCGTGGCGCCGTTCGGGACGCTGGAAAAAGGGGTTCGCGATGAGCAGGCCCTGGTCATCCCGCTGAATGCGCCGCCGTTCCTGCGCAAGACGCCCGAATCGCTGCCGTTCCCGAGCGTTCAACGCTATGAGGTGAAAGGGGCCCTCAGTGCGGAAGGAACGCTCACGGCCCACTTTGAGACCACTTGGCGGGGCGACGAGGAGATGATGCTGCGCGCCGCCTTTGGCGCAACCCCCGCCGCGCAGTGGAACGACCTCTTGCAAAACGTTTCCTTCTCCTTGGGCTTCGCGGGCAAAGTTACCAACGCGAAGGTTCAATGGCTTGAAGACCTCACTAAGCCCCTTCAGTTTTCCTACGATTACACTCGGGAAACCTACTCTGATTGGGCCAACCTCCGCATCAGCGCGCCGTTTCCGCCCATCGGCCTCCCTGGGGCGGAAGAGAAGGCGCCCGCGGAGCCCCTGGCGATCGGCACGGTGGGCGAAGTGTCGTTCCACAGCGAAATCCAGTTGCCCGATGGCTTTAAGATTGAGATCCCCGCCGAAGGGAGGATGCACACCGGCTTTGCCGACTATCGAGGCGCATATTCCTTTGCCGGAGGAGTTCTCTCCGCGGAGCGGACCCTTAAGATCACCGCGGGCAAAGTGCCCGTCGCCGAGTGGGCGGAGTATCGAAAGCTAACGGACGCCGTGGCGGCCGACCGCAACCACTTCATGCAACTCTCCCGCATCGCCGGGAAGACGGTCGCCGTCGAGATTACCGATAATCCGCAAGCGGAAGCTCTGGTGACGCAGGCTATGCAGTCGTTGCAGTATCACGATCTGGCGGCTGCCAATAGCGCCCTTGTCGAGGCTGAGCGGCTGAACCCGAAGCAGAAGCATCTTTGGGCGGCCCGCGCCGGCCTGTACTTGGTTTCGGGAGACCGCGCATCGGCAATGATCGCCCTGCAAAAAGAAGTAAAGCTGCATCCGGAAGACCCGGCAGCCTGGATGGGGCTTTGCGGGATGCAAACCCAGTTCAGCTCCGCCGGCGATGGCCTGGCCTGCTACAAGGACGGGCTCGAAAAGCTGCCCGGCAATCCCCTGCTTTCCCGGAGTTACGCGAGTTTGCTCATCTCAAGGAAGCAGTACGCTGAGGCTGTTACTGTCTCGCGACTTGCTCTGGCCGCCGATAAGAACGATCTGTCTCTAAGAAGCGCTTTGCTCACCGGCCTGCTCGGAGCCGGGCAGAAACAGGAAGGCGTCACGCTGGCTCGGCAAATGATCGGTGAGACTGACGATCCCCTCACGCTCAACAATGTCGCCTATGCCTTGGGGGACGCCAGCACGGAACTCCCGCTTGCCCAACAGTACGCGGAAAAGGCAGTGACCCGGGTTGAGGATCTGCTGAAGGATCTTGATGTGAACGCCCTCACCCAAAACGATTTGGGACGCACCAGCCTGCTCGCCGCATCCTGGGATACGCTCGGCTGGATCTACTTTCGGCAAGGCGACCTTACGCGGGCTGAACCGTATCTCGCTGCGGCCTGGAGTCTGGGTCAGAACGGGGATAGTGCCGATCACGTCGGCGACGTGTACCTCAAACAAGGCAAGCGTGACGCCGCAATCCATCATTGGGAACTGGCTCTGGCGGCGGACAGTCATCTCGCCGGAGTCCGCGACAAGCTGGATAGCGCTGGGAAGCCGGCGCAGCAAACCCAGAAACCAGGGCCTGCCTCCGGGGCCAAGCCGAAAACAACAGCAAGCCATCTGCAGATGTCTCCCGGCGAGGAGTTGGGCAAGCTTCGCACAATCGATGTCCCCTCCGTTCAACGAACGGAGGGCTCGGCGGAGTTCTTCATGGTGTTCTCGCGGACCGGCCCGTCGCAGGCCCGCTTCATTGCCGGCGATGAGGCGATGCGCGACGTTGCCGCGCAGTTGGCCACCTCGGGTTTGCCGTTCAAGCTTCCGGACAGTGGACCGGAGCGGATCGTGCGGCGCGGCATCGTATCGTGCTCGAAGTATACGAGCCCCAACTGCCAGATGGTTTTCATCCCGCTAAATGTTACAAGGCTTCAGTGAGTGGAAGGAATTGCTCCCTGACTTAATCGCCGCAACCCTTCAGAGCCGAGACCGTCAGGGAGCCGCCGCAAGTAAATCTCGTCCTGCTAACCGGTCGCTCCCTGACGGTCGCGGCTCAGTCGGGCGTTGGCGCGACTATCAGCGGCTCCTGGAGAAAATCAAATCGATCAAGATCTTCGACCACCACGCGCACCCTGGTTTCGGCGACGATTCCGATGTTGACGCTCAGGCTACTCCGCCCGAACACTTGCCCTTCCGCGAGCGAGAGACGAACCTGAGAAACTAGAAAAGTTTGCTGGAGGCGCGGAGCGGATTCGAACCGCTGAATAAAGGTTTTGCAGACCTCTGCCTTACCACTTGGCTACCGCGCCGGTGGTGGGTACTCCCTCAGTATCGCGCGAGACCGTCAAAATTCAAAATAGACAATTCCGGCCGAAGCATTCCCCGTTTACGTTGTAGGGGGCTTGGTCTTCGGCAGCTTCGACAACCAGGGTGGCGGATCGCGCACAATGTCGATGCCGTTCTTCGCGTAAAAAGCGTTCAGCCGGTCGCGCGCCTTGCCGCCCGCTAATCCCAACCAGTCCACGGCGTTGAAGCCGAA
>CAJCIT010000072.1 GCA_903970405.1 Acidobacteriaceae bacterium | reverse complement strand
CGTTTGAAGGCTCGGAGTTCGAGCGGATGAAGAAGACGGTTCTGGAAGAGTTGCGGACGGCCTTCCGGCCTGAATTTCTGAACCGGCTGGACGAAATCATTGTGTTCCACGCGCTCACCGAGGAGCACTTAAAGCAGATTGTGGAGATTCAATTGGGCGCGTTGCGCCACCGGCTGGCGGAGCGGCATGTGAGCCTGGAGCTGACCGATGCGGCGCGGACGCGGCTGGTAAGAGAAGGGTATGACCCGGCCTACGGCGCGCGTCCCCTAAAGAGGGCGATCCAAAGGGAGATTGAGACGCCCCTGGCCCGGAGGATTCTGGCGGGCGACATTCGGGATGGCCAAACCGTGTTCGTAGACGCGGATGCGAAGAGCGGCGGACTGAGCTTCGATGCCCGCGTCCGGGACCAGGAGACGGCCGCGGCGGCAAAGTGACGGCGTCGAAACGGTCTTATGATGCCTCAAGGATTTCTACTATAAGTCGTTTTTCTTTTCAATACGTCAAACAGGAAGTGGAGAACTCCGGTTTCGCACCGGGAGCCAAATCGCAAAGAAAGCTTACTAAAACGGCGCAAGACGGCCCCTGCTTTCACGTTAGTCCGCGCACAAAGCCTTGTGCGCTCAAGAAGTTTCAGAAAGGAATCAGAAAGTTACATGTCCAACCCAGTTCAACTCCGCCGGACCACAGCGATTCTCACGCTGGTTGCGGCTTCTTTAGGAGGCGGCTTGATTGCCGCCTTCGCCGTGTCATCGCGCAGCGCCGCGCCCGTGTTCGTGACGGCGAAAGCAGCCTCGGGGACGGTCACCGGGACCTTGCCCGGGTCCTTTGCCGATGTGATCAGCCACGTGACGCCGGCGGTGGTGAATATTTCTTCCACGCGCATCATCAAGGCGTCAGAACAGACGCAGAACAATCCGTTCATGGCCGACCCGTTCTTCCGGCAGTTCTTCGGCAATGGCAATAATGGCCGTAACTTCCGTCCGCGCGACCGGAAAGAAGGCAGCCTTGGCTCAGGCGTCATTGTCAACGCCGATGGCTATATTTTGACCAACAATCATGTTGTGGATAAGGCTACCGAAGTGACTGTGTCCCTGCTCGATAAACGCGAGTTCAAGGCGAAGCTGATT
The DNA here is from genome assembly GCA_903970405.1 of Acidobacteriaceae bacterium. Taxonomy (GTDB): domain Bacteria; phylum Acidobacteriota; class Terriglobia; order Bryobacterales; family Bryobacteraceae; genus CAJCIT01. The sequence continues at coordinate 25,111 of CAJCIT010000072.1, read as the reverse complement.
GGAACCGATCCGCAGACGGACGTGGCACTGCTGAAGATTGACGCAAAGGACCTGCCGTCGATCACACTCGGCGATTCCGCTCACTCCCAGATTGGCGACTTGTGTTTCGCGATCGGAAATCCGTTCGGAGTGGGGCAGACCGTAACCATGGGAATCGTGAGCGCGAAGGGCCGCAGCCTGCCGCGCGACGGCAATACGTTGTTTGAGGATTTTATTCAAACGGACGCCGCCATCAATCCCGGTAATTCGGGCGGCGCGCTGATTAACGCCCGCGGCGAACTGATTGGCATCAACACCGCTATTCTGACCGGCGGCAACAGCATGATGGGCGGCGAAGGCGGCAACATCGGTATTGGGTTTGCGATTCCGGTAAATATGGCGCACCAGGTGATGGACCAGTTGGTAAAGAACGGCAAAGTGACGCGAGGCTTCATGGGCGCCCGCCTGCAAACCGTTACACCGGAACTGGCTTCACAGTTCAACTTGAAAGAGAGCCGGGGTGCGCTTGTGGCGATGGTGGAACCGGGTAAGCCGGCCGATAAGGCAGGTTTGAAGACCGGCGACGTGATCACCGCTTTCAACGGACAGCCGGTGGAAGATTCCAACAATCTGACGCTGCAGGTGATTCAACAGGCGCCCGGTACAACGGTGACGCTGGACGCTATTCGTGACGGCAAGCCGATGAAGTTCACTGTCACTCTGGGCACACGCCCGAAGGAGACAGACGGCCAGGCGGGGGACGATTCCTCATCCTCGGGCGATACAGCCAACGGAAGCGCCTCTGAGCGGGGTATTCAAGCCGAGAACTTGACTCCGGACATCGCCCAGGAGTTGGATGTACCGGCGTCCACCAAAGGCGTGGTGGTGTCAGGCGTTGAAGAGGGTAGCCCGGCCGCGGAAGGCGGAATACAGCGCGGCGACGTCATCCAGCAAGTCAACAAGCAGCCCGTTAACAATAAGGCTGATTTCGACCGATTGATTAAGCAAGCAGCAGGAAAATCGGCTTTGTTTCTTGTCAATCGAGGGGGCCGCACCCTTTTCCTGGTTGTTGAATCGAAGTAGTATGCGGGCTGCGTCGCTACGATGAAGCGCCGCAGCCCCGAGAGTGGCCTGGGACAGGAGAGCACTCTTGTTCCAGGCCTTTTTTGTTTTGACGAGTGGGATTTGAACGGCCCAAAAGCTGAGACCGTTCTTGAGAAGGGATAAAGATCGATGCCTAAGAACGAACTGCCAATGTTACCGGTGTTGCCGCTGAAGAACACCATCCTGTTCCCGGGCCTACTATTGCCGTTATCGGTGGGCCGGCGCAGTTCTCTCGATGCGGTGGAAGCCGCATTGCGTACCGAATCGAAGGAGATTCTGTTAGTAGCCCAGCGCGACCCGAACATAGAATCGCCCGGGCAGGACGATCTCTTCACCATCGGCGCCAAGGCCGTCATCCGCAAGTCGACGCGGCATGGCGAAGACATGATGGAGATCCTGGTTCTTGGCGCTGATCGGGTGGTGATCGTCAAGCTGGAAGGCACTGAGAACGACGAGAAAAGCTACATGCGCGCCAGGTACCGGCTGCTGCCGCTGCCTGAGGATCGCAGCTCCGAGATGGAAGCGCTGGAAGGCGCGCTGCTGGAACAGGCAGGCCGGGCCATCGCCTTGGCACAACCGCAATCGGCTGCCGAGCTGCAACGGATGCTCGCCTCTCACGACGATCCGCTTCGCCTCGCGTACCTGTTGGCCAGCATCTTCAGCCTGGATATTGAGAAGGAACAGCAGCTCTTGGAAGCGGAGACGCGCGTGGATGCTCTGCGTCTGATGCACTCATTCCTGACGCATGAGCTCCAGGTGCTGGAATTGAGGCAGAAGATTGCCTCCTCGGCGCGCGATGAAATGTCCAAGGAGCAGCGCGATTACCTGCTGAAGCAGCAGCTACGGGCCATTCAACAGGAACTCGGCGAGAAGGACCACGACAAGGCCGAAGTGGATTTGCTGCGCGAACGGTTTGAGGCGGCGAAGCTGCCGGACGAGGCGCGCAAGGAAGTGGAGCGCGAGCTGGCAAGGTTGGAGCGGCTGCCCTCGGGTGCGCCCGATTACCACATGACGCGGACTTGGGTGGAGTTCGTGCTGGACCTACCCTGGAGCATCGCCACGGACGACAAGCTGGAGATTTCGAACGCCCGGATGGTTCTGGACGACGATCACTTTGGCCTGACCGAGGTGAAGGAACGCATTCTGGAACACCTCAGCGTGTTGAAGCGGAACCCGAAGGCAAAGGCGCCGATTCTTTGCTTTGTGGGACCTCCCGGTGTCGGTAAGACGTCACTGGGCCAATCCATAGCCAGGGCGCTGGGACGCAAGTTTGAACGCTTCAGCCTGGGCGGTCTGCATGATGAGGCCGAGTTGAGGGGCCACCGGCGCACGTACATCGGCGCGATGGCCGGCCGTCTGTTGCAGGCGATGCGGCGGGCGGGCGCCGAGAACCCGGTGCTGCTGCTGGATGAAGTCGACAAGCTGGGACGTGACTTCCGCGGCGATCCGGCGGCGGCGCTGCTCGAAGTATTGGATCCAGAGCAAAACAAGACATTCCGCGACAATTATCTGGATATGGCCTTTGATCTCTCGAAGGTGCTGTTCATTACCACGGCGAACACGCTGGACACCATCCCGCAGCCCCTGCTTGACCGTATGGAAATCCTGCGCCTTTCGGGCTATAGCGAAGAGGAGAAATTGCAGATTGCGCGGCGGTTCTTGATTCCGCGCCAATTGCAGCAGACCGGCCTGACCGAAGAGCAACTGGAGTTTACCGACGAAGGACTGAAAGCGATCATCGCAAACTACACGCGGGAAGCGGGTTTGCGCCGTCTGGAGCGGGCGTTGGGCCGAGTGGCGCGCAAGGTCACCTTGCGGCTGGCGGAAGGAGCCACGGAGAAATTCGTTGTGCAATCCGAAAACTTAAGCGACTTGCTGGGCCCGGAAACGTATACGCAGGAATTGATGCGTAAGAACCTGCCGGCCGGTGTAGCCACCGGGTTGGCCTGGACGGAATCGGGCGGCGACGTGTTATTCATCGAAACCTCGCTGCTACCCGATGGCAAGGGCCTTACCTTAACCGGGCAACTCGGCGAAGTGATGCAGGAATCGGCGAAGATTGCGCAAAGCTACGTGTGGGCTCATGCCGGGGAGTTGGGCGTGGACCCGCAAGTCTTCAAAGAGAACGGTGTTCACGTGCATGTGCCGGCCGGAGCGATTCCGAAAGACGGGCCCTCCGCCGGTGTCACCATGACCACGGCGATGACCTCGGTCTATACCCGCTTGCCGGTGCGCAGCGACGCGGCGATGACGGGCGAAGTGACGCTTACCGGACTCGTTCTGCCGATTGGCGGCGTCAAGGAGAAAGTGCTGGCGGCGCGCCGGGCAGGACTGAAGCGGGTGCTGCTCCCTGCCGGCAACAGGAAGGACCTCCGCGATCTGCCGGATCACGTTCGGCTCGAAATGGAGTTCAAGTTCGCCGAGCGCGTGGAAGAGGTTCTGGAGTATATGATTCCAGGATTGAAGATCACCATGCTGGCGCTGGCGAGTTAAAACAACGCCGCGGCCCGCTTCTGAACCGCGCGCGTTAGCAAGCGGGCCGTGGTCCAGCAGAACCCCATGCCCCCCGAGGCGACAACACCGCCTTATCAGCGTGCGGCGCGCACGCAGATTACCGGGTCGCGCTCATGACCTGCTACGAAGCCGGTCTGAGCATCCGCCACTTCGGCTTCCTGGCTGAACTGCCACCGCAAAGCCAGACTCGCGCTCTGCCGTTGCTTCCGGCCAACCGCGCCCGGCGTCTCCAGACTGGCCCGGCTACCCCTGCCGACACCACTCTTCCGGTTCCCCGAACCTGTGCCAGTCCTGTTTCGCCGCCCGATTCGGGGTCTGGCCGTCTCTCGCCCCCCGCCAAACCCTCTCGTTCCCCCAGTTTCGCGGTCTTCGGCATGCCAACCATATAACCCAAGAATCCCCCCCGGTTTAGTTCAACGCCCGGTCACTTCGGCTGGCGGACCGAAATCCGTCTGCTCCCCAACAATCCGCGCCCGCCCAGCCGAAGCAACCTCTAGCAGTCACAAATTACCAAGACATTCCCTGCCCCTTTGTTCTCAGCGTCTTACATGACCAGCCGGCCCATGCGTCCGCGGCGTCCCGTCGTACTCTGCGCGCAGAAGGAGGTGTTTTATTGAGTCTTACTAAGAAGCTTCTCGACGACGCCCTTACAGGCCTTCCTCGAACGAACGGTCAACGCCGCAATTTCACAGGCCAGTTTCATGGCCTGAAGACTGAGGCGCCGGAGATCGTCCCGGTCCTGCCGGAACTGGAGTTCCTGTCGGGAACGGGAGATGAGCCCGACGAATTATTCGACGGTGTTCTGATTCCGGAGATCGCGTCCGCTGACGACGGCTGTGAGGACGGGTTGGGCGACTTCTAAACGTTAGTGCTTTGACATTTGAGTTTCCTATCAGTGCCGGCGGACTTTACGCCGGCACCTTTGCCGCTTCCGCCGAAAACGGAAGCCGCACCTGAAAGCACGTGTGCCCCGGCCGCGATTCGAACTTGATATCGCCACGGTGCCGGTGGACCGTGCGGTATACCATGTCTAATCCCAGGCCCGTTCCTTCACCCACCTGCTTTGTCGTGAAGAACGGCTCAAAAACCCGGCTCTGAATGCTCTCCGGGATGCCCTTGCCCGTGTCGATAATTTCCACCAGCGCCACATCGATTTCGCGCCGGGTGCGAATCGTCAGCGTGCCTTCGCTCTCCATCGCTTCCAGCGCGTTTTCAATCAGCTTGGTCCACGCCTGATTCAACTCGCCGCCGAAGGCCTGAATTCTTGGAATGGTGTGGTCATACTCGCGGATCACTTCAATGGAAGGGGTCAAACAGTGGGCCAGAATATCGAGCGTGTTCTCGATGCCGCGATGCAAGTCGATCTCCTGCACCGGCGCTTGATCCATGTAGGAGTACTCCTTCACGGAATTCACGAGCATCGAAATGTGTTTCGTGCTCACATCGATCACGCCCAGGCAGCGCTCCAGATTGAGCGACGCCGCCAGCCGCCGGATCACCGCCGGTAAGAGAGCCTCGGGATAGTAGCTTGCTGCTTCATCCAGCCACTCCGTGCCGATGTCGGCATCCACGAAGATTGGGGCATACTCCCAACTCCTGCTCACTTCGTGCTGGCTCATCCAAGTGGCCACCACGTCCTCGCGGTCACTGCGCTCGACGGTGCCCTGCGGCTCACTCTCGGATATTTGAGAAATCGCGCGGCGCTCAAGTCCCGTCAAGCAGCGTGTCTCGTCCTCGTTAATGCCTCTGCTGATCAGCTCCAAACTCGCGCCGCGCGCCTCCTGAATCCAGGTGCGCAGGTCCGCGGAAGCCTGCCGCGCGGCCGCCACCGGATTGTTTAGCTCATGCGCCAGCCCTGCCGACAGCTTCCCGACCGCCGCCAGCTTCTCATGCTGGGAATCCTGGTACGTGCTCTCACGAATGCGGTCGGCCATGATGGCCACCAGCCGCGCCCCAATCGCCGGAATGCGATAAAGCATTTCAGGGAAGTGGTCTTTGTGGAGCCGCGCCACCCGCACCGGTTCCAACGCGGTGACAGTGCCGCGATAGTGGGTGAGGCGCGAATAAGGAAGCAGGCCAGTGACTTCTCCCTTCTCGGCAAGGAAAAAATGACCGTCCGTTGAATGGAAGCGGATGCCGCCTTCCAGCACAATATTCATGTGCTCCGCCGGGTCGCCTTGTCTAATCAGGAGTTCGCCCCCGGGATATCGTTCGTCATTAATGCGGCTGGTGAGCCACTCCATCTGTTCATCCGAGAGATCGGCGAACGTGGGAATTTCGCGCAAGGCGGCCGCCAGCGGTTTTTCGGCCGGGGAAGCAGACTGCATTTCGATCAAACACCAGCCTCTTTCTGAGAGAACCCGCGCACAACGGCCACCGAACGGCCTGTGCGTGTGCGAGACAACCCTATGTACATGGTAACTAGACGAATTCGGGAGCCCATTTAGTCTTGTTTTCAATCAAAAAATTCTCATTTCCCGCCGGAACGAATCGCCTGCAACCCTTCTTCGAAGTGCATGCGGAAGCTATACACGAACACCGGACCGCGAACCTCATTGAACCCGGGATTCCAGATTCGTTGCAGGTCGGCCGCCACGGAAACTCCGCGCCAAATGTGAAACGTGTAATACGTTTCCCAAACCCGCTCCTGCCCATAGGTCAGCCCGCCGTCTCCGAGAATGAAGCCCAATCCGCCCAGTTCCAGGTAACGGCGATGGCCGCTGCTCAGGCCGCTGTCGACGAAGGCCGAGCCGATTTTGTCTTGAGGCCGGTGCAGAACCTTTGGGACCCAATCCAGGCCCGCTACCGCTGTCCGGTCGATCTCAGTATAGGCGAAGGATTCAGTAGCGCCGTCATTCCAGCCCAGCCTTCCGAAGGCCCGAAGCGTTGACGTCAGTCCCTGCTCCGCGTTCAAGCCAAAGCCGTATTTCACCCGGCCCTGTTTCCGGTACAGCGTGATGTCGGGCGTGGAATTTTCTCCGGAAAGGTATCCGTCGATCGCGGCGCTGTAGCTGCCCATCGCCGCGTGGTTGACAAACGCCAGTGGCCGGATAACGGTCTGCCGGTCCTTGAGCAGTGCCGGGTGGTATTCGAACTCGAAATTCTCGCCCCGCGCCCGAGCGACGTCCCAATCGAGCGTGATGCCGTTCGCCACCGTTGGCATCAGGAGTTCACCAAAACGGAAAGCCCAGGGGCCGTCAAAGTATTCAGCCACCAGGCCGTACGTGTAACCGCGCGTGTCGGCGGCGTAGTCGAAGGCGCCATTGTTCACGGTGGCCCAGTTCATGAACTGCAGGTGGCTGTCGCTGCCAATGCTGTTCAAATCGAAGAAGTCAACGGTGCTCATCTTACCCAGGTGGAATTCCAGTCGGCGCTTCGGCAGAGCCTTGGCGAGCGAAAGTGGATTCTGCGTCGCCTCGTCCAATTCCTTGCTCAGCGGCGCCACGTAATGCAACATGATCCGCGAGACGTACGGCGCCTTGCTGAGCGCCGGGTTTCGCACCACATCCACGTTTGGGAAGGCTGCCACCCCCAACGCGTTGCTGAGTGCGAAGCCGCCGGCTTCCTCGAAGTCGCAGATGAAGTCCAGATTGCGCGTGAGGCGATACCCAAGGTAGAGCGTCAGGATGCGGGAAGTGTCATGCTCCTTGTTGGGGCTCAGACTGTTCGTCCCGGAGTAGGCCGCGTCGAACGACGGATGGGCCTGACGGATAAAGTTCGCCTGGCCGGAGATCCATAGCCGGTCGACCCATGACCCGAGATCGTCAGTCACCGGGGGCGCCGCGGACTCCGCCGCCGGCGCGATTGTTTGCTGCGCTGGCTGGGTCGCTTCCTGTCCTGTCGTGGGTGCGCACAAGGAAACCAGAAAAGCAAGAATAAGCATCGGACGGCGCACTCCCTCCTATCCTTTGGGAAGTAAGCGTCTTGAGTCAACGGCTGCATGGAATTGAAACGAATTATTCACTGGGCTGTTATCGGGAGGCGGCGTATCGATGTGTCAGCATAGGTGTTTGAACCTCCGAATTCACGAGCTGCGGATTCACAAGGGGCTCCGTTTCGGCCTGCAGCGAGTGGGTGCCGCCGTTCTGCTTCTTTGTGTGGCCGGATTGGCGCCCGGCGCCAGCCTCTCCTCCGTGAAGACCGTTTACATTGAGACTCTCGGAACCAAACCTGGCGCCTCTGACCTCGCTAAAAGGCTGGCCGGGGAGCTCGAAAAGACGGCTGGCCTTCGCCTCACCGCGAACAAGGACCTGGCCGATGCCTACGTTCAGGGCGATGGCGAGATCTGGACTCGCGGGCACATTAGCTTGAACCCAAGGGCGGGTAATGCTCCCGGCAGGGGCCAGCCCGTCCACGGAGGAGTCCTCTCGGTGGAACTCCGCGGCCGCGATAACTCCGTGCTCTGGTCGTACCTCGCCACTCCTCACTCGGGCGCTGCTGACGTGCCGAAGGATCTCAGCAGGCAGGTGGCCAAAAGCCTGAAGACCGCTATCGATAAGGAACGGCGCCCGTGAGGCTGGCTTTCGTCGCCGCCGCCCTTCTGGCGGCGTCCCTTCACGCTGAATCCATTAACGGGGCCGGCGGAACTCTTCCGGAGCCGCTCTATCGGCGTTGGATTGAGACCTTCCTCGGCAACCGTCCGAATGACCACATCAGCTACGACGCCCTCGGGTCAGGGCAGGGAATCGTTCGCCTGTTTGAAGGCCATGCCGACTTCGCCGCATCCGACGTTTGTGAAACTGCCGTGCTGACACCCCTCCTAATGAAAGGCTGGCAGGCAAATAACGTCCAGTGCATTCCCATGGCAGCCGCGGCCGTGGTACCCATATTCACTCTGGGCGGCGTGTCGCAGGACCTCCGCCTGACGCCCGAACTGTTGGCCGGCATCTATCTGGGTAGGATCACGAAGTGGAATGACCCCGCGATTCGCGCCGTCAACCGCAGTGTCTCGTTGCCCGATCGGGCCATTGTTGCGGTGCATCGCTCCGATGCCAGCGGTACCACTTACGCCTTCAGCGATTACCTCTCGCTTTCGAGCGAGCCGTGGCGCAAAAGCCTCGGCAAAGGCATGACGATTCAGTGGCCGTCGGGCGTGGGCGCTGAAACCAACGACGGCGTGGCGCGACTGGTTCAGCAAACCAACGGCGCCATCGGGTACGTCGAATTACTCTACGCCATCCGTCATCACCTGGGCGTCATCGCACTGAGGAATCGCGCCGGACATTATGTTCGGGCCGACCTCGAAACGGTGAGCGCTGCTGCTGCCACTGCGAGTCCGGATCTCTTTCCTTCAAGCGGCGAATCGATCGCGGATGCATCGGATTCGAACGCTTATCCGCTTACGACGTTCACCTACATTCTGCTGATGAGGAATGCTCCGGAAGATGGCAAGAGAAAGCTGTTGCGTGACTTTCTGGCATGGGCGCTGGATTCGGGCCAACGCCAGGCGGCGGGCCTGGGTTACGTGGCCATTCCGCCGTCGCTGTCAGCCAAGGCGCGCGCCGCGCTCGGTTTGACGCCATAAAGGCCGGGCGCTCGTCTGGCACGGCTCAACCGCCGCTTCGTCACCGTGGTTGCTGAAAAGCGGCGCGCACTTTCGCATACGTCGTCTCAATCGCTTCCGGCATTATGCGCGTGTTACCGATTACCGTCATGAAGTTCGCATCGCCCTTCCATCGCGGCAACACATGCAGATGGATGTGTCCGGCAATGCCGGCGCCGGCGGCTTCACCCAGGTTGAGCCCCATATTCAAGCCATGCGGCTGGTAGACCTCCTCGATGACCAGTTCGGCCCGCCGCGCCAGCCGCATCATCTCCGCCGTCACCTCGTCCGCGGATTCGTTCAGACGCGAAACATGAAGGTACGGCGCCACCATTAGGTGGCCCGTGGAGTAGGGGTAGAGATTGAGCATCGCGAAGTTGTGCTCTCCCCGAAACACCACGAAATTCTCTTCGTCGGGCCGCTCAATGGCCCGGCAGAAAATGCACGGGCTCTCTTCTGAGCGGTTCGTTGCCTCGATGTAGCTGCGTCGCCACGGCGTCCATAAGTGATCCATTCATCCTCGCCGATTGGCCACGCCTGACCGGGCCCCAGCGCTATTCGTGATGGCCAGTCTCGTTGTGGTCCGCCGGGGTAACGGGCGCCGCAGGCATCTCAGCCGGGGCCGCGGCCGACTGGTTTACCAGGTCGCGAAGTTCCTTGCTTGGCTTGAAATACGGGATTCGCTTCGACGGCACCTCCACGCGCGAACCCGTTTTCGGATTTCGCCCGACGCGCGGCTGCCGCTGACGGGTGCGAAAGCTCCCGAAGCCGCGAATTTCAATCTTGTCGCCCGAATGAAGACTGCTCACGATGCTGTCGAAGATCGTCTCCACGATGATCTCGGAATCCTTCCTCGTCATCTCCACTACTTTTGAAACTTCTTCGATCAATTCCGCCTTCGTCATAGTTGTGTTCCTGTCTTCCCTCTCTGACCGGTTCTCTTACGCTTCCGGTTCTTTCCCTTCCGGTTCCTGCCGCCGGATGACATCGCCAATGGTCGACGTCGCGTCGGTTGCCTGTCTTTGATAATCGTTCAGTCGCTGGCGTTCGTTGTCTTCGGCCTTCCCGCGCAAACTGAGTCCAATCCGCTTCTGCGCCTCGTTCAACTTAATTATCTTGAAGTCGAACTCTTGCCCCACTGGCAGCGCCTGCTCTTCTTCCACGTTCGGCGCTCCGCGACGCTTCACGGGCTCGGCTGCAATCTCCGACTTATGGCACAGCCCCTCCACGCCCGGCAGCAGTTCCACAAACACGCCGAACTGCGCCACACGGCAGACCTTGCCGCGCACAATATCGCCAATCTGATGGCCCTGGAAGAATGTCTCCCACGCGTCGGGCTGGAGCTGCTTCATGCCCAGCGACAGGCGCCGGTTCGGCGCATCGATGTTCAAAATCACCGCCTGCACGATCTGCCCCTTCTTCACCATTTCCGAAGGGTGCTTGACGCGCGTCGTCCAGGACATGTCGGAGATATGGACCAGCCCGTCCACACCCTCCTCGATTTCGACGAACGCGCCGAAGTCCGACAGCTTTCTGACCCGGCCCTCCACAACTGACCCGATGCTATACCTGTCGGCGACGCTTGTCCACGGATCGTCCTCCAGTTGCTTGATCCCAAGCGAAATGCGCCGGTCCTTGGGCTTCAGTTCCAGCACCACCGCTTCCACCTGATCGCCCGGCTTGACCACCTTCGAGGGATGCTTCATCCGCCGGCTCCAGGTCATCTCCGAGATGTGAATGAGGCCCTCAACCCCGGGTTCCAGCTCCACAAATGCTCCGTAGTCGGTCACGCTGACCACCCGGCCGATGACTCGGCTCTGCACCGGATAGTGGCCTTCAATGTTCTCCCATGGATCGGGATGGAGTTGCTTCAGCCCCAGCGAGATCCGCTCATGCTCCTTGTCGAACTTGAGCACTTTGACGGTAACCTGCTCGCCCACCTGCACCACGGCGGAAGGGTGGGGCACGTTGCCGTAGCTCAAATCGCTCACGTGCAGCAGTCCGTCAATGCCGCCGAGATCCACGAACGCGCCGTACTCTGTGAGGTTCTTCACGACGCCGGTGACAGTGCCGCCTTCCACGATGTTCGCGAGAGCTGAAGACTTGCGCTCCGTGATCTCTTCTTCAAGCAGTACCCGGCGCGAAACCACTGCGTTCGCGCGGCGCCGGTTCAGCTTCAGAATGCGGACTTCAATCTCGCGCCCGACATAAGAATCGAGGTTATGAACGGGGCGGATTTCAATCTGCGAACTGGGCAAAAAGGCAATCACGCCAATATCGACCGCGAGGCCCCCTTTCACTTTGTTCACTACCTTCCCCACAACCTTGCTGCCTTCACCGGCGTTCTTTTCGAGGGTCTCCCAGGCTTGCCGGCGATGCGCCCGGTCATGTGACAGAAGGATGTAGCCTTCCACCGGCGGGCCACTGCGATCGATCATCACCTCGATGGAATCCCCGGCGTTCACCGCCGGCTTGCCATTAACTTGCGGGAATTGCGAGGCGGGCACCAGACCCTCGATCTTTCGACCGATGTCTACAATAACTTCCTTTTCAGAGACGCTCAGCACCGTCCCCTGCAGAACGTCGCCTTCTTGAGCCGACGGGCTGGTCAGGTGGCTATAGTCTTCGAGAAACGCCTGATAATCCTCGCTATCAGTGTGCGCTTCCGGCACTTCCACGAATTCGTCAGATGATGGACCGGCCATTACGCGTCAACCCCGAGTTTCGGCGCCTCGCCCAACAGAGGGAGAAAACAAGCCGGAAGCGCTCCGATAAGGAGCAAGAAGATCTGAGCTAGCCTTGAGTGGATCAAACGCTGGCACAACTTATTGATAGCTCAGTACTTCAGCACTATAGCCGACACCTCCGAGGTTGTCAACCACGCGCAAGGAGCCGGATAGCCATCATTCTACGCCAGAACAGGTTGTTCTACTTGAGCAAAGACATAGGGGCCTTCGGGGATCACGGCCACGGAGGAACCGGCGTTCAGCCCGGCCGTCAGCGCGGCGATTGCCTGCTCCGGAGATCCGTGAACACGCAGCCCGAAACCGGCTGCCAGATTCGCGGGCAAACCGGGCACATAGAAGTGAATTTCAAAGCGCTTGCCGGCAAGCGCCAGCTTTTCGAGCTGCCATTGGTCAATGGTCACGGGCGATGTGGCCAGCCGGTTCAGAAAGTCAGGGTACGAGGTAAGCTGGCGGAGCCGGTCCACAAATTCGGCTGCCCCAGCGCCCTCCGCGCATTCGGCTATCAATAGGATCCGCCCACCTTCGCGCACGATGTGCTGCGCGGCGGTGATCCCTTTGATGGCCTGGTAGAACGTCAGGTCGAGCGGATAACCGGCCGCCGTGGTGATCACCGCATCGACGGGGGCAGGGAGCCGCTCAAGCAGGGCTTCGCGAACGAACCTCACGCCCGCGGCATGGGCGGCGACGGGCTCTCCCGCAAAAACGCCGGCAATCTCGCGCGTGCGCGTAAGCGCGACATCCAGCATAAAGTCATGCCGCGCCATCCTCGCGATTTCGAGCAATTCCGCATGCAGCGGATTCTCCTCGACCGAGCCTTCAATGGCTCGCGGTTCACGCATGAATTTCGGACTGTGCAAGACCTTAATTGTGTCTTCGGAGGCGAGGCCGGGCGCGATCAGTTTGCGGCCACCCGAGAAGCCCAGCATCAGATGCTGCTCAATGAAGCCGAGCGTGAGGTGAACCTCAGCCTCGGCGAATCGTTCGTCCACGTAAACCGGCGTTCCTGAAGCGGTGACACCCAGAAAACGCTGTTCCGCGCGATTGCGCGCATCGTGATTGAGAACCCGATAGCCTGCGGCGATGCGGGTTCCGAGGATTCGGCCGATCTCATCCGCCGTCGCGGGACGGTGAAGTCCGGTGGCGATCAGGATCGAGATGTTTTCCCGCCCGATACCCGCCGATTCCAGGCGTTTGAGGATGGGCGGCAGCGTAACCGCATTCGGCGCCGGACGCGTGATGTCGCAGACCGAAATCGCCGCGCTTTTCTTTCCGCGAGCGAGTTCAGCCAATGGCGGACTGCCGATGGGATGATCGAGCGCAACTTCGAGCGCAGCCGAGACGTCAGACAGCGGGGACGCTGACCTCGCTTCCAAGACTGTATATCGCGGGCCTTGCGGCAGATCGATGTCGAGGCCGTCTTTCCCGAATGCGACGCGGAGTTTCATGACACTCCTATCTTAAGGGCGACGGGGAAAATGTGGAGTTCACTGGAGTGGCGAACGGCCCTGACGAATCATTTCGCCGATGGCCGAGACAAGCTTTTCGATTCGTTCGTCCAACCGCCGCCCGAATTCACGTTGTTCGGCGATGCCCTTTTCGTGGTCCAGAAGCCAGATGGCGTGCTCTTTGATCCGTTCGCCCGCATTCTTCTCGAGATGAGCCATCACCACCATCGCGTCTTCGAGGTCTCTTCTCGCCTGTTCAAGGCGGTTAACTCTGGGTTCGAGGTCGCTCATTTCCATCTCTTTCGAAGTGGCTAAGTTCCGCTTCTCCTCTCATTCTAGTTGAGCGGGAGACCGGATGGAAATGGCCGTTTCGCCCTCCGCTACTTGATTTCCAGGATCTCTTTTTCCTTCGTCTTGGCGAGCTGATCGATTTTCCCAATGTTGCCGTCAGTCAGCTTTTGAACCACGTCCAGCGCGCTGCGCTCATCGTCTTCGCTGATCAGTTTGTCCTTTAACAGCTTCTTAAGATGGTCGTTGGCGTCGCGCCGAACGTTGCGCAAAGCCACCCGGTGCTCCTCGGCGACGTGGCTGCACTTCTTGGCCAGATCGCGGCGGCGCTCCTCGGTGAGCGGCGGCACGGGAACGCGGATCAGCTTGCCGTCGTTGCCGGGATTCAGCCCAAGATCGGCATTGCGGATCGCCTTCTCAATCGGCCCGATCATGGAAGTCTCCCACGGCTGAACCGTGATCATGGACGGCTCCGGCACGTGGAGCTGGGCCACCTGATTCAGCGGCACGGGCGAGCCGTAATAGTCAACGCGAACCGCGTCCAGCAGGCTCATGTTCGCGCGGCCGGTGCGAATATTGCCGAGCTCCTGCGTAAGATCGCTCAGCACCTTCTCCATGCGCGTCCTGGCGTGCGCTTCAATCTCTTTGACGTTCTTGAAAGTCGAACCGCTTTGAGGAGCGGCAGCTTGCTCTTGTTTTGGCATAAGGTCAACTTCTCCAATCATCCGGCCGCGCCGCGCGGGCGTCAGCGGATCATCGTTCCGATGGTTTCGCCCATCGCCATTCGCATTATATTGCCCGTAACATTCAGATTGAAAACAACGATGGGCATCTTGTTGTCGCGGCACATAGCCACCGCGGACGCATCCATCACGCCCAGCGCCTTCGAAAGCACTTCCAGATAGCTCACCTGCTCATAGCGGATCGCGTCGGGATACCTTTTGGGATCCTTGTCGTACACGCCATCCACGCTGGTCGCCTTGGCGATGATCTCGGCATGAATCTCCAGTCCGCGCAGCGTCGCGGCGGTGTCGGTTGAGAAGTAGGGGTTTGACGTGCCGGCCGCGAAAACCACCACGCGGCCTTTTTCAAGATGGCGGATGGCGCGGCGGCGGATGTAGGGTTCAGCCACCTCATGCATCTCTATGGCGGTCATAACGCGAGTCGGGATGCCTTGGTGTTCCAGCGCGTCCTGTACCGCCAGCGCATTGATCACCGTGGCCAACATACCCATGTGATCGCCCGTGACGCGGTCCATGTTGCGAGCCGCCGCGGCAACGCCGCGAAAGAAGTTGCCGCCGCCGACAACTAAGCCGGTCTGAACGCCCGTCCGCGCCACGGCCGCGATTTCCGAGCACAGCGCCTGCACCCGTTCCGGGTCAAGTCCGAAGGATCCAGCGCCGGCCAGAGCCTCTCCGCTGAGTTTGAGAAGGATTCGAGTGTAGGGGGTCATCCGCGATTGAACTGTTGCCTCTTATGGACTCGTGCCGGTTCTTACTCTGTGACGGGAAGAGGCGAAGCCTCCACCCCGGGCGCGTCGCCCGCGTCGCCAACTTTGAATCGAACGAACTGTTTGATCTTGATCTGGCCCAGAACCCCGGCTTTGCTCTTGACGTACTCGCGAACACTAATGGCGTTTTCCTTGATAAACGGCTGCTCAACCAGGCAAACCTCTTCGTAGAACTTGCTGAGGCGGCCTTCCACGATCTTGTCCGCCACGTTCGCGGGCTTGCCTTCCTTAATGACGCGATCACGCTGAATTTCGCGCTCTTTCTCAAGAGCCGACGCGGAAACGCCGCTCTTATCCAGGAACTGCGGATTAGCGGCCGCCACCTGCATCGCAAGGTCGCGGATCAGCGTTCGGAACTCGTTGTCCGAAGCGAGATCCCTCGCCGTGCTCACTTCCACCAGGACGCCGATTTGAGCGCCGGCATGGATGTAGTTGCCGACAAACCCATGCTCATCGGTCTGGATGCTCGTAAAGCGGGATATTGCGATATTCTCGCCCAGCTTGGCGATCTTGGTCTTCACCAGTTCCGCTACGGTGACGCCAGGGTCCTTCGCGAACCTCTGTTCGTAGAGCACCAGGTGAGACTGGATGTTGGCGCGCTCGGCTTCGGTCACGTCTTCTAGCCGAACGTGCGCCGGCTTGGTTTCGGCGATATGATGCGCGATGTCGGCGGCCAGGGTTTGGAAGTCCTCCGTGCGGGCCACGAAATCGGATTCGCAATTCACTTCCACCAGGACGCCCGCTTTGCCGCCGGGGGCTATGTAGGAGCCGATGAGCCCTTGCTTGGTGGAGCGTGTTGCCTTCTTGCCGGCCGATGCGATGCCTTTCTTGCGCAGGATAACGATCGCCGCCTCGATGTCGCCGTTCGATTCGACAAGCGCCGATTTACACTCCATCATGCCGGCGCCGGTTCTTTCACGAAGCTGCTTTACAAGTTGTGCGCTAATCTCTGCCATGTTTCCTCTTGGTTCTATCGTCTTACAGATCTCTATGAACACCCTGTGAATCTTTGCTTTCCGGAGCGATTCGGCATTCTGTGATTGAGCGATCAGGATCGCGGGCATGACACACCGCGGGCGGCCCGCCTTCATTGGCCAGGTCGCTCGCGACAATGCCGATCGGAAGCCTAATGCTCGTTGACGGACGTGCCGGCAACCTCAACCGACTCGCTGGCCGGACCCTTGCGGGGCGCGGGCTCTGGAGCGTCGGCCGCCGTTGCCAGGCTCTCCGACATGAGTTGCTCGGCGTACTTCGGATCCAGGTACTGCGAGAACTCAGCCGTGGTCTCATCAGGCTGGGTCTCATCGGTGACCAGCTTTTCAGCCGGGAAGTCGGTTTCTGTCGCCAGCGTTCGCCCTTCGGCGACGGCATCGGCAATCTTCTGAGTGAAGAGGCGGATGGCGCGGAGGGCGTCGTCATTGCCCGGAATTACGTAATCCACTTCATCGGGATCGCAATTGGTGTCTACCACGGCCACCACGGTGATGCCCAGCTTGCGGGCCTCTTTAACCGCGATGGCTTCCTTATTCGAATCGATCACGAACAGCATATCCGGCAGCCCCGGCATTTCCTTGATGCCGGCGAGGTTCTGCTGAAGATGCTTGCGCTCGCGTTCCAGCCGGCCGATTTCCTTCTTGGCGCGGCCTTCATAGGCGCTTTGATTCGCCATGTCATCCAGCTCCTTCAGCCGCTTGATGGAGCGTTGGACGGTGATCATATTGGTCAGCAATCCGCCCAGCCAGCGCTGGTTGACGTAGAACTGGCCGCAGCGCGTTGCCTCTTCGGCAATGGCCTCCTGCGCCTGCCGCTTGGTGCCGACGAAGAGAACCGTTTTGCCCGATGCCGCTGCTTCACCAACGAACCGCATCGCGTCCTTGAAGAGTTTCAAGGTCTTTTGCAGGTCTATGATGTAAATACCGTTGCGTTCGCCAAAGATGTATTCCTTCATCTTTGGGTTCCAGCGCTTGGTCTGGTGCCCGAAGTGAACGCCTGCTTCGAGCAATTCTTTCATCGAAATCGATGGCAAATTGCCTCCTGAAGTTGGGCGGGACGGGCAAGTCCCGCCGAAAGCGGCGCCGAAGCGCAGGTAGTCACGCGGCCCAAAGCGAAATTTGCGTGGCCTGGCCGGAGCCGGTTGAGCACGGAGCAGCCGCGAAGCCGCCCCGCACTGGATGAAAAGGGAGAACGAGGAGAATACGAGCCGGGATTCTAAAAAGGATCGAGGCCTGAAACCCCAAGCGGCCTACCGCTTGGAGAACTGGAACCGCTTGCGGGCTCCCTTTTGGCCGTACTTCTTTCGCTCATGCTCGCGAGCATCGCGAGTCAGATGGCCAAGCTGCTTTAGTTTAGGTCGCAGTTCAGCATTAAACTCCACTAAGGCGCGGGCGATGCCGAGGCGCGCTGCGCCGGCCTGCCCGGTGATCCCGCCACCCTTGGCGAGAATCATCACATCGAAGCGATCCGCTACTTCGGCCGCCAGCAGCGGCTGGCGCACGGAAAAACGGGACGTTTCGTTGACAAAGTAATCTTCGAATTTGCGGTGGTTGACGGTAATCTCGCCCTTGCCCGGCCGCAGGAAAACTCGTACGGTCGCTGTTTTGCGGCGCCCGGTACCCAGATGTTGAACTAACTTCGCTGCCACTTACAATCCTCTCTAATATTTGCCAATGATGTACGCCTCGGGCTTCTGCGCCTGATGGGGATGCTTCTCGCCGGCGTAAACCTTCAACTTGCGGTACATCTGCTTGCCGAGCTTGGTCTTCGGCAACATGCCGGAGATGGCCAGCTCAATCATTCTTTGCGGACGCGTCTCGCGCATGCGCGTAGCGCCGGTTTCGATCAATCCACCCGGATATCCGGTGTGACGGCGATAGACCTTTTGGGCTTCCTTGCCGCCGGTCAGCTTCACCTTCTCGGCGTTGATGATCACCACATGATCGCCCGTGTCGATAGAAGGAGCGTACGTTGGTTTATGCTTGCCCATTAGGAGCATAGCCGCGCGACTTGCCACCCTGCCAAGGACGGCGTCATTCGCGTCGATCACGTGCCAAGCCCGGGCAATCTCAAGGCTGGACGGAAATTCGGTGCGCATGGACAGACTTCTTCTCTTTCGTTTGAAATCCCAAACACTTCATCGTAACCAACTGGAGACAAAGGTGTCAAATCACACACTTATTCCGTGTGGATTATGTTCCCTTGCTGACCCCGGCTGGAAGTGCTTTCTCTGTTAGAATAAGCGACATCGAAGCCGCCCCGCGAACCAATTCGACCGTCGAGCGAGCCAAGCTGAGGAAGAAACTCATCGCGATCTCGGCGCTTCTTTGCGCCCCGCCGTTCCTTGCAGGCGCGTTTCTTTTGTGGACCTCCCGCCCTCCGGATCGGCCCAAATCGAGTCAGGACCCCATCCCGGTCTACTCCACCACCGTCTTCGGCTCGGCCGCGCCGGGCGCCGGTCTCCGCGGGCTGGTGTATGAGTTGATTCCGAATATGCCCGTCCTGCCGTATTTTGCCGGTCTCCATCCCGTAACCACGCTCTATACGAAGACGCTCAACATTCCTCCCCAGGACTTCCTCGTAGGAATTCCCGGCGTCGCGCGGGTGGAGTGGTTCGCCATTGACTACAGCGGCACGATTTGGATCTCGAAGGCGGGAAAGTACCACTTTGAAGTTCTCTCTGACGACGGGTCGCGCGTATACGTGGACGAGAAAGAGATCATTAATAACGATGGCATTCATTCGCCCGTAGCGCGGCGTGGCGCCGTGTCTCTGAAGACCGGTCCACACAAATTGCGGGTTGCCTATTTCCAGGGACCCCGTCAGACCATTGCTTTGGTATTGACGGTTCAGGTGCCCGGAAGCGATGAATGGAAACCCTTCAATACGGACGACTTCCAAGCGCCGAAAGGTGCGCAGGCGGGTGCGCGGGGCCAGGTCCCACCCCGGTAGCCGGCACTGGTGCTTCTGGCCACCGTAAACCCCATAGGTCCCTGGTGGCACAGGCTTTAGCTGGTGAATAGGCGCCAGACTGATTTCCAGTTTGCAAGCAAGATTCAATGGGAGGCTGGCAAGGCCGATTGCGCCAGTCGCGATTGCTGGTTCTTCCTCAGCACCGCCGCGGAAATCAGCGTGATGGCAAGTCCGACCGGAAAGGGCTCAATGAACGTCATCGCCACGTTAAAAAGCGGGTTTTCATACATCTCCTTGTATTTCTTCACCTCCTGAAGTTGCGCCTGGACGGCTGCGGCGCTCGCGCCCGTTGCCTTCAACTTCTCCACCAGATAGGCGCCGTATTTGTCCATGAAACCGTGCAGGACGGTGAAGTACAGAATCTCCCACGTCGCGACGTAACAGATGCACGTAATCAATGTAATGGAGATCCCGACGGAAAACGCTTTGGTGAACGAAATCTGGCCCCCCCCAACGTTGTCGCGATATGAGCGGATGCCAAAGAACACCAGCAGAAACGAGAGCACGATGAGGGTGTAGCCCAGAACCTCGGCCTTACCAAACCCTATTCGGTCCTCGAAAGGCGCCGTGGCTATCATCATGAGCGAAGAAAGGGCGCCGGAAATCAGCCCGAAAGTCAGTACGGTCTTTTTCATTTGTGTCTCCTTGTGAGCGTAGAACGTGAACGTGGACACACCTTACCGCGTCAGGCCGGGCCGCCGTCATCATCCTTTAGGATGATTTTGCCCGCCGGCGAGAAAAATCATTCATTTGGGTGAGCATCCAGGGCCGGCCGAGGGCTGAACGAGCCGTGGATGCCAAACGGCGCCCTCGGCTTCCCACTTATTCACCTTCGGAATGTCGACGCGCCGCACTGCCTGCGGCCGGTAGGTCTCGCTCCCCGGCGAGCACTGGATTCCCTCCAGAAACCCGGGCCGCGCCTTTTGGTCCGGCATCACAATGTAATTTTGAGTTGCGGGCCAGAACAGTCACCTGGCGTAGAAGGGCGCCGCTCGAACGCCCCGGGGATTTCAAGGCTCTGCTTAAGGTCGGACCGCTCCGGCCGCCACCGGTGTCTGCCGAGTACGAACGTTCCTGGATTCACGCCAGAAAACTTGCGGCAGGAACACGCTTGAGTCGATCCGCTCCCGATACTTCACCGCAACGGCAATGAGCGAGTCCAGCAGCGAGTCCGACAGTAGATGCGGGGTCAGGCCCAGATCCACCAGCTTCGAATGCCTGGCATTGTAATAGTGCTCCTGCGCCTCCACGCGGGGGCTCGGCAGGTGATCGATCTTTACTGTCATGCCCAACTTCTTGCCCGCCGCCTGCACCATGTGGGCCAGATCCAGCACCGAAAACTGCTCGGTGAACTGGTTGAATACACGGCATTCGCCAGGAGCGGCGGGATGCAGGCAGGAAAGCTCCACGCAGCGTACTGTATCCCGAATGTCCAGGAACCCGCGCGTCTGGCCGCCCCGGCCGTAAACCGTAAGCGGATGCCCCAGCGCGGCCTGCACACAAAAACGATTGAGAACCGTCCCGAAAACCTCGTCGTAGTCGAAGCGATTCACCAGGCGCTCATCCATCTCCGTCTCATCGGTGATCGTCCCGTACACTACACCTTGATTCAGATCGGTCGCCCGCAGTCCCCAGATCTTGCAGGCGAACATAATGTTGTGGCTGTCATGCACCTTGGACAGGTGATAAAACGAACCGGGCTGCTTCGGATACGGGAGCGTGTCCTTTCGCCCGTTGTGCTCAATCGTGATGTAGCCCTCTTCGATGTCGATATTCGGCGTGCCGTACTCGCCCATCGTCCCCAGCTTCACCAGATGGCAATCCGGGCTAAACTCCCGCAGCGCAAACAGGAGATTCAGCGTCCCCACTACGTTGTTCATTTGCGTGAACACCGCGTGCTTGCGGTCGATCATCGAGTATGGCGCGGAACGTTGTTCGGCGAAATGGATCACGGCGTCCGGGCGGAACGTCTGAATCGTGGACGCGACGAAGTCATAATCCATGACATCGCCGGAAAAGACTTCCATCGTGCGGCCAGTGAGTTCCTCCCAGACTCGAACTCGTTCTGAGAGCGGGCGGATCGGCGTCAGCGTCTCAACGCCGAGCTCATGGTCCCAGAGACGCCGGACAAAGTTGTCGACGATGGCGACCGAATGCCCTCTACTCGAGAGATACAAGGCTGTCGCCCAGCCGCAGTAGCCATCTCCACCAAGGACGGCAATTTTCATGGTGTTCACTCGCAAATCCTCCAGGCCATTTGGTTTCCCCCCAGGCTCCCCGTTCCGAATCGATCGGTTATCGCCGTCGAGGCACTAAGCGCCCCCGCACGCCACCAATTTCGACGGAGGAGACGTAGTGACGCCGGACGATGACTATATGTTGCACTATCTATCGGGCAACCAATACTATTCCGCCACAGACTAGTATCGCCCCTGCCAAGCGGCGGGCCGCCAGCCGCTCACCCAGAACGAACTTAGCCAGAACCGTTTCCAGGGCAAAACTCGCCGCCGAGGCCGGCACCGCGAAGCTTAAAGGCTCAGTCCGGACTAACGCCAGAAAGGCAAAAAATGAGACCGCCATGCACACGATGGAGAGGACCAGCCGCCACCTCGTGAGAATCAAGTTGAACACGCGCGCCAGTCCTGGGACGATGGCTGTGCCCGCGCCGGCCTTCTTCATTTCACGGCTTTGCAGCAGATCGCCGAGCACCGCCGAAACCACAACAACACTTAGGATCGCCCACTTCATCGCTATCCCTTGGTCTCCCCGGCCAGCCGCGGGCTGGATGCCACCAAAGCCGACCCCAACGAAATTAGAATGGCGCCCGACCATCGCGAGAGGCTCACTTGCTCATGCAAAACCAGGCGGCCCAGCAAGGTTGAGATGACGTACCCCGATGCAGTCACCGGCAGCACAAAACTGAGATCCGCCACGCTGAGCAACGACATCCGAAGGAGAAGCCAAACAACCTGCATGACTATGCCTGCCACCACCAGCGGATCGATCATTGCCCGCACATAGAGAAGGGGTTCGAAGAGCGGCGTTTGCGGAAGCTCCCGCATTCCCCACGCCAGAAACAGATTGCTCACTGGCTTGAGAACGGTGACCACTGCCACCAAACGCCATACTTGGCCGGATATAACTCTGGAGGCGGGCTCTGCTGTTTTGGGTTCTGTCGCGATTGCGACCTCCGCTTTTCTAAAAGACCGATCAAGGCTCAGAACACGTCACGGGCCAAGCAACCCGCGGATGACCAGCGCCATCTGCTGCTAGAGAACATCATGAGATGCTTATTCACGCGCCGCCGACTGGCGTTTCCCTGGGCAAACGGAGCGCCGATTGACCGATCAGCCATGAAATCCTCCGACGGCGCTCAGGCTTCCGAAGCGCAGGGTACTCTTTTCGGAGGTGGCGCCAGCGCCCCAAGTCTTTACAAATAAAGTATATACCTTTCGTAGGAACCTGCCGGAGTCCAGCCGAATTTTCATTCAGCAGGCGATCACGGCTCGCTGCAAGCGATCAAAGTGAGGAATCTGGTGGAAGCTGGACGCGATCCGACGACCCAGCCTGTGTAGAACACTACAAAGGATCGGGCTCAGATCGAGAGTCGCTAGAAATGGAGTCACAAAACTCCCAGATTTCTCTCACAATTTCTTTCTGTTTTCTTTTCAGCGAGTTATGCCGACTCCCGTGTTAGCCGCCGGCGGCGCCGAGAACGGAATGGGAGGGTCAGCATGTTGTACTCATACCGCCGGCGGGGCTGGACACCTCGCCGGTTAGTGCTTCTTGACATTGAATGAGGCCAGTGCTTAAGGGATTGGGTGCTGGCCTCTCTTTTAGCCAAAGACGAGAAATCGAAGAAGAGGGTGAAGACGATGGGTAAGCTATTCGTGATGCCAACGCCGGTTGCGGCAGAAGAAGACGTTCCGGCGACGACGCCTCCCGAAGGGACGATCGGCGAGGAATGCACTGTCGATCTGACGATTTGGAAGTCGGCTCCGCGGGAGCGTACGGCCGATTACTTCCCGGTTTATAGCCACGTATCACGCGCCATGCAGGCGGCGATGCGCGGCTGGGTGCGCTCCTGGTTTCGTACACACCCCGAGATTCTGCAGCGGCCTCATGCGGCTTACTCGTACCTGGTGTACATCTGCACGAACCCGTTTTCCGGCAAGCCGACGAACATCTTCACCTACGATATTCAGCAAAGCGAAATGCTGCGCCGCGCCTATGCCTCGGCGGGCGTCCGGCTGAAAGCTGAGATGGAAGAACTGAACACGAAGAGTTTCGCCTGGTTTACTCGCGAGCACTACTTTGCGTATCGCAGTAAGCATGTAGTGGACTATGTTGCAAGGAATCAGCGGGCGATCTTCCGCATGTTCAATGTCGAGACCGCGCTGATGGACGCGATTCTGAAATTCAGACAGATCGATCTCCCGAAAATGACGTTCGACGACGCGGCGGCGGAACTGCGGCGAGCCTTCCGCGGCAACTTGCGCCGATTCTCAAGGGAGATCGACCTCAGCGAGCGCGCGGAGGAACTGCTTCGCATCGCAACCGGCGTGCTCCTCAGCGAGCAGCCGGATCAACAGCAGGTCCGGCTGGCGGCTTAACCGGCTTGCCGGCGTTGAGATAAAATCTGCGTCGATGACTCGACGAGAATTTCTTCCCGCGCTGGCCGCCGCTGGGGCAGCGGGGAACATGCTGGCCGGCGCGGGAGTGAACGATTCAGTGCCTCCCGCGTTTCTTGAGAAACCGAAGCTTGGCCGCATCAAGCAATCGGTTTGTTCCAGCGTCTTTGCAAGAGGCACTGCCTTTGAGGATCAGTGCAAACTGGCGGCGGACCTCGGCTTCCAGGGGTACGATCTGCAGCGCCCTGACAAGTGGCCCATCCTCAGGAAGTACGGTCTGCTTTCCACCATGTCATTCGGGGGCGGCGGAGTACTGCCGAAGGCGCTTAACCACAAAGAAAACCAGCCTGCGATTGAAAAGGCCATGCATGAGATGCTGGATCTCTGCGCGGCGGCCAACTCTCCGAACCTGATTACATTCTCAGGAAATCGCGAGGGAATCAGCGACGAGGAAGGGATGGACAACTGCGTCCAGTTCCTCAATCGCATGAAGGCCCATGCCGAAGAAAAGAACGTGAACATCTGCATGGAACTTCTGAACAGCCGCGTTGACCACAAGGATTATCAGTGCGATCACGTGGACTGGGGCGTTGAGGTGTGCAGGCGCGTGAATTCGCCTCGCGTGAAACTGCTGTTCGACATCTATCACATGCAGATTATGGACGGCGATATCGCGCGCCGCATCCGCCAGAACATTCAATGGCTGGGGCACTTCCATACGGGCGGCGTGCCTGGGCGGCATGAAATCGACGATACGCAAGAGCTGAACTATCGATTTGTCGCGCAAACGATTGCGGACCTTGGTTTCCAGGGGTTTGTGGCGCACGAGTATTCGCCGGTTCGGGACGCGGTAGCGTCTCTGAAACAGGCGCGCGATATTTGGACGGTGTAGTTATTTGCCGCGGAAATAGAAAACCGCGGATGCCGCCTCTGGAGCATCCGCGGTTCCTTTGTTGTCCGCGAGGGACTTACAGCTTTACAGTGACGGTCTTCACTTCGGTGTATTGCTGCAAGCCGTATTCGCCGAGTTCGCGGCCGATTCCGGATTGCTTAAATCCGCCGAACGGCGCGGCCGCGTCAAACACATCGAAGCAGTTCACCCACACCGTGCCCGCCCGAACGTTGTTGGCGACGTAATGCGCCTTGGTAATGTCCTGCGTCCAAACCGCGGCGGCAAGGCCATAGATGGTGGTGTTGGCCCGATCCACCAGTTCATCCATGTCTTTAAACTTCAGGATGCTCATCACCGGGCCGAAAATCTCCTCCTGGGCGATCTTCATATCGTCGCGAACCTCGGTGAAGACGGTGGGCGCAACGAAGTAGCCGCGGTCGCCCACGCGCTCGCCGCCGCAGCGAAGGTTAGCGCCGTCGTTCTTGCCCGCCTC
>CAJCIT010000071.1 GCA_903970405.1 Acidobacteriaceae bacterium | reverse complement strand
AGGGCGGGTCCAAAGCAGGGTCGGCTCGGGCGTCGAGAAGAAGACGGTGCGCATGGTGGCGGAAGGCTCAGTTCTTTGGTCGGCCGATGCGATTCATGGCCGGGCCGTGGATGTAGGGCCTGATGGCTTCGCTCACCCGGTCTACCGCGCGGGCTTTGCCTTGGCTCTGCAATTACCGGTCATTCACGTCGTCGAAACCCCGGAACCCGAACCGGCTGTCAGTGAAATGGAGGCGACGCTCGCCGCGGCCCTGGCGGCAGCCGAGGAGGAGCGGACCGCCGCTCAAAGCGCTCCGTCCGCTGCCCAGGCCGGCCATGTCACAGCGAATGCTCCTGAGCCGGAGCCAACGCCGCCGGTGGATTCACCGCCCACCGAACATCTCGCCGAGCCCCCCGTCGAAACGCTCCCGGTTGAGCCGGTTCATTCGCCCGAAAGCGAACCGCAGCGGGACGTCGACTCCGTGGAGTCATTCGAGCCGGAGACACCATCGGTTCCGGAGAGCGCGCCGGCTGATCCAGTCGAGCCCACTGAGCCGCCTCGAAGCAGTGTTGAAACCCTCCAAAGCGACCTCGATGGCGCCCCCGCGCCTAGGGATTCCGACTATGAGATATAAGGTCACCGCCCTCACGCCGTTGCTGGTGGGTGACGGCCAGGAACTCGCGCCCATCGATTACATGGTCTGGAAAGACCAGGTGAACGTGCTTGACCAGACGCGCATTTTCAAGTTGCTCGCCAAGGGTCCGCGGCTCGAAGGGTATCTGGCGCAATTACAAAAGGCCACCAAACTCGATTTCGCCTCCTGGGGCGGCTTCGCGCAGAACTTCTCCCAGCGCCGTATCCCGTTCGAACACGCCAGCCTGACGCCGCTTTGGGAGAAGGCCCAGAGCGAGGACCTGTTTATTCCCACGTTCGCCGCCAGCCATCGGGGCCACTATGTGCCGGCCACCGCCATCAAAGGTGCGCTGCGGAGCGGGCTGGTTTTTTCCCGCTGGACTGCTTCCACGCTGGAAAAGATTGCCTCGGCGTTGGACCCTTCGCGCCCGTTCCGGCGTCCGGCTGAAGCTGCCGAAGCCACCGCGGGCGCCTCGCAAGTGAAGATCCTTGCCGCCGCCGATTCCGATGTTGTGGCGGCCTCGGCCTTCAAGATTTATCTCTCACGCGTGGCGTCGCTCGATGCACGCCAACCGGGCCAATATCAGCTTGCCTGGAAGATCTCCGGGCGCGGCAGCGTGCCCGGTCAGCGAGCGGCGGAGAGTACGCCTCTCTTTGTCGAAATGGCGGCGCCCGGAACAGCGTTTTCGGGCGATTGGAATGAGCGGACCTTCCTTGAAAATCCAGAGCTTCTGAAGGCCTTGGGATGGCGTTCGGTACCTGAGCCCAAGCTGATTGTGAACGCGGCCAATGACTTTGCCGACGCCCAATTAGCCCTGCACTTCCAATGGGCTGAGTTCGCTGGTTTGAGTGGAGTTCTGGACGGCGTCAAGAAAATTCAGGCGGAGGTGGCGGCCGCGCGCTCCACGCCGGGAAGCTGCGTTGTGAATCTTGGATGGGGCGGCGGGTTCGTTTCGAAAGCGGCATCGCTCGACTTCGAAAATGAGAACTACCGCAAGATCCTGCGCGCTGTTCCTGCTTACACGAAGGCGATCCGGACCGGCATACTCTTCCCGAAAACGCGCCACGTTATTTTCTCGGGCGGCCAACCCACGTTTCTGCCGGGTTGGGTCAAAGTCGGGCTGGGCTAAAGGCAGGCCACCCTAAAGTGGTTGTTTCTCGCCGCGTGGTCTGCTAAGTTTCGGCCTTTATTGACTTCCACGTGTGCTATAGTAAGTGCCTTTCCATCCGATTGAATGCCTAACCTCGACAACGACGACGGCGTTGGTGAAATAACGCTCGCACTCCGGTCTTCCATTCGGTCGACACTCGGCTACCTCTTCATTTTGGCATGGTGGTTCTACTTCAAAATTGTTAGGCTTTGGGTCGCTCCTCGCTTGCCACCTATCTTATTGTTCGCATCGGGCGCGGATTTTATTTTGGTGGCGGCCGAAAAGCTTGCGCAGATGCACGATGGTATGGACAAGAAGGTACCCGCTCCCAGCCGCTCCGTCGTTCATGGTTGGATAGATGCCCTGATAGATGCGGCCGCTCGAGTTTGGCCCTTCAATGATTGGCTGATTTGGTTTACGATAGCCACACTTGCGGCGGCATTCATCATGTACTGGCACCATGATCGAGTTATAAAGCGGGAACAGAAATATCTACTGCTACTGGCTTCGCTTGGCGAAATCACCGAAGCCGCAACCCGTTTGGTGATCTCTCAGATGGACCTTCAAGCATCCCAGGCGTTCGTCGGACTGGCCGTGCAAGTATTGGAAACTACAGCGAGGCTCAGCGGGGACACCTCGGTTAAGGCTCATGGGCTTAAGAGAAGCGCCACAGTATGGGAAATGCGGAAAGACGAGGATTCATTCTTACCATGGTCTTCGAACACCGGCGATTCCCTATGGACGCTGCCAGTAAGCACCGCGAGTAAAGCATTGGAGTTTCCAAAAGCAGCGGCGTCGGGGGCCGACAAAGGGCTCGTTTACATACCTTGGACTTATTTTCCGCACGGAACACGGCACTGGGTTGACGGGAAGAAACCTCGCCTGGAGTATATACCTAATGCGTTTGTCGACGACGGAAAGCAACCAAGCCCAGGTCTCTAATCTGCATGGAGATACCCACGCCAGAGCAGTCGAAGAGCCGGTTCGTTTTGTCTCTGGGGTCCAACAAATGGAAATGCTTTAACGCTATAGATTTCCAGGCAGCAATTCTCGTTGGCAGTATGATCGGAATCGTGCTTGCTGAATTGGATGGTAATAGAGAAGTCCACCGCAACGGCTTGCAGGTGTAAATACACGGAGCCATGATGCCGGTCGACACCTTTCGTTTAAGGGAGTCAGCGATCTCAAAGATGTAGCTCTTAGCGTCTCTGCTTGCTCTTTCGCGCGTTCCAGATCGTGCGCATGTCGACCTTGAAAGAGGCCCAGACGTCTCGAACAAATCCGCGGGAATCGAGTTGTGTGTAATCAGGAAGGTTCTGTATGGCCCGCGAAATTCTCTGCTCCCTAAGGTTTCTCTCTGTAGCAACGGCTTGGTCGTCTACAGTCTGTGTGGGCATTTTATTCTCTTCCTTCCTAAAACTCGCATGTCGGCCCTATTTTGCTCGGCTACCTACTTTGTCAGATTATAGAAACGTATCCGCAGTTGCGCAAGATCTTTCTTTCCTGAAGGATGCCAAACGGATATGGGTCCTGGTAAATGTAATCAGAGTAGCATTCCGAATGCCAAACTCGACTTCTCCGGCGAAGCATCATTGAAAGCGAAGCTTGGAATTAGGCCATTCGACCCTATACGCCAGGACGCGGTGTCAAAACAACTACAAATCCCTTATCGGATGCGTGGCTCCTTTCTCTACTTTCCGGGCAAAATCCATTTTTCTGCCAGCCATTGTACTAAACGCAATACCATCCCCCTGCGTTCGCAAGGCGCGTACTTTCGGAAACGTGATTCACGTGGATGTGGAAGGCTTGAAGAGCGGCGGAGGGCATCTGATTTGCGCACTCTATTTCCTCAGCCGATGGTTCCCGAAGGACGCGCGCACGCGCACCCAGCCAGCGGCCTCGGGCTGTCGCGGAGTATGCAACTTCCCAGGCTTGCCGCCGGGCGCGCATGCTACCGGCGCAAAATGTCTTGACAGCGCACCAACTAGTTGGTATCGTAGATACCAATTGGTTGGTATGCGGTGACGGCGACGGATACAAGACACGAATCGAAGACCAAGTTGCTCAACGCAGCTCTGCATGTGATTCGCGCCAAAGGATATTCCGCCACCCGCGTTGAGGACGTCTGCGAAGCCGCCGGCCTGACCAAGGGAAGCTTCTTTCATCATTTCGATAGCAAGGAAGCGCTGGCGCTGGCGGCAGCCGGCTACTGGAGCGAAGGCACAGGCGCCATGTTTGCCTCCGCGCCGTATCACGCACCCGCCGACCCGCTGGACCGCCTGCTGGCCTATGTCGATTTCCGCAAGGCCCTGCTCATGGGCGAGCTACCCGACTTCACCTGCCTCGTCGGCACCATGGTGCAGGAGGTCTACGACACGCACCCTGCCATCCGTGACGCCTGCAATCGCAGTATCAGTGAGCACGCCGCGACGCTGGTTCCCGACATCGAAGAAGCCATACGCCGGCGGGACATGAACCCGGACTGGACCGCGGAGAGCCTGGCGCTCTATACCCAGGCCACCATCCAGGGCGCATTCATTCTCGCGAAAGCGAAACACAATCGCGAAGCCGCTGCCGCAAGCATCGACCATTTGCGGCGTTATCTGGAATTGCTGTTCAATAAACGGTCAGACACTGCCCTCCAGTGAACGGAGTGCAGCGTCACATGCCTTTCAGGAGAACCCGATGAGCCGAAATGGATTTGCCGCAGTCGCCTCCCTATTCCTAGTCCTCGCCCTCAGTTCTGTCTCCTCGCGACAGATGTGGGCGCAGGATGCCAAAACTGAATATCCCAGTATGGCGCCGCTTGACCAATACTTGATGGCGGACCGGAATGCCGAGATAGCCCTTGCGCGAAGCGCGGCGCCCACATCGATATCAAGCGATGCAACGGTTCTCGTCCTTGAGAAAAGTGGCTACCAGACCGCAGTCGAAGGGAAGAATGGGTTCACGTGCCTGGTTGAGCGCTCGTGGATGTCTCCATTCGATAGGCCCGAGTTCTGGAATCCTAAGATGCGTGGGCCGATTTGTTATAACCCGGCTGCAGTGCGGACAATTCTTCCGTACACAGTGAATAGAACGAGGCTCGTCTTGATCGGACTATCCAAAGCACAGATCCATGAAAGCATCACGGCCGCCATCGCGAAGAAGGAACTTCCGATGCCTGAAGCTGGCGCTATGTCTTACATGATGTCGAAAGAAGGAAACCTTGGCGATTCAGTCGGACACTGGCACCCGCATCTCATGTTCCATGTTCCCAAGACAGAAGACGCGAGTTGGGGAGCGGACTTGGCAGGCTCGCCCGTGTTGTTCGACGACGACCATCGCGACGTTCCGGAGCCGGAAACCATTTTCATGGTAGCCGTTTTCTATTGGTCAGATGGCACCGCCGCGCCACATCACGCATTTCACTGAGGTTCCGGTGCGGGCTACAATGGACCTGCAGATAACGCCGAAGCGCTCTGAGCTTTAGCCAAGCGCGCTCATGCGAGAGCAAGAATCGGTCGCGATATGTGGGGGAGTCGCGGCCTTGGGAATGGCACGATGGCAACGCGAACGCGCTCACCCCAACTCGCTACAACGAAACAGATTACGCCCGATCTGGAGCGGCGCATACTCAAAGACGGCCTTCGCCCCAATGAGCAGCGCGACGCTGAGTTCCGTCGCGTGATCCTTTCCATTCCCAAGGGAAAGGTAGCGACTTACGGCCAGGTAGCGGCGGCCGCCGGATATCCGCTCTATCATCGAGCCGTGGCGCGATTGTTGCGCGGCGAACTTCCCGGCCGCTTGCCCTGGCAAAGAGTGGTGGGGTCGGGTGGTGAGATCAAGCTTCGGTCAGAAGCGGCCGCCGAACAGCGGCTCCGGCTCACGATGGAAGGCGTTACGTTCCGCGGCAAGCGCGTGGACATGGCCCGCTATCGGTATGAGTTCCGAATGTGGGAGTTGTAGGGGAACCGGCGCTTCAAGAAAAAGAGGCTGGCGTCAACGCCAGCCCCGTCAGCAGGAGATTTGCGTTACCCGCTGGCCTGACCCGGCGGAAGCGCAAGTGCGATATTGTCTATAGATATACTATAGATTAAACAATGTCAAGTCGCCGATGAACCTCCCTTTGAACAAGCCGATGATCGAACGCCAATAAAGCCAATAAGATCAATGTTTTATGGCGTCACGGCTTCGACCTTCTTTGGGTCGAGCCGCCACAACTTGCCACTGCGAAGGTCAGTCAGCCAGACGGAACCCCGGCCGGCGCGGACGGCGTCGCCGCCCCTCCCGACAAATTGCTGAACCACTTTGTTGCTCGATGGATCGATCCGCGAGAGCGGAAAGTCAAACAGCGTCACCCAGACTGAGCCCTCCGCAGCCGAGATATCGCCCCCCTCGCCCGGAATGCCGACTTCAATCGTCGAGATCAGCTTGTTAGTAACGGGATCGATGCGGGACACCGTTCCATCGCCTTGATTCAGGGTCCACACAGCCCCTTCCCCCACGGAAAGAAAGCGGGGTTGCGGTCCAATCCCGATCCGCGCCGTAACCGTATTGGTGGCCGGATCTACTCGCGCGAGTTCGTTCTGCTTTGTGCACGTTACCCAGACGGCATCGAAGCCGAAGGCGGGCGTGTAACAGCCTTCCGGCAGCGAAACCGTGGCCACAACGCTGTTTGTCGTGGGGTCGATGCGCTTCAGCGTGCTCTTCGCGTCAGCCATCAGCCACACGCTGCCGGCCCCGGTCGCGATGCCGCCTTCCGAGTTGGCAATGGTGGTGGGGATGGTGGCTTGAACCTTTCCAGTGGTCAGATCCACGCGGGAGAGCATCTTACTGCCGCAGTTCGGCACCCACAGTGAGCCGAAGCCGGTCACAATGCCGGAACAAGGTTTGTTGAACTCGTGAATCTGGTCCACAATTTTGCCGGCCGCTGGATCGATTCGGACGATGGTGTTCTTGGGACCGTTCGATATCCAGAGCGACTCGTCAACCGCCATCCAATCCGGCGCGCCGGCGATCTGGAACTCCGCCTCGCGAGGGAGCTTGCTCATGGCAATCTTGACGCCCGGCGTTTTCACTCCGGTCGGGACCGGTTTGGGTGGCTTAGTGGGCGCGCCGGGCGGGGTCTGTGCGGTCTGGCCACTGAGACAAGCGCCGATGGAGACGAGGACGCACAACCGCAACATAGCGGAAGTATATCGGACGCAATGAGGATCTCTCAGTGCCGCCTGAGTTCTTCACAGGGAACGCTCCATTGCCCTCACAAGCCCCGCCACTGTATGTTCGGCCGCCTCCGCTTGTATCGCCAGCCCATACCCTCGCACTGCTGCGGAGGTGGCTGGTCCAATCGACGCGATCTTCACGCCTGTCAGCGCCGCAGGGCCAACCGCTTCCACCAGATTGTCCACCGCCGAGGGGCTCGCCACCGTGAGCCAGTCCGGCGGCACGCCGCCCGCAAACAACTCGCGCGCAAGCGTCGCGCCCTCCTCCGGCATCACCGTCCTATACGCTTCCACGACATCCACCACCGCGCCTCGCGGCCTCAGACGCTGTGGCAGTACGTCACGCGCCCGATCGCCGCACGGCATGAGAAAACGCAGGCCGGCGACCGGCATCGCGTCGAACGCATCGGCCAGCTCCTCTGCCGTGAATTGAGCCGGTGTCAGGTCAGCCGCCCACCCGAAGGTTGCCGCCCGTGCGCGCGTTACTTTCCCCACCGTGGCGAGCTTCGGCCTGCTTGCCGACGCGTCCACCAATGGCAGAAACGAACCGGCTGCATTGGCGCTTGTCAGCACCAGCCAATCGTATTGAGAAATGTCCCTCGCCGCCGCACGGAGCCGGACATCGTCGCTCGTCGGGGCAATAGCGATGGCGGGAAGCAGAATCGGCTGAGCGCCGGCAGCGCCCAAGAGCCGGACAAGTTCTTCGGCTTGCCCGGCTGCCCGCGTTACCACAATGCGCAAACCCGTCAGGCCGCCCATGGCTCTACAGGGAACGGAGGATTTCGCGCGCGCCAAGGTCCAGCAGGTGTTCGGCCAGCTCCTGCCCCAGTGCTTCAGCGTCCACGGCATTGCCTTGCAACTCGGCACGCACATGCGTGCTGCTGCGCGGCTTCACCACAATCGCTTTAACATGCAAGCGCCCCGCCGATTCGCGCGCCAGCGCTCCCACCGGTAATTGGCATCCGCCGCCCAACGCCCCCAGCAGGGCTCGCTCGCAGGTGACCTCCTGACGGGTCGGCAAATGATCCAGTTGCCGGCAGAGAACCAAAGCCTGCCCCGCGTCGCGCGTCTCAATCCCCAGTGCGCCCTGCCCCGGCGCAGGCGTCATTTCGCCGGCCGTGAACACCTGCGCAATCTCATGCCGCCAGCCCAGCCGGCTCAGCCCGGCCACCGCCAGCAGGCTCGCCGCGTATCGCCCTTCCCGGACCTTCCGCAGCCTTGTGTCCACGTTGCCCCGAATCGGCTCGATCCGCAAATCCGGACGCAACAAATACAGTTGTGAGGCGCGCCGCTCGGAAGAGGTGCCCACCAGCGCCCCGTGCGGCAGGTCTTTCAGCGCTCGGCCCACCATCGCATCGTACGGGTCCTCCCTTTCCGGAATCGCGGCAATCAGAAGTCCCGCCGGAATCTCAGTTGGCAGGTCCTTCAAGCTGTGCACGGCCAGATCGATTCGCCCATCGAGCAGCGCCTCTTCAATCTCCTTGGTGAACAGCCCTTTGCCGCCCGCCTCGAGTACCGCCGCCTGCGCTCCTGTCCCGCCGGCCGTCCCAGCCGATTGCGTAAAGAACGCGGTCTGCAGATGGTCGCCGGTGGTCTCGATGGTTTCAATCCGGCTGTCAATGCCCAGCGCCTTCAGACGCGCCGCCACGTGGCGTGCCTGCCACAACGCCAGCGCCGAGCCGCGGCTTCCAATCGTGAGCATGGGCGCCAACACGTCCATTGGCCCTCAGCGGTCTCCCTCCGGGATGCGGAACACGCGGCGAATCACATTCACCAGTTCTCCATGCCCATCGCCATTCACGCCGTTTTTCGCTGCACGCTCAGCCTGCCGCCGCAGCTCCAAAATGGGTCCGTGCGCAATCTTGTTAATGATCCCGCGCGAAAAGCCTTCAATGGCCTCTTCCTGCTCCTTGGTCAGCGTTCCCATCCGGCCGCGGAAGCGCTCCAACTCGCCGCGGCGCAGCGTTTCCAACTGCTCCTGCAGGCTGACGATGGTGGGTGCGACATCGCGCGTCCGCATGCGCGCCAGCAGCCGCTCCACTTCCTCGCTGACAATCGTTTCCGCGTGCTTCGCCACTTCACCGCGCCCGTGCAGATTCTGGTCGACGATGCGTTGCAAATCGTCGATGTTGTAAACGAACGCATGCTCCACCCGATGCGCGGCCGGATCGATGTTCCGCGGGACCGCGATGTCGATCAGAAACATCGGTTGGTTCCGGCGCGCCTCAATCGCCCGCTTCACCATCTCGTAGTTGACGACAAAACCGGGCGCGGTTGACGAAGAGATCACGATATCGGCCTCGGCCAGGCGAGCCGGTAATGCCTCATACGGCAGCACCCGCCCGCGGAAGATCGCCGCCAGCGCATCGGCCCGCTCCGGGGTGCGATTCGCGATCATGATGTCCACCGCCCCCGCCCGTTGCAAATGCCGGGCTGTGGATTCCGACATCTTTCCGGCGCCGATAATCAGCACCGACTTGCGGCTCAGCGAACCGAAAATCTCCTTGGCCAGTTCCACCGCCGCATAACTTACCGACACCGCGTTTTGCCCGATCTCGGTCTCCGTCCGCACCCGCTTAGCCACGCTGAACGCTCGCGTCAACACCGCGTCCAGATACGAACCGATGGCGCCGTGCTCCCGCGCCTGCGCGTACGCCTGCTTCAACTGGCCCAGAATCTGCGGCTCGCCCACCACCATCGAGTCCAAACTCGACGCGACCCGGAACAGGTGCCGAATCGCATGGCTCTCTTCGAAAATGTACACGTGGGAACGCAAACTTTCCGGCGTCATCCCGTGCGCCCGCGCAAGAAAATCGCACAGCGCCGCCGGCAGCGCCGATTCATCTTCCAGCGCCGCTGTCAGCTCCACCCGGTTGCAGGTCGAAAGAATCATCGCTTCCCGGGCCCCTAGATCCCCGCGCAGCCGGTGCAGCGCGTCCACTGCTTGCTCCGGACGGAAGGCGAGATTCTCCCGGAGTTCCACAGGGCAGGTGCGATGGTTGACTCCGGCCAGGATCAGCTTCATGACTCAGTGGGCTCCTCGAATGAGCGGGCTCCGCAAGGTGACGTGCGTCACCCAGGTAATCATTGAGCAGCCCAGCACCGCCACGGCCATCCATGCCAACCGGCGGCCCCGCCAGCCCGCCGTCACCCGCAGGAAAATCATCGCTAAGTAGAATGCCCACGTGAACAGGAAAAAGGCGATCTCCGGATCGAAGATCCACTGCATCCCCTTCACGGCCGAGGCCCACACCACCGCGCTCAACGTGGCGATGGTGATGAAGAGAAATCCCACGTTCATCGAGACGCTGATCAACCCGTCCAGGGTCCCGAGCGGCGGCAGCTTCAGCCACGGCTTTGGATCGCCCTTCTTCTTCAACTGCCGTTCCTGCAGGAAATAGAACACGGAGCCGAGCGCGGCCAGCACCAGCGCCGCATACCCGATCAGCACCGTTACAATGTGCACGTCCAAATACGCGCTCTGGACCAGGCCGCTGGTCCAGTTCGGCTGCGCAAACTCCGTGGCGCCGATCAATGTCATAAAAAATACCAGCGGAAACAGGCACACACTGAACACCTCAATCCGGTAGTAGGCATACGCCGCCAGGAAGAACGTGGCAATCAGGAAGGCGCACACTGAACTAGTCTCAAAGAAATTGGTGAGCGGGAACCGCCCGGCCTCCGACCACAACTCGACAATCGCCACCAAGTGCAGCACCGTGCCGATGGAAAAGGCGATCAGGGCCGGAATGAAAAACTGCGTGCCTCTCCGAAAAAGAAAAAGCAACGCGTATAGCAATCCGACCGCGTAAAGACCAGCCGCAACTCGCAGCCACAGAATGCTCATTAAGTGTGCTCTTCCTACAGTATAGGGAGCCCCGCGGTTCCGCCCGTGTTGGGCCGCCTTTTAAGGTTGTTCCCTCGACAGACTCTGCCGGTCTCGGGATGGGGGAACCTATATGTATGGACAGATTTCTACTCGGGCAAAATGCCATCGTCACCGGAGCCTCGAAAGGCATCGGCTACGAAATTGCCAGGGCCCTGCTTGAGGCGGGCGCATCGGTGGTGCTCTGCGGCCGCCATCAGGCCGATCTTGACGCAGCGGTCTCAAAGCTTGGCGCGCTGACATCGCTATCGGATCTTTCCTCACGCTATAAGATCAGCGCCATTATCGCCGATGTGAGCAATTATGAGCAGGTTGAAACGCTTTTCGCCTTCGCTGACCGGCAGTTGGGGCGGCTCGACATCCTGGTGAACAACGCCGGAAGCGGGGTCTTCAGGCCAGTGGGCGAAATGACGATAGAGGAATGGGACCGGGTTATCGGGACGAATTTATCGGGGGCCTTCTATTGCAGCCGGGCCGCCGTAGAGCGTTTCCGAAAGAAAGAACAGAAGGGCGGGTGGATCGTCAACATCAGCAGTCTGGCGGGGCGAAATCCGTTCGCGGGCGGCGCCGCTTACAACGCTTCGAAGTTCGGTCTCAACGGCCTTAGCGAAGCACTGATGCTGGATCACCGGGACGAGAATGTGAAGGTCAGCTATATTATGCCGGGCAGCGTGGACACCGGCTTCGACGGGAAGGCGGTGGCCGAAAAATCGGAGTGGAAGATCGCGCCTGAGGACATTGCTGAGATCGCGCTCGACATTCTGCGGAAGCCCGGTCGAACGCTGGTGAGCAGAGTGGAGGTCCGGCCCAGCCGGCCACCCAGGAAATAAGAGGTTTGCCAAGGGAGACCCCCTCGAAGGAAGAACGGGGCGCCTGGCCCTGTTAAAGAAATCACTGGCAGCCTTGGTGTGTGGAAAAGGAACCACCGAATCCGGTCCGGGAACCGGCGCAGTTCAAAATGGGAACCGCGGGCGGCAATGGAAAGCGACTCAGTAAAGTGAGAACTTCATGAAACGAGCGGGCAAAACGGTGAAAGTAAGAGAGAAATCGAGTTTTTCTCATTTGGCGGACCGGATGCTCTTACTCGAGCTACAAAGTGGATGGCCTGACTCGAACCGGCCAAGAACAGGATTGCCCGGAAGGGCAGGGAACGAGGTACCGATAATGAACCGGCTCCACAGACAGCTCGACCCGACCAAAACGGGCCGCGACGCAGAGTCGCTCGATAAATCTCTGCACAGCCTGATCGTTGGCCAGGAGGAGGCCATTGACCAGATTGTGAACATGTACCAGATGTACACCACCGGCCTCACTTCGCCGGGGCGCCCGATCGGCAATTTTCTGTTTCTGGGCCCCACCGGTTCCGGTAAAACCCGCACTGTGGAGGCCACCGCCGAGGTGCTGGCCGGCAATGCCCGAGCCGTTGTTAAGATCGATTGCGCCGAATTCCAGCACAGCCACGAAATCGCCAAGTTGATCGGCTCGCCTCCCGGCTATTTAGGCCATCGGGAGACCCACGCTCTGCTCAGCCAGGAAGTTATCAACCAGCACCAAAGCGAGACCTGCCGGGTCAGCTTCGTACTCTTCGATGAGATTGAAAAAGCGTCCGATGCTCTGTGGAACCTGCTTCTCGGCATCCTCGATAAAGCCACTTTGACGCTGGGGGACAATCGGAAAGTCGATTTTTCGCAAACGCTGATCTTCATGACCTCCAACCTTGGCGCCAGTGAGATGTCGGCGCTCATGTCTCCGCGGCTGGGCTTCAACGCTGCCGGCGCAGGGGCTGCGGCGCTGAACGCGGGGTCATCGCCCATGCCCGGTTCCTCCGCTGCGGCCCCCATCACGGCAATCGACGAAAAGATGGGCTCAAAGCTGGCCCGCTCGGGTGTTGAAGCCGCGCGCCGCAAGTTTACGCCTGAGTTCATCAACCGCATCGATAAGGTGGTGGTTTTTAAGCCGCTCGGTCAAGCTGAGCTTCGCCGCATTCTCGATCTGGAATTGAGGCAGGTGCAGCAGCGCGTTCTCAACGCAAATTCCCAGAGGCCCTTCCTGTTCCAGGCTACTGACGACGCGAAGCACTTCCTGCTCGCGGAAGGCACTGACTTGAAGTATGGCGCCCGCCACCTGAAGCGCACCATCGAACGCCTGCTCGTCCAGCCCCTGTCGAACCTGATCGCGACCGACCAGGTGGCTTCCGGGGACTGGCTAGAAATCGGTTTAGACTGCGACGGACGTTGTCTGGTGTTCCATAAAGAGGAGGAAGGCCTGGGCTTCGCCACCATGGCTGCTATGTTGTCCCAGCTTTCCGAACGCACAGGGTATGCGAACTTCGCTGTGGCGGGTCCCGATCCGGCGAAGAGCCAGATCGCCCGGTCAACTAAGAAATAACCAAGGGCTACTTACTTGAAATCCTGGGTCCATCCCTCGCGCGCGTCCGCTGCCATTGTGGGCAAGGTTGACGGCGGAGTTGACGGCGTCTCTTGCCGGTCCGCCTGGAAGACCAGCTTGAGATAGGAACGCGGCTTGAATTCGAAGCGCAACGGAATAATATTGACCGAATTTCCGTCGAACCAGACTGAGAACGGCGTCTCAAAGCCGGTCTTCACGTTTCTGATGGACCCAGTAAGGCGCATCGCTTGCGATTCCCGCACGATCAGGCCTGATTTCACAAACTCGGCCCCGGCCTTCGCGTCAGCACTCCGGTTGAGCGTCAAGTGGAACAGCGTGCCGTTGTGGATCACGCTCTGCTCGGTCTTAGCCGCCGGTGAGAGCAGCGCGCTGCGCATGGCATACAAGAATGTACGCAGTTGCTCATGCCCGGTAGCATGCATTGTCAGTTGTTCGACATTCTGGCCCTTGAGTTGAACTTGAATGTCGTCCAGCATGCGGGCCGAGTCAGACCACCGGTAGGCCGCCGGGAGTTGCAGGCGGTTGATTCGATAGCGCATGCAAGACCCGGTGGCGATGCCTTCGGCCCAGGTATACGGCGCCTGCTTTGCCCGGTTTGAGTCATCGAGCGCTTTCGTTGCCTGCGCCACGGACTCTTCATTGTTGGCAGTGATGAATCCGAAATAGGAGGATTCCACAGGCTGCGCGCCTTCTTCGATGACCACTTCTTGGATGAGACCCATGCGATTCAGGCCGTGCGCACGTTCCGGGCTCGATCCGCTGACGAATTGGAGGATCACCGCATGATCCTGCGGGCGGCTTTTCACAAGGGCAAATCCTCCGCCCACGCCGCAGCGCGAAAAAACGGTCAAGCCAAACACCGTGATATGGGCGCAGGCATCGTAATGCCGGTACATCTGCCCCGCCATCGCACCCATTGTTGTGCCACTGGTTGCGTCGCTGGCCGGGCCGCTTTCTGAGAAGCCGGTGGGGCAGCTTGCCAGAAAGACGGACGTTGCCAGGAGTGTTAACGATCATTTGAAAACGTAGAAATTTAAACTTTTGGCCGGGACAGCAATATCATCTGCGCCGGAGGCGCAATCATCCGTCCGATCATCTAGGTCCTCGGTGGCGCTGACAACGTCAGCGGCTCACTATGCGTGTCCCACTTTGCGCAATCTTGGAACTTTAAGCCGTTTCCGGAGCCTTAGAGGCGGGTCAACCTCCGATATCCGGCCACCGGACCGGATTAGTAAAGGCGCTACTCGGTTCTGTCCGCGAAAAGGGCTACTTTCCGATAACGCCACTTCGCGGGCGTTATCGGAAACTTCTTCATCCGGCATCGGGAACAAAGAAGTGGCTCGGATCTAGGAGCGGATAGTACGAACCATCCCAGTCGGCCAACGCTGGCCAGTCGTAGCTGGCGGGTCCGTCAAAGTACAGCGTTTCAACCCTGGCTTTGCATTCCGCGATTGATACAACACGTCCACCCACCACTGCCTGATTTCGCTTTGCGAACCAAACAGACCATCGTTCAACCTGTTTGATAGCGGCATCAATTTCCAGTGTATCGGCGGCAAGCAAGTTTCGACGTAGCGCGGCGGTGAAGTTAGCCTCCGCGCAGTAACGGCGTACAGAACTCAACCAAGCCTCCAAGAGCGCACGGCCATTCGCCACTTCCAGCACTGACAAATGCGGCACGTTCGCGGATGCCGAAGTGATCACGTTCCAAGTCGCAGCGGGAAAGCCGATTGCACCCACCCGTTGTAGAGCTGTTGCGGGATATAGCTCCGTCACTGGGTCAATTTGCGGGTTTGTCCAAAGGACAATGTCGGACACCTTCGATAAGTGAATGTATCCGCCAGAGCCGCATCCAATGGTGCCGCAGGCATCACAAAGTTGTACCTGAACCGGGTTGTGAAGCCATTCTGTCCATTCCAGAGAGTTGCAAAGCTCGATCCGCTCATAGAGCAGGCGGGTCCACGGCGTGGTGGCGATACCCGCATCGGATAGCGCGGGCATCCAACTCTCAAAAGTAGGTTGCGTGCAGATGATCATTCGCGCCAGCTTCTGGCTGTATTTTAACGGTCAACTCTTAACACTTGGAAAACGTGCATATCGGACAGTGGAAAATTCGCCGGACCGACCATCGGTAACTCATCGCTAGTAAAGTCTGTCGATCTACGCCCGCCGATAAATGCAATTGAGGAGTTTCACGGTGATATGGTCATAATTGGATCGACAACCTGCGCCGTTCTGATCGTCTGGAGGTGACGTGGAAGCATTTCTTTTGTGGACAGCGATCCTGTTGTTTAGCCCCCACGTAGACGCTGCCGAGGTTAAATCGTGGCTGACTGACGGACACGCACGTGACGTAGTTGCATCGACGGTACACTCACGATATCCCGAGCCCTGCTACAGCACTTATCGCAACGAACATCTCGAACGTTCGGCGGATAATTTTCGCAGCAATTCTTCAAATGACGGCAACGCCGACGCGTCGGTCTATTTCTACCGTGTCGCAAGTGATAACTGCGAATACGATACGCTTCAGGACGGCAAACCCGTTAAACTGACCCTGGTCACAATGGACTGCTGCGAATACGGTATTGTCGCCGTGGATCGCTCGACGGCTAAGAGCTATTGGTTCACTCCAGAGGAGGGTGCAGACAAGTTCGAAGAGTTCGCGCGGGATGAGAAGATGCGCCCTGACTTGCCCTTCTCCCGCTTGTTCATTGCGTTCTACCGAGAGCTTGTCTGGGGTGACGCCGATGAGAAGGAGATCAGCAGCCTCGAACAACTTCGAAAGGCGGTCGGGCGCAACTTTCAGTCTGCCTATTCGCCGTACGAAAAGGACGGCGTCTGGGCGCGGAAATTTGAACTTTGGTGGCGCAAATTTGTATC
The DNA here is from genome assembly GCA_903970405.1 of Acidobacteriaceae bacterium. Classification (GTDB taxonomy): domain Bacteria; phylum Acidobacteriota; class Terriglobia; order Bryobacterales; family Bryobacteraceae; genus CAJCIT01. Next base: position 7,330 of record CAJCIT010000071.1, on the reverse strand, counting down.
GAAGAATTCGCGATTGACTTTAGGAACGACCTACCAGCCCATAAGCGAGGGTACGAGAGTTAGCGGGTATAGTTTCAGCGGCTTCAAGTTGACTGTTCCCCGGAGCGATGGGCCGCCGAAAGGCAAGCCAACGCTGTTTCAATGGACGCTCCTCATCAAGTCTGATGGAACGGTTGAGCGGTTGCCATCAAAGGCCATCTATTCGAATCGGTGATGCCCAGCGTCATCACGTTTGACAAATCTTCTTCAAGGCGAAGACGAAGCCACACAAATCAGCAGGTCTTTACCTGTTTGAAGGGCTGTGGCCGAAATACGCCGATACCGGGTGCGCCTCAACAGCGCCGTCATTAAAAGACGATGTAACGGGTCCATCTTCTCTACCCTCGCTCACAACGCCAACCGTATTTGGTTGAACCGAGATCAAGAAAAGAGTGGCCCAATAATGCGTTCAAGTGAATCAATTCGACGCTGAAGATCGTCTGCGGCTTGGAGGGTCTCTGGAATTTTAAGGGGTGGCACGTCTTTGGGTGCTTCCGTATTACCCGAACGCACATAAGTCACCCATCGGAGCATCCCTTGGACGTACTCTCTGAAGGCTTCATTTACTGAGGGAGCATCTTGGAAGGAGAGATATATCGACGGTAGATCTCCGTTCATGACCCAAAGCCACTCATCAACATTCGCGTGGCTTGGGACTATTCGGAAAAGGAACATTGCGAAAATGCCTCCCACTCCACCTGCAAACCAGCCATCGATAATAGTGGTGCACCATGGGAAGCTTTCTAGATAGCGATGTGCGCGGCTTACCATTTCGTGGAGAAGACGGGTGTCCTCGTCGTCATCGCCAACAATCTGCCCGATTGGTTGAAGCTGCTCCGCAAAAGCCGAGGCCGAAATTCTCCGTTGATCCATCCGCAATCCAAGTTAACAGCTACGCTCGGCCCTCCGCATATCCCGTGCGATCGGCTTATCTGTTGGATTGGCTTATCCTCGAGCTAGCACCTTCCCCGACGTGATTACCGTACAGTGGCGCTGCCGTGGTTCGGAGGCAGGGTTAGAGCTAGGCCCAATCTCCGCAGACGGGTTCCCGATTTAGTTCACGGGTGCGTAAGCATGGCCGCGAGACACAAACGAGCCTATCAGTCAGAAACTTCCTCTTCGGGGATCTCCACGAACTTTCCTTGAGCACGGTGTGATTCGTAGCAGCGATGACAAAAGAGTCGAATTTTCAGTTCTTCCTCGTTCTTGTCGTTCCATTGGCCTTCACTCATGTAAGCCTGATGGCAAATCGAGCACCAGGAATCCGGCCACTGGTTGTCTTTAGCTGGTGCGTGCGAGTACCAAATTTGGCGAGGATCTAGAGCCAAGTGTTCACAAATGAAGGTCATGAATGCGGTTCCATGTGTTTCGCATTCGATCTTCTTGTTTTGCTGGTACGCCATGATCGTGTTTGATTTTGTTCGCTATCCGATTGTAGTGGGAGGCACGGCCCAGTCGCGCATCCGCCGTGAGGCGTCCTGGTCGAAAGACGCAGATATCGGACACTGAGACCGGCGACGTTCAAACGGAGCCGTGAACAGGGCTCGATCACAGCGACAACTCCAAGTACTCCCACAATCCGCAATTAGCTCGCTTATCCTCTGGGACTGAACGGATTTCTGACGAAGAGCGAAGCCACTACGCCAAGGATCACAGCGGTCAGGATCACAAATCCACAAGAGAACAGCCATCGCCCAAAGGTCAGTTCCGTCTTGGGCCTTCCCGGCCCAATCAAAAATGAAACAGCCCATCCAATAGTCCCGTCCGTAAACCCAACGAATACGTCGGCGAGAAGTGCTGCCCATACTCTGGACTGATCCGTCGCTCTTGCGGCGAAATATCCAACCGCAAAGTAGATAGCAAACGAACCGATTGAAGCTTTCGTATACGGAAACGAAAATGCACGTGAAGCAATGGATGCCGCGACATCGAAGACAATCACAGCGAATGATCCGATTAGGGCGACCTTGATCCAGGGAGTCATTTAGTTTGCGACAACAGCCAATAGACTTCTAATGTACCCTCTACGGTCTTCTATTCCGCCCCACGTATGATTGCGAATGTGAAACGCCGATACCGGAAACTAAGGAGGATGCGGCGGCGTCCGGCTCATATTTCAATTGGGCCAGTGGCCTAGACTAGCGCCGACCGTTACCATTGATAAGGCTCTCCTTGACGTGATTCCCCCAGGCCGTTCGTCCCTAATAATCTTCGTGGGCACGTGTGTCTCCCCGTGGCATATTTCGGCGGCTGTCCAATCGCCAAACTGTTACCCGGAAACAATAAAGCTTTCGTATCCTCCCTTGGGAAAGGCAGCCAACGTGTGGGGTGACGTTACGCTGAACGTTCACTTTGATAGCGATGGTAAGGCCACGGTCGCGGCGACGAATGGCCACCCAGTTCTGACCGGCTCGTCGAAAGCGATGTTGGAGTCGGCAAAATTCCCGGATGGGTGCGAGAACAAGAACGAAACGATTGTGATCACCTTCAGACTTCGGGACTTGGAAGCTCCATACCAAGAAGATGCCGTCGAAATTCTAGGTCCAGGAAAATATAAAGTAACGGGCGCTCGTCTCGTTATTTCTGATCCGTCTGCCGACGTTCAGCGCCGACCTTGGTGGAAACGTTTGTGGAAGAAAATCTCGTGACTCCCGTATTGTGGCCGAAAGACGCGGTTATCGTAAAGTGGCGGCCTCGGCAGATTGGCCTTATCGCGTAAATGTATGCGCCTTCCGTCAAAAATAACATGGCGTTAAGCTGAGGAGCAATGGGCTTGACTACCGTGGCTTGACTACCGTAAGAGTGGTTTTCGTGACCTTCGCCTTCGCACAGGTGGCGGCGGCTGCCGAAGCTCCGCCCGTGAATATTCCCGAAGCAGTCGCTCGCACCGTTGAAGGAGAACAGTTCAAAGCCGAATTTGCGGTAGGGGTTTGGATCAATCCTTTCTGTCTCCGTGGCGATTTCGATGGAGATGGAAGGGTGGACTACGCCGTGCTTGTTTCGCGTCGAAGCGATAACAAGAAAGGTATCGCGATCTGGCTCAGCAGCAAACGAAATTTTGGACCGATCATTCTAGGTGCCGGAAGGAAATCAGAAGCTGGCGCAAGCGAATCCGACAATTGGAATTTCTTTGATGCTTGGCAGGTCTACGGTAAGCGACGTGTTGGTCAAGGTGTTGGAGACGGTGTTCCACCCAAACTGATCGGGGAAGCAATGTTGATAGAGAAATCGGAGGCCGCAAGCGGCATCATCTATTGGGACGGCAAACGATTCCGTTGGTATCAGCAAGGTGATTGAGAACGGTAGACGATATCGGACACTGGCCCGGAGAGAAGCGCCACGGGCGGGCTAATGGGTAACGCCAACAATCCACCACCGAACTGCGGCCATCGAGAACGCGAACACAACTCCGCCACCGAACGTGGCAATGCCGGTTGGTTTTTGGCCGAAACGACGCAATTGTCTTCCCAGGAATTCCATCGCAAAACCGGTGACGAGTGGTGCCAATAGGAGACTGAGCCCGGGCAGTCGGGCACGCGTCACAATCAGTCGGTGCGGGATCACCCATGCGGACAGCAGTCCCGCTGCCGCGCCCACACATGCCAGTCCAATCGCCGACACCATTTGGTTGGGTAGCTTTATCGGGCCGATCAGCTCGCCTAGAGCCTCCGCTATCAGCCCGAACAGCCCCTCAAGAAGGGCCTCGCCAAGGATCTCAAAAAGGGCTTGCAGTAGCCCAGCGAGCAAATCCTCCACATCTACATTACGGAACAAGGGAGATTGATGTTCCGCTCCGCTGAAGGTTCTTCCCAACGTTGCGGTCGGTAGACGCAGTTATCGTACACTGAGACGGCGACCAAGGACCCGGTGCGAATGGCCAAGGATGCGATCAGTTCGGAAACGAAGTGAGAAGGACAGATCCCAGCCGAGGACTAAAGACGGAGCACCCCATGATTGAGGGACGGAGTTTCATACGGAAGATCACGATGGCAATACTGGCGGTCTACTGGGCGGGTTTTTGGTTGTCTTTCTTTCAGAATGCGGTCCCTTTGCCAGCCGTGCGACCGTATGAGGCCATAGGTCCGCTCTATCACGTATTCAATAAGGGGCTTGGAGAGAATGCTGCCGCAATTATGCGAATGCCGTGGTTCGTTTCTAGTTTTTGGCTCCACATATTGTGTTTTCTAATCACATGGCCTCTAACTCGCATGCGCTCGACGGGCGATCTTCTGGGCACGAACGTGGAAGGTTTCCGACTGATACTGGTGACTCTTCTCTCTTTTCTTCAGTGGGGCTTGGTAATCGCGTGGATCGAACGCTTTCAGCAGTCACAACGGAGAAGCAGGAATCGGTGGCGGGTTGCTAGCGCCACCGCCGCGAGGAAAATCTCCAAAACCTGAACTAAGTTAAAGGATTTATTTCGTTCCGTTGGATAAGATTTACCGGCAAAGAACGGGATCAGGAGAGCGGAAGCGGTCATTGTGGCCGAAAGACGCCGATATCGGACAGTGAGGCCGGAGATTGCGAAACAGGGTGCGGGAAGAACATGGTTGTGGTGGCGCGATAATCGTCAGAACCCAGCCATAATCAAAAGGATGAGCACCAAGAGCGCTGCGCTGGGCACAACGAGAAAGAGGAGCAGGGCCGAAGGACCATGAACGTTAAAGCCGTCAATTGGGTATCCAACGAGCGCGGCTGCTAACGGTGCCGTGAAGACAATTCCCGCCATTCTTAACCGTGTTCTTGATTCGCACTGTTTAGCCCAACCGATCACTGCCACGAAAGACATCAAAACGCCTATCAATATCGCGGGGCCAAAATAATGATAGTTGATGTCAAGGCTGAAGTGCGTGGCAACATCAACGTAGCCCGCACCCACACCCACCGCGAGGAGAGCGCCGCCAAGAAGCGTGCCAACCTTCCAGATCGTGCGTTTGGAGTTCCTGTCCATGTCCATCCAAGATCATCTCACCGCTTTCTGCTGCTCGCCTGCTTACTTCCCGTTCTTTTTAGCGCGAAACCCGCGTTGTTACGGGCCACCATTCGCCAAATTCCGACGAGTCCCATGAAAACGCCGTTACCGGAAACCGAGAAATCGTCGGCAGGCTGGTAGACGCACTCGAATCGGCAAGCATCTGGTTATCGCCGACCCACAGTCGAACACGCGGCCAGAGGGTTCGCGATCCCCATGCGGCATGGCATAATTTTCGCAGTGGCTCAGGTGAATATCGACGGAGACGCCATTCTCTTCGGCGCTTTCCAGAACTGACCCACCTCTGCTCACGAGAAATGACCCAGGCATTCTGAACTGACGCCGACCTTGGCGGCGGCCCGAAGTCGTGATGAAGACCATAGAACATCACGATGCCCGAGGCCCGGAAGAAACCGTGCACGATCTGTCGCCGGTGGTTCCGGCCAAATCCGCGAGTGGGAAGCCGGCAACGAGCCTGCGGAAGTCCCGACTGCCAGAAGGCGCGCCGTCAGAAAACCCAGGCAAACTGGCGTAATCAGAACCCCGGGTATTCGATCGCATGGCGAATCGATCGGCGCGCGGCGGCGCAGCCCGAGGCGCCGGAACCGCTGCGGTTGCCCCCTCCGCTCAACCAACTTCCCTGGGACGTCGCGAAAGACCAGTTCGGGCCGCAAGGCGCTGACTTCATTGGGGTTATGGGAGCACTAATCGTCCGCACCGCGAAAGACCAGATCCGGCCGTATCTTGCTGATCCCACAGCAGTTCCCGGCACACTTCCCCTTTCCAGCCAAAAGACCAGTTCCGGCCTCCCGCATACTCGGACTCAGTCGCCAGACCATGCACCTGGAGTTTCACCAACTCGACCTGCGATGGGAGCATCTGCGAGTTCGCGAGCCGCGCCGCCAGCGCCAACTGTTGGCCTCGCTGGCTGAGAGCGGGCAGCAGACACCCATCGTCGTTGTGATCGCCCAGGACAGCGACGACCGCTACCTGGTGATCGACGGTTGCGCGATCAAAGGCTCTTACCGGGGCTGTGGTTTCGTTTTCGTTCATGTGCGTTTCCCTCATGACGTTCAGCAATCTTGGCCAACTTCGTCGAATCTCGCCGGGCCCGGCTACAATTTCATTCTGGCCGAATAACGCATGGGAGTAACTAGCAAAAGACGCCACTCTTCTTGCAAAATATGCCAAACGGAGCGATATGCTCATTCGCCGTTAAGGTAGGGTCAGCATATGGCCGCGTAGGGAGAATGACCCTGCCGCCGGTCTACTCATACGCGTTTGACATCGTCATAGGCGAGGGAGGATGAAAGCTCGCGGTAAGCCTCAGTCTGCTGCCGAAGCGTTGCGGCTACCTGCTCCGCCGTGCCAACGGCATCCGCGCCCGCAATGAAGCGGCGTGGGGGTTTTTCCTCACTGGATAACTTAATCAGCGCCTGCGCAAGCAGGGTCGCCGGACTGTTGACCGTTGTAGCCTTTCCAGAATTCCATCTGTTTCGCTCTGCGCTCGTTATAATCCTGGACGGTTCGCTCCGCGAAATTTGTGGATTCTTCCGTGAGAAGGCCGGTGCGAAAGAAGCCGGGGTTGACCGTCATGGTATTGATGCCAAAAGGTTCGACCTCGGCCTGCAGTGACTGCATCCAGCCCTCCAGGCCAAACTTTGAAGCGGCGTAAGCGGTGCCCAACTCAAAGCCGACCAGGCCAGCGGTTGACGAAATTGTGATTATGAGACCTGAACGCTACTTGCGCATAACCGGGAGGACGGCTCGGGTTACGTTCATGGGGCCAAGCAGACTGGTGGTCAACTGCCGCTCCATCTGCTCCGGCAATAGTTCTTCAAAGAAGCCCGCGTAAAAGTTTGCAGCATTGTTGACGAGAACGTCTATGCGGCCGAACCGGTGTCCGCAGGTTTCGTTATGTCCAGTTTCGCGACCAAGAGATCCGCAGATTTTCCGACCGCGAGAGCCACCTTGTCGGTATTGCGGCCTGTGGCGACAACTTTAAAGCCGAGGGCCAAAGCTGCCTTGGCGATATCCACGCCCATGCCGCGCCCGGCACCCGTGATGAGCCAAACTTTATTCGTAGTCATGGTTTACTCCTTCTATTGATCCTAAGTTTGATGCCGGTCAGCGGCCGGTCATGCCGGCCTGGGTCGCGGGGTAACGGTCTCCCAGCACGCTGATCTTTGAGACCGCCTCCTCGATCGCCCGAAGATCCTGTTCCGTCAGTTCGATGGCGGCTGCACCGATATTCTCGTCGAGGCGATGGAGCTTCGTGGTTCCGGGGATGGGAACGATCCATGGTTTTTGAGCGAGCAG
>CAJCIT010000070.1 GCA_903970405.1 Acidobacteriaceae bacterium | reverse complement strand
GGGCGGTTAGCTCAGCTGGTTAGAGCGCCTGCCTTACAAGCAGAAATTTCCTTTCCAACAAGCCCATCTCTCATCTTGATTTCTATTGTTTTCAATCATTTGGGGAATCTGCTCTTCGTTCAAAGTTAACCCAAATGGCCCGAATTCCGTTCATAAGTGCACGGTCCCAGCACGGATGGCGCATCTGCTTCTGACGTTTACGGACTTCCGTACGACTACGATTCTGGCTCATTGCGGAACGAAGGGTTCGGCGTCTGCGATGAACGCTTCCCTCGCTTCGGCGGGGGTGCCTACCATGCAATCCTCCGGCGACTCGAGACCTTTACCTAGCCAGCTTCACCGTAGTCTCCGATACCTACATGACGGCGAAAATTCCCACCGGCGCGACCAAAGGCTACGTAACCGTGACCGAGCCTTCGGGTAAGTTGCAGAGCAACATAAAATTCACACCCGAATCGTGATCAACGGATGGATGCAGTCGGAGGGCGGCGAACCCGCCCTCCGAAACCAAAAATGCTCAAATCGGCGATTCGTCGGGGCGACCACCTGGGTGCTGAGATCGGGAATGAAGCGGGTGCAGGATCCTGACATCGCCGAAGAGAATGGAATTCAGATCGCCTCTCTGCTTGACGTCCTTGCCTCGAAGCTGAAGACGCTTCAGTCGAGGGCCGAGGCGAAGGACTATCGCGATATTGTGTCCTCGTTCGACGCGGGTTTGAGTCTGGCCGAGGGGTTGGGGCCGGCCGCGGCGATCTACTGTTACCACGACAAGTCCCGGCCGTCGGCTTTGGTTCTACCGATTGTGCAGTAAACGACTCAACGGCGCCCAAACCTGCCGGGCATGCAGAAGGCCGCGAGAATCAGCGTCGCCTGAAGTTTGATCGCCTCACGCTCGGGTCACAGTTGCGCCATAGGTTGCAGAGGAACCTGGATGGGTGGGATCCAGGGTACGTCGTTGACGAGCGGAGATTTGGGCTTGCGCGACCGGAAGCTGGAAGCGGCAGACTTCGTCTGCTTGTGGCGTCGGCCAACCGTCGAGCGGCGCAGGAAATGACGCAACTGCAAGCGAGCCTGGTGAAGCTGGGACTTGGAGGTGCCGATGGTGCAACCCAGGTTCCGGGCGATTTCGCTGTGCGCCAGGCCTTCCACTTCGTGCATCAAGAAGACTCTGCGATAGCCTGTAGGCAGCTTCGAGAGGGCGCGCCCGATGGCGATGCGATCGACGGATCCGGCAAGTTGCCGGTCCTCCACCGGAAGCAGATTCAGGAGCGAAGTTTCAGCATGCTCGGCGCTCGGACCCAGCTCAACCGATATGGGGCGATGACGGTTGGTGCGCAAGCGCATCAACACTACGTTTACGGTCAACCGGTGCAACCAGGTGGACAGAGCCGAATCCCCGCGGAACGTGGAGAGTCTCAGAAAACATTGCAGAAATGCTTCCTGCGCGCAATCCTCCGCTTCGAATGGTTCGCCGGTTATGCGGAGGCAGATGGAGTACACCTTGCGTCGATGAGCCTCATACAGTGAGGAGAACGCCTCACTGTCGCCGGCTTGCGCACACCGGATGAGATGCATTTGAGCGGGCGAGTTGGCCATAGTGAGATGTTGTCCGTTCCTTGAACCCAGCACCAACACTAATTCGACGGAAGGGCTTTGGGCATCGGGTATTCCCACTAAGGGGGTCTGCCAAATTCCTGACGGGGTGGGGCACGGGGCAAGTTGCGAGGCTTATTTCACCATGAACAGAAATCGAACCCAAATGGGGTTGCGGGATCTCGGCCAGTTTAGTGCGGCTCATCGCCTTCAAGCTTCCCCGAGTAATAGCCGGCGCGAGTGGCGACGCGCAGTCGAGTGGAACCGGCCAGCGCCTGCACCTGAATCGAGTGGTAAGCGCCCAACGTTTGCGGATTCGAAGACCGGTAGTTGATTACATACTGGCTTCGAATGTCTCGCGCAATCGTGCTCGCGATCAATTGGATCTCGTCGAGGCTGGATGGAAAGAACGCGGTCCCTCCCGTCGGCTCGGAAAGGGTACGCAGCGATTGCCGCTGACCGTCGTCTCGCCGCTCGTTTTGTGTGAGGGCGATGGTGTAGAGGACCGGTCCGTTCTTCGATTGCAACTTGTGGAGGGCCTCTTGGAAAGTGGCCTGGCTCGCGTTATCGCGCCCGTCGGTCACCACCAACAGAACTTTCTTTTGCAGTGGGGAAGTCTGGGTAAGATGGTCGACGGCGGCGATGATCGCATCGTAGAGCGCAGTGCTTCCCCGCGTCTCCACCCGCTCCAGGGCTGCCCTCAACTTGCCGACGTCCGGGGTAAAATCCTGGTCAAGAAAGGCATCTTCGCCGAAGTTGACGACGAACACCCGGTCCTCCTGCTGGCTTGCGTCCACCAGTTGCAGGGCCGCCTCATTCACCTTCGCCCTCTTCGGCAACATCGAGCCTGAATTGTCGATCAGAATTCCCAGCGCTACCGGGACGCGTTCTTTGCGGAAGGAAGTCAGTTCCTGTAGTTTGCCGTCTTCGTACACCTTAAAGTTATCACGGGCCAGACCGGTGATAGGGCGGTTCTCATCATCCACCACAATCGCGTGCAAAATAACTTCTTCTACCTGCTTCTTAAAAACGAAGCCGCCGGATTCAGCATCCTGGGGCGCGGCGGTGTCGGGCGCCTGCGCAGTGGCTGGCTCCGCTGGAGCAGGGGAAGGGCTTGAGTTTTGGGCCGCACTCATGCTGGCCAGAGTCATCAGGCACGCCAAGAATGGCGCGGCCCCGATAAGTCGCCTGCCGCGTCGACGCGCAACCATCTGCGCTCCTCCGGGTGTAGTCGTGAACAGCATTCCAAGAAACTAGATGAGTTTCCTGGACCGAGAGTTGGTTGGAATCGCGGGTGTGCAAGGCGGGAAGGGGAGGCGAGGAGAGAGCAGCTGCGACAAAAGAAAGCGCGGCCCTTTTTATAAGAGGGCCGCGCGTGGGCGAGGAGTCCTGGCGTTCTACCAATAGGTGAAGTTCAGCTTGTCGAGCCAGACCGAGTAGGGCGTCTGCTTGTAGTTCCCATCCTGCTGATAGTTGATGGTAATGCCGTACCACGTGGTCGGCGTGGGACTGCCGTAGTAGTTGAGGACTGAAGTCACTCCGTTGAGCGTGATCGATTGGAACAGGAGTTGATTGTCCGAAGTGCGCTGTGCCTGGAGAACGAGATGGTTCCAGGCATTAGCCAACGGATTGCAGGCGATGCCGGTCGGGTGCCAGGTCTGGCTCTGATCGTCCCAGACATCCCACTCATTGCCGCCGGCGATGCGGCATTCATGCCCCCAAATGTAGGAGTAGCCACCCACGAACTGGTTGATGTCGAACTCCAGCGCCTGAGAATAGCCGGGCTCTTCGACGTAAAAATAAACATCGTAGATGAAGTTATGAATGTTGGGCACGATGGTATGGCTGTAGTCGGGCAGCCCCTGCGACGAGAAGTCCCCGATCAGGTGGTTGTTCCAGAGGATATCGGAGTAGACCGTTTCTCCGCCGATGTCCATCAGCGACGAGTTCCCGGTGAGCGATGGCGACGAAATCTTCTGGGTCATGGACCATGTGGCCTGCGGGCCCGTGGGCAAACAGGAGTTGCAGATCCCGTACCCGGGAGGCAGAAGGGCGTATCCGGTCCATCCAGCCTGCTGATGAAGATTGGTGAAGACACCCGAATTTGAGCCACTTCCCACCGTGATGGTGATCGGAGCTACTGCCGCACCGCCGCAGTTGTCCCACTCCTCCACTACCGTGTTGTAAACGCCAGGGTTCAACGTAAGCGTCGTGTTCAGCTGTGCGCCGGACACGGTGTAGGCGAGTTGGTTCGGCGCCGTATAAATCCCCATGGCGGAGACGCCTTTTGAGCAAGAGGAACTGGCCGAGGCCACATATTGCACCGTTGAACTTACCTGGCTGTTGTTCTGCGGGGCGCTTACGGTGACCTTCGGGCCGCTTCCCACCGTGATCGTGATTGGGGTGACCGAGGCTCCGCCGCAGTTGTCCCATTCCTCCACTACCGTGTTGTAAACGCCGGCATTCAGGGTGAGCGTTGTGTTGAGCTTGGCGCCTGGGGTGGTGTAGACCAACTGGTAAGGCGCCGTATAAATTCCCATTGCAGAGACGCCTTTTGAGCAGGAAGAACTCGCCGTCGCCACGTACTGCACCGACGTACCCACTGTGCTCCCGTTGGCTGGCGTGGAAACCGAAACGCTGGCTGCGGCCAGGGCTCCGGAACTCAAGATAAGCAGAAGGGCAAACTTCCTCATAAGCAGGACTCCGGTCGTACAAAAATTAGGAACGTTACCCTACAGGCTTTAGCGGGTAGCCTACAGGCTTTAGCGGATGGATTAACCAGGATTCTACCCAGATCGCGGGTAGCACTCAAGCGAGATTGTGAGGGGAAACTAATCGAAGGTACATGGTAGGGGTTGTTCGTGACCCAAAATTTGAACTCAAGGGTCCACTTCGGCTAGAGGTTTCTACTGACATATCACACTGCGATACTGCATTTTCAATCCCTTGGCCATCTTCAGTCCCGATCTGGCACATCTCAATGACACCTCAATCGCGCTGGATGAATGTCGCGACGAGGACTCCTGGGAGATCCGTTTAGCTTTACAAGCGGGCGATTTCGGAAGAGGAGCAAGCGCGTGGAGTTGGCTGCGGTAGTAGTGGTTCCGGCTTGGGAAGCAGCAATGGGCGAGGCTGAAGCCCATGCCCTGACGTCTTCCAAACATGAGAGACCGGTTTATTCCCCGCGGATGCCCATTCTCGGCAATGACGTCTTGCAATCATGGATGGATCGCATCCGCAAGCTGGGCATACCGAGCCTGTGGCTGACTTCCAGTGCTCGCGATGAGAACGTGGCCGATTCTGCCCCGGCTGGTTTTGCCGGGCTGGGAATCGAGCGACTTCTGGTGATTAATCTCAAGTCGTATGCGGAGATGGATCTGGCCGATTTACTGCGCTTTCATCGGGAGAGCCGGAACCCGGTGACCGAGGCCCAGGATGCTCGAGGTCAGTTGGGAGTTCGCCTGCTGGATCATGGCGCGATGCACGCCACAGGGGAGAAACACCAATCTTCCTGCCCTGCGACCGGCAGGGAGCGAGCTCCTTATCAATTTCGCGGATATGCCAAGCGCATCTTGTCGGCGCGGGAAAGACAGGAGCTGGTCGGAGATGGACTGACCGGGGCTTGCGCCATGCGGCCGTTGGGGACACAGATTGGGGGGCAGGTGTGGATCGGGGAGGACGTGAAACTCGCCGGTTCAGCCCGGATCATCGGTCCAGCCTATATCGGAGCGCGCACTATCGTTCGCGCGGGCGCAACCATCGGTCCTTTTGCTTCGCTGGAGCACGATTGCGTGGTGGATTACGGAACTACGGTGGAGCGATCCACAGTTCTACCGCAAACCTACTTAGCGCCGGGCCTACTGATTCGGAACGAACTGGTGGACGGCGGATATTTGGAGGATCTGTCTTGCGGAGCAGTCGCGGATTTACAGCCAGCAGGCTTGGGCGGCAGAATCCAGCGGCGTAAATCGCGCAGACCAGAATTCAGCGAGGCCGATGTCCTCTCGCGCCCGCGCGGCGCCTCCACATGGGATTTCGCTCCGTACTCCACTGCCGCGCAGCCCTGGTTGCAGGTGCAGCTGTGAACACCGCCTGGACGATCCTGCCTTTTCCCTCGGCATCGAGACCGGCGGGCAGCCGTGCGCAGCGGAAAGACCTGCTAAGCGCTCTGGGCGCTTCCGGATCTCCCATCATTGTCGATTTATCAGGCTCCCGCACCTTGAATCATGAAGACATTGACTTGCTGCTGGAGTGCGTGGCACAAGTGGCGGGCCGGGGGACCAAAGTGTTGTTCGTCGCGGGCTCTCGCGTCAACCGAGTGCTTCTCGAAGTGACCCGGATTTCTTCCCTCGTTCCCGTCTTCAATTCGGTTAAGGAAGCGCTGGCCTGTCCGCAGGTTGCAGGCGAGGACGGCGTCGATGATCTACTTGCGAGCTAAAGCTCGAAACCTGGAGGGTGTCCATGAATCGTACAGGTGGCAGACATTCAAAATGTTTCTCAATTGCCTTGTTAGCTGGAGCATTTCTGATCTCGAGCGAGATGCCTCTTTTGGCCAGCCCTCCCCAGTCGAGCCAGTCCAACACTGCCGGCCAGAAGCGGGAAGATCCCTTGCCGGATGCGCCGCAACCCCAGTCCGCACAGACACCGCCGGGCCAGCAGCCCGCCCCCGCCCCCTCAGGAGCTGCGGGGGCGAAGGCGGCCAATGTGAAGGGCGCGCCCGTAGCCCAGCCCGCGGGCGCGGCAGTGGCGCCCGCGCGTCAGCGCGGTCATCGCTCCCTGGCCATCAAACTGGGTTTGTTGGCCGCAGGTGGAATCGCCGTCGGAGCCGCCGTCGCTTTGTCTGGCAGCAGTCCGTCTCGGCCGCCGGGCGCTGCACCGGCCATTCGTCAATGATCCAGGAGTTCTCCACCAATGATCCTTGGCAAAACCAACGCGCACGCCACTGCCTCTCGCCCGCTCGTGATTACGTTTTCTGGAATCGACGGAGCGGGGAAGACCACGCAAATCGAGAACCTCTCGCGGTCCCTCCAGAGACAGGGCCTTCGCGTGTTACGGCTCAGCTTTTGGGACAACGTTGCGGTCTGGTCGAAAATCCGCGCCGGAGTCGGCCAACGGTCTGTGAACTTAGGCCAGGCGGAGCGGACCACTGAGACTTCGTTCGTCCCCAGAAACAACAAGTCCGTCCGGAAGTGGTACTTGACGGCGGCACGGTCGGCATTCTACTTGCTGGATGTTGCCCGATTGCGCCGACTGCGGGTCCACCAGCAGGTGAGGAACTCTGACGTCGTAATCTTTGATCGCTATATTTACGACCAAATCGCGAATATCTACTCACAATCCTCGCCGGCTCGCCTCTATGCCAGGATCCTGTTGAAGCTTACGCCCCTCCCCGACCTGGCCTTTGTGGTCGACGCGTCGCCCGACGCAGCCTTTGCCAGGAAGCCGGAATATCCTCTGGAATTCATGCATCGGAATCGTCAGAATTTTCTGCGCCTCCGGGAACTGGCCCCGCAGCTCATCGTCGTTTCCGAAGCGAAGGAGGAGGACGTGACCAGTGAAATTTTTAGTCACTTCAGCCGAACGCGGCGAGTAGCGGGCGCTTTGGCTGAGGAAACGACTGAGGTTTCCGCGGGCAGCGCCGTAGTCCGGCTGCAAAGTTCCTGTAGCGCGCGAAACCACCCAACAGCAAACGTCTAGGTTCCATCCAAGGCTTACGCGTTACTGGAAGCGAGGCCTTGAATGATACCGGGAGTTCTAGAGGATAGTCTGGCCGTGGTCGTGCCGACGCTCGATGAAGCGGGAAATATCGACAAATTACTCGGGGCACTCACCGAGGCATTGAGCCGGACACAATACGAATACGAGATCGTAGTAGTCGATGACGGAAGCACCGACGGAACCGTGGAACGAGTTCGTGACTGGACAAAACGGGATTCGCGGATCCGTGTGATCTCACGCGCCGGAGAACGCGGCTTAGCGGGGGCGGTGCTATTTGGCTGGAGTCAATCCCAGGCGAACCTGCTCGGCGTCATCGATGCCGACCTGCAACATCCCCCTGAGTTGATTCCGGAACTGCTGAAGGCGACCGAGCAAGCCGATATCGCCATCGCCAGCCGCTACGCCGCGAATGATGGCACCAAAGGTTGGAATCTCCTGCGCGCTGCGGTGTCGCGGCTGAGCACACTCGCGGCTGCGCCTCTAATTTCCAAGAAGCACCTTGGGGTCACCGACCCCATGTCGGGTTTTTTCATAATCCATCGCCGCTGCATCGAAGGGCTAACCTTCCAGACCACTGGCTTCAAGCTCTTGCTTGAAATCCTGGTCCGAGGCCGCATCCGGACGGCGCGGGAAGTCCCCTACCATTTCGGTCTTCGCGAGGCGGGCAGAAGCAAGGCCAACGCCACCGTTGCCTTTCATTATTTGCACCTTCTCGGCCGGCTCTCTAGAGATCTGGTGTTGCCCTCGACTGAGCCGTGAAGATTGCCCTCATCACCTCGTTTCCGCCCAGTCGCCATGCGCTCAACGAGTATGGCTACCATGTGGCGGAACAACTCCGGCAAGAGCGGTCTGTTGATCTGACGGTGTTGGGAGATTATCTCCCCGCGCCCGCCGATGAATTGCCCGGATTCAAGGTGGTTCGCTGCTGGGGTTTCGGAAGGCCCGGCAACTTATCCACTCTGCTGCGCGCCATCCGGAAGTTAAAGCCCGATGTTGCCTGGTTCAATCTTGGTTTCGCCAGCTTTGGCGCCCGGCCCCTTTCAGCTGTGCTGGGTCTGGTGACTCCGGCTGCGGCGCGACTGAATGGCGTGTACTCTCACGTCACGCTGCACCAGCTGTTCGAGACCGTCGACCTGGAGGACGCCGCGGTTGCTTCCCCCCGGCTGTACCGCGCGGGAGGCTGGCTGGCAACGCATCTTCTATTGAGCGCGAACTCACTTTCCGTATTGCTGCCCGCCTATCGTCGAACTTTGAATGAGAAGTACCGGCGCGGCCGGGTCAGTGCGCGGTCGCACGGCATCTTCGCCGCGAAGCCGGACCCTCCAGACTTCACCCGGCGCGGAAACCCGATTCACCGCATTCTTGCCTTTGGAAAGTGGGGCACCTACAAGCGTCTTGAGCTCTTGATTGAAGCGTTCGATCGAGTGGCATCGAAGTTCCCCGACGTGGAACTGGTGATCGGTGGCAGCGATCATCCCATGACGCCCGGCTACGTGTCCGGGATGGCGCAGCGCCATGCCAGCGATCGCATTCGTTTCCTGGGCTATGTTCCCGAGACGTCCATCGCCAACTTATTTCGAGAGGCCAGTCTGGCCGTGATGCCGTACACGTCGTCGGCAGGCTCCAGCGGTGTGGCGCACCTCGCGGCGCAGTACGGGGTCCCGGTCATTGCCTCCGGCATCCAGGACTTTCACGATCTCGCGGAGCATGAGGGGATTGCCATGCGCTTCTTCACGCCGGGCGATGCGGACAGCCTGGTCGAGCAAATGCTCCTCGCCCTGAATTCTCCGGATGCGCTGCAAGAGATGGCTTGGCGGAGTTACGCGGCTGGGGTGGCCATGAGTATGCCGCACGTGGTGCGGGAATACATCCGGTCGTTCCGCCAGCACGAGCGGGTGAAGACTCTGCAACTGGCGGCAAGCTTGCGTCGCACCGGTCAATTCCACAGGTCAGACGAACTGGCTCGCACCGTGGGCGAGAAAATTCAAAAATGGCAGGACGAAGACCAGATCGCCAGTCCCTCCGCTTAGCCGGCGCACTCGGCGTGGGTCACCGAGTAGTCAACGGGGTGCACCACCGATCTTTCGAGCTTGTCTATTTCTGATTTGGATCCGGCGTCTGCGGGTTCTGCGGCAAAGGGGAACCATCCGGTTGCTGGCTGGGCATCGCATTTTGGTCTGTTTCGGAATTGGGCGGTGGCAAGCCGGGAAGAGCGGGGGCCTGCATCGCAATCGGAGGCACAGGCGTGGCGTCGAGTTCACTGGCCGCAGAGCTTGCATCGCGCCGCTTCAGTTCGATGGGCCTTTGCGCGCGGCGCTTGGTCTCCTGAATCGCCTTCAGCGTGGCCTCCACATCCAACTGGTTGGCGTCGGCCAGTTTGTCGAGTTTCTGACCTTCGGCATCGCGACGCGTGGCATAGCTCACCTGGGCATTGGCGTCGCGCCCGGAGCGTGCCGCCTCGTAATACATTTCGGCGCTCTCCCGGTCCCCCGCCAGCTCTGCAACGTAGCCCAGATTGTTCAAGGTGAACGCATTTTGGGCGTCGCGTTTATACGCCTGTAAGAAAAAGTCACGTGCCGCCGATGAATTGTTGTCGTTCAGCGCCGCCACTCCACGCAGATTGAGTCGAGCGGTCGCCGCCTCCACGCCTTCGCCCCGGGCGATCTGCTGGCTCAGCGCCACCGCGTTTTCCGAGGCTACTTCGCTGATCGGCCGGCCGCGCCACTTCACCCGCGGAGTCACCACCACCCGCTGCGTCGAGTGCAGGCTGGCCGCGGCGGAGTAATATCGCAGCGCCCCCTCGTTATCCCCCAAGGACTCCAACGCATAGGCGAGGTTGCTGAACAAGAATGGATCGCGGGGATGACGGGGCAGAGCCGATTGCAGCAGGTTCCTGGCTTCAAACACGTGACCTTGTTGCAGCAGCACGATCGACCGCTCATTGATCTTGCTGATCTCCTGATCGGAGTCCTGCACTTGCCGGAATGCTTCATCCAGAGGCTTGCCCTTGAGTGCCGCTTCGCTGGACTGGTCGATTACCGCGTCGGTATGGTTCCGCGCCGCCAGTGCGTAATAGCGCAAAGCCCGGTCGGCATCGCCTTCCAATTCGGCGACATATCCCAGATTATTCAGAGTGAAGGGATCGTCCGGATCGAGCAGGTAAGCGCGATAAAACAGCCGCTTGGCTTTTTCCCGATGCCCCCGCTTGAGTTCGGCCACACCATCGCGATTGAGCTTCTGGGTGGGCGTGGAGACGCTGCGCTGCGGAAGAGGGACCCGCAAATTGCCCGCAAACGCATGGCCTGGCCCGGCGAGAAGTTCCATCGCCAGCAATAACCGAAGCGCAACGAGTGTTCTCACCTTGCTCAAATTCATCAGGTTCAAATCCATTAGGTAGCCGACACTATGATGTATCAAAGCCAGCCTTCGGTTGGACTACAGCAAATACCCGATGCCTGGCCGCCCATCCAGGATCGCCCCATTTGGCATCCAAGGAACGATGCCAAAGTTCCTCTTGACGATGATCTTGATGGCTGGCTGCACGCAGGCGCAGGTAGCCGCGCCCGCCACATCCCCCGCTACATCAGCCGATGCCGGCCCGCAGCCGACAGTCGCAGTCGCAGATGTTGAGTCCTCGGCGCGCCTGCCCGGCGGCAAAGTGAGTCTGGTGCGTGGGGTGCTGAAGCGGTTGGATCCGATCCACGATCAGCTATTGATTCACGCATTCGGGGGCGGCGATATCCGAATAGCCTTCGATGCGCGGACTCAACTGTTTTCCGAAAATACGCGCACGCGTTGGATGAACATTCCGACTGGATCTGTGGTGTCGGTCGATACGGTCATCGACAATGGAAAGCTGTTTGCGCGCTCGGTGCGAACCGGCCGATCAAACACGGTTGAGCTGAATGGGCAGGTCGAGCGCTACGACGCTGCCAAGTCCCAGCTCACGGTGCGCGATCCCATGAGCCCGGAAGGTATTTCGCTGCGTATCACTCCCAGCACAATGGTTGTCAACCAGGGCCAGCCCGCCTCCCCGCAGGTCCTGTCTGCGGGCATGCTGGTGCGGATCGCGTTCTCTCCCGCAAAAAATGTGGCGAACCAGGTGGAGATTCTGGCCGAACGGGGAAACTCGTTTGCATTTGAGGGTCGAATCGTCGCCATAGATCTGCGCGAGCGTGTTCTAGCCCTGTCCAACGATTCCGACCAAAGCGTTCGCGAGATCGCCATCAACTCGCTTGACGCCACCAGTCTCAGTCTCTTGCGGGAAGGCGCTGCCGTCAATATTCAAGCCGAGTTCGATGGAGACCGTTACAACGCTCGCACGGTCAGCATTGTGTCAAGCAACCCATGAATCTCCCGGCGGCTCCCCGTGGGTCGTCGCTTTCGGCAGGCCTTCAGGACGCCTCTATCTGGGCGAGTTTTTCCCGCAGCAACCGCGAGATAAAGAAATCCCTATCGTGGAACAGGTACCGCACACTGTGCCGGGCATAGCGGCTCAGGCTGCGCACATCGGTCTTGTGCCAGCAACACGAGTTCATGTTGGGAGACAAACCGCAATAGAAACGGAAACGGCGGTGCGCGGATTCGGGCATCGCCAGCATGGCCGCGGCCATGCGGTGATTTCCCTCGATAATGGTCAACGGATGATGCCCGTCGATGCCGATGAGCAGCACTGCGTCCGGCACCTGGCTGCCGCGGAGATCGGTGGCGATGGCCCCGAGCTTGTTTAGGAACCGGTTCTGCTGCCCACGGGCCAGTTCGGCCTGAATGCGGGTGATCATTTCCGTCAGGTGGAAGCCGGCTCCCGCAAAGCGCCGCCACTCGTTGCGCGGAAATGCCTGCAGGCGGCCCAAATCGCCGGCCATCAGCTCAATCTCCCACCACTGCGTATCGGCAGGCAGTTCGCGCCACAGGCGCCCTCGCCGGCGGAACAGCAACGCGCGCCGGATGAAGTTTTGTTGAGGGTCATCCAGATCTCCCTGCTCGACAATCTGCTTGAAGTCTCGTCGGTAGGGATCGAACTGGGGATGATAGAACTCGCCCCGTAAAAATTCCGCGACGATCTCCGCCTCCGGCACGGGCCGCAACCGCTGCAAAGGTTCCCAGGTTGGGAGATGCTCTGCCGCTTCGTACGGCCCACGCAAGAGCGGGACCGTCACCACCGCGAGCAATCCGCACATCACGAACAGTTGCGCCAGAATCACCTGCGATAAGGAATCGTGATAGGACAAGATCGCTCCGGCCAGCAAGACGCTTGCGCCCAGCTGCACCCAGGCCGCGGTGCCAATGCGCCGCGAGATCTCGTACATCATGATCACTACCGCAATGCAATAGATGCCGGTCATAAACGCATACTCGGTCAAGAGTGCGGAGAACGACCCCACCGATGCCAGCAGGAACGGCTTCCCCAGCAGCATGGTCCATACCGCCTCCGGCGCCAGCGCTATCGCGGCGATGAACACCGAGGTGACCGATCCCACCAGGAGCAACCCGGTGTATAACACCGAGCGCCCCCCCTGGCGCTGCGTATGACTCGCCGACACTGGGAACATGCTGCTGACCACCGACCACGACAACATGAAGACCACGCGGCCCACCAGAGCCACGGCCGCGTAGATTCCCGCTTCCGGCGGGGGGAAGATATGCTTCACCAGCAGGATGTCAAGGTTGCTGAGAATCACCTGCCCGATGAAGTAGAGCACGGCCTGCAAACCCTCGCCAAAGGGCGCGATCTTGATCAGCCCCGGTTTCGCCCGGTACCCGGTCCCCGGCTGACCGGCGATGTAGGCGGCGACGATGGAAAGCAGCACCGCCGCCATCACGCCCGTCACGCCCATCCCCATATGCAGGAAGAGCAGAGCACCGCCCAACTTAACCACTACCTCCACGACCACGTTGATGGCGAGGGCGCGAAAGTTGTAGCAACCCTGCATCCTTCCGCGGCGTACTCCCAGCGGGATATACACTCCCGCGGCGACCGCCAGCAGCACAAGATCATGCTGCGCCGGCAGGTTGAAATACGATTTGAGGTAGGCGCTGCCCGCGGCGATTAGTACGGCGATCCCAAGACCTACCTGCCAGGAGCGGCGCAGCAGGGTGGCATAGATTTGCGCCCGGACAAGAGTCTCTGAATTCCGGGCGGTGAACTTCGCAGTTATGATCTGGAACGAAAAGGTAATCGCCGTCACCAGCATGAGCAGCGTATATAAAGCCGAGGCGTGGCCGAAGCCCGAGGCGCCCAAAATACGCGCCATCAGGATGTTGTAAAGCAGGTTGGTGGCGGCTACCAGCCCGGTGCTGAGCAACAAGATAGCGCTGCCCCGCACTACGCGCCCACGTAACCCCGCGCTGTGGCCCGCTGCTGTCTCCACTCGCGTCTCTGGAGGTGTCGTCATAGCGAATTTGGGGTCCTTAGGTAGTCGGCGCGAACGGAAAGCCATGGGTCAGAACGTGAACTGCGCTGCCGGAACGACCTGGGTATGCCCATGTCCGGGAAAGTCGTAAAAGCTCTGTTGTTCCAGACCAAAGGAAAATCTCATAGGATGAGAGAGTGACGCCGTTTCCGAGGCTGTGCTCCGGTCCCAGCCCCGTTCGCGTGTGTAAGAGAGCATGAAACTCGTTGTCACACTGTCGTACGCGTGAAAGCTGCGTCCTGAAGACCAGGCACCCGAGGCGGACAGAGTCCAGTGCGCGTTGATCTCCTCCTCCTGCCCAAAGCGCGGACGGAGAGTTTGCGCGATCACATACAAATTGCCTTCGACCCGCCAGGCACGCAGAAACTCCGCCACTGCTGACACGCGAACGCGGGAACCGAAGCGATGCTCCAAGCCGGCATAAGAAATCGTCTGGTAGTACTCCTTGATCGAGGGCCCGAAGAGCAAATCTACCGCGTTGTACCCGGTGAGCAGCGCGGTCCTGTCCCAGGGCCGGCCCACGCGAAAATCGAGCGCGCCGGATAACTGCCGCGAGTGCAGGGTCTGCTCCGTGAACGGGCCCGCTTCCCGAATCAAATTTCCGGAGACCGAGAGCCAATCGTCGATTGGGCTGCTGGCCACGTAGACAAACTGGCGAAATAAATTTTGGTTCATTGCCGCCGGCGCGAGCGTGTCGCGCCGGATGGTGTACTGGAGTCCGGGCATCACGCTGAGCTTCACGTTGCCCAGTTGCACTACGGGCGCGACAGAAATGTTGAGGATCGTGTCGAAAGTATTGCGATCCTGAATCAGAAGCTCACTGGGAAATGAGAAGCTGCCTTGAGCATTGCGCTCCGCCACAAAACCCTGAATCTGAGGAAACGAATCTGGCCGGAATTGAAAGCGCGAATCGGCGAAGGTCTCGATCGAACGCCGTGGGGGCGGTAACAAGGCTGCGGTGTTTTGCACGCCGCGCAGACGAGCATCCATTTGATAGATGTTCTCGTCTTCGAATATCGGGTTGACGCGGACCTCAGGACTGGCGCCAATATGATCGGTGATGGGACGGCCCTGTTCTTCGGCCAGTTCAATTTCCGCCGCGCGCAGTGCCGGGTCCTGAGGGTCCAGTTGGTTGGCGCGGACGAAGCTCGCGAGCGCGCGAGTATTCTCGCCGCGCTGCCGATAGACGTTGCCCTGGGTGACTAGAAAGTCATAGTTGTTCTTACGCTCCGGATCGTCGGACAGGCTGGACAATTGCAATTCCGCGCCTCGCGTGTCGCCCACAGCAAGGGACGCATTTGCCATACCAACCGCCACGGCGGTGTCATCGGCGCCCAGCGCCTGTGCGCGCCCGTACATGTGCTGCGCCAGCGGATACTCGTGGATACTCATCAGGATGTCGGCTGCATTCAGGTAGTCATCGGCGGAGGTCACATCGACCGGTGCGACTCTGGCCTCGGCAAAGCCGAGCGCCACTTGCTGTTGTGCATCGGAGGCCTTGCCTTCTTCCGCAAACAGCCGGCCCAGGGCGAGACGGACCTGTAGACGATCTTCATCGGAACTTTCCAGCGCCCGCGAGTACCGGGTCAGGGCCTGGTCGCGGCGGCCCAGGATGCGCAGGGCGTCTGCCGTCACGAGCAGGACTTTGTAATCCTTCCCGCCCGCCCGCTCCGCGGAATCAATCGCCAGCATGGCATCGGACGACCGCCCCAGCCGTGCATCGCACCTTGCAAGCTCCGCTGAAATCATCGGGTTGTTCGGCGCCACAGTGAGTGCATCGTGCAAGGTGTCAGCCGCGTTGGCGTATTGATGCGCCCGGTACTGCACATCCGCCAGTGCAAGGTAAGAATTGAGGGCATTCGGATTCAGCTTCAGGGCGCGCCGATACTCGCCTTCTGCGCGAGCCAGCATGGCCCGCTGGCGGTAGGCCTCCGCCTTCACCAGATGCAGACTCTCCGAGTCGGGCAGTAAACGGCTGGCTACTTCAGCCTCTTTCAGCGCCGCCGAGGAACGCCGCAACTGCAGCAGGGCGTAGGCCAGTCCGAGGTGCGCTTCGCCGTATTGCGGATTCAGCGCCAGAGCCTTGCGAAAGTCCCGCTCAGCCTTCGTGGCCAGGCGCATGTCGTTGTACACATAACCGCGGTTCATGTAACCCACCGCCATCTTAGGATCGATCTCCAGGGCGTGGGTGAAATCCTCGACTGCGGCTTGTTTCTCGTTGTGGTCGGCGTGCACATACCCTGCAATCAACGCCAGATCGCGATCGTCTTCAAAAACGGGTCGAAAGCGGTTTACGATCTCCATCGCTTCATCGAGGCGCTTGAGAAACAGAAGGTCATAAGCCAGATAGTCGACCGCCTCGCGATCCTTCGGCAGCTTCTGGATCACCTGATACCCGAGATCGGCCGACTCCGCGAAGTTTCCGGTCATGGTCAAGTAGCGCTCGTGCTCGCGCATGACTTGCGGATTCTGCCGTATACCCTCCGGAGCGTGCGCCAGCCACTCCGCGGCCTGGGCGGGGTGATGTGCCTCGAGCGCCGCATTCATCGCACCGGAAACAATCAGAGGGTGGTCTGGCGACCTCTTGAAGGCCTCCTTATAACTCTGTTGCGCTTCCGGGAACTGACGGTTCGCGCTGTACAGGTCACCGAGGGCCAAATAAGGCACATAGTCGTCAGGATGCTTCTTCGCAAGCTCCAGAAAGTAGCCGCGGGCGGCCTCGGAATCGCCCATCTCGCGCGACAGGAAGCCGAGCGATCCTAATGCGCCCGCGTTCGCCGAATCGCTGGCCAGTGCCTCGCGGTAGATCTTGCGGGCTTCTTCCTTCCGCTCCGCCTTCCAGAGAAGATTCGCGTAGTTCAGAAGCAGTACGCCGTTGCGAGGTTCAAGCTGGAGAGCTTCCTTTAAGTCTTTTTCGGCGGAATCAACCTGGCCTTCAGCCACCTCGGTGGCGGCCCGCAGCCGCAGAAATTCTGGCCGCGCGGGGCCCGACATATCGAGGCCGCTGAGCGCGGTGGCCGCATCTTTGGTAACGCGCTCTGCGTTTGCCATGTCTCCCGCATCGCGGTAAATTTGGGCCAGATCCACGCGCAACGAGATCGGATACAAGACGCCTTCCGGCACACCTTCCGGCAGGTGCTGCAACGCCTCCTCGTATTCGCGGATCGCTTTCTCGTACCCATGCTGCACCGCATCGAGCCGTCCACGAAGGGCATACACACGGTAGTGCTCGGGATTCAAAGTTGCCGCCTGGTTCAGTAGGGCCGTGGCATGGTCGAACTCCCCGGCATTGAGCATGGCTTGCGCGGCATTGAGTTGGATCTCAAGGTCCCGTGGAGCGCGACTCGCCGCCACGCTGTAATTGCGCGCAGCCGCAGGGGCGTTGCCGGCCAGTGCATAGGAATATCCCAGCTCCGCGAGCGCGCCGGCGTCTTTCGCGTGTAAGTCTTCCAGAATGCGAATCGCCGAATCGTACTGGCCCGTATCGCGGTAGTAAGAAGCAACCGCCCGCAGCACCTCGGGATTCGTGGGAGCAGAACGGCGCGCGTTCTCCAGCATTTTGTGTGCGGACTCGCCGTCTCCCGTTCGCTCATAGGCGCGGGCCAGCAGAAGTTCGGTACGTGGCGAGGCCTTTGACGCTTCCGAGCGTCGTAGATAGTCAAGGGCGCGTTTGGGATCGGTGGACAGCAGCAGTTCGCCCGCGAGCTGAAGGTCCACATCGCTGCGAGGGTTGGCAGCCAGAACCTCTTCCAAGGTTTGCTGCGCCTCCGCAGTACGCCCCATTCGCGCGTAGGTTTGCGCCAGCCCGGAAAGCCCCTCCACAGAAGATGGCTTCAAGGCCAGACCACGACGATAGGCCTCCACGGAAAGCGAATACTGTCCGCTGAGTCGCGCAGCGTAAGCCAGCGTAAACCACAGATCGGGATTCTGCGGAGCAGCATTCACGGCGCGCTGGGCATGCAAAGCCGCGCCGGAAGCATCTCCGTGTTGCAGGGCGGTCTGTGCGGCCCGCGCTTCGCGCGCCACCTCAATGCTCGCGCCCCAGCCCATTCCGGTCTCACTAGGCGTCTGCGCGGCTCTTTTTTTCGAGGGTGCCGGCGTAGTGGAAGAGGTTTGGCCGTTCACGTCAAAAGTTTGCGCAGCGCTGGCAGTGGCCACAAGCACGATGGCAAGCCGCAGGGAGCCCCTGAACCCCGGGCTCTTTAACTCCCAGCCTCTGAACGCTGACGGCACCATTCCTTGTTCCCTGCCTCCTGGCTAATAAACCGGCGGATGGGGGTAAACACCTGACCTTCCGATGTCGCTGAGATGCAAGAAACTCCCGATGTGGTTGGGCACGTTTGCTCGGCGAGACTACGTACCTCCGGAAATGCCTACCAACCCTTGCCCCGCTTCTAGGAATCAAACCCTCCGACTCAATGAGAAACCGACAGGAAACATTTGCGTTGCGGACTGAGGCCAGCATTTGGCAACGTCCGATTCCCGTCGCCGCCATCATCCTGCTGGCGCTCGCGATTCACGGGCCGTTGCTGGTAATGCAGTTGCCGGCGACTACTTCTTATGACGCAAACCTGCACATCTTTTTTGCGTCGCACTACGCTCATCACTGGTTCAATCCCTGGAACGAAAAGTGGTTTGCGGGTTTCTCCCAAACCACCTACCCTCCGCTGGCTCACCAATGGATTGCGCTGCTCTCGTATGTCGTGGGACTCGCCGAGGCCTTCATGCTGGTGCAGTTGGCCGCAGTCGTGCTGCTGGCGGTGGGCGCGTACCGGTTCGCAAAGCTCTGGGTGAATGAGCGCGCAGCGAGCTATGCGGGTGTGCTGGCTGTGTTCGCCGGAAGCATCGCTTTTCTTGTCTATTCCGCGGGGCAGTTGCCCACCACGTTGTCGGCGTCTTTGTATTTTCTGGCTCTACCTTACTTCTATTCCTGGTGCATATCGGCCAGCTGGCGATCCCTGTTGAAAGGCGTAGCTCTCGCGCTGGCAGCCGCCTCGGCCCATCACGTTACGCTCATCTTCGGCTCCGTCTTGTTTGCGGCACCGGTCTTGTGGCTGGCGTGGTACGACGGCCGCGAGAACGAGCGGCCGGGCGCGCCAATACTAGGTCGCGGCTTGGTCTTCGCCGCCATTGCCGCCGTGGGGGTCGGGGTCGTCCTGTTGCCTTACTGGATTGCGATCATCCGCCATCCCATCGAGCAGATGCCCATTCCGCACGCCAGCCGTTCGAACTTCCTGATGAATTGGGTGTATGGCATGAACTACTTCATCGTGCCATACGGCGCCTTAATCCTGGCGTTGCCCTTCATCGTGATCAAGGGTGCATCGAACCCTCGTTTGCGAGTGCTGCTGCTTGCGTTTTGGGTCACATTCCTGATCGCGCTGGGCGGCACAACGCCGGTTCCACGCTGGATCTTCGGCCGGGCCTTTGAAATCCTCACCTACGAGCGCTTTACGTTGTGGGCGACCGTGTTGGCGCTGCCGATTGTGGGGTTGTTAGTGGCGCACGTCATCGACCGTTTTCCGGGCTTGGGTGCGATTGGCGTCAGTACCGCTGCCATTGCCAGCCTGGCGCTAGCCATGGGTTGGCTCTACTGGAGCCCCTTTCGAACGTCCAGTTCCCTCAATGTGGATTCCGTGGTCGCATTCCTGAATCGCGACGGTCACGATCAGTACCGCTATCTCACGCTTGGATTCGGCAACGCCCTCCCCAAGGTTTCGACCTATGCCGCCGCCAACAGCGTGGATGGCGAGTACAACTCAGCCCGCCTGCTGCCCGAGATGACCCGTTATGGCGCAGCGCAATTGACCAACGCGAAGTTCTTCGGGGTCGCCGGCATGGATTCGCTTCGCGCCATGCTCCTGCATGCCAATCACTATGGTCTGAAATTCATTTTCGTACACGATCCGTTCTATGAGCCTCTGCTGGTCTTCGGAGGCTGGCGCCAGGTTGAGAGTTACGACTCCGGCGCCATCACGGTGTGGTCCAAGGATGACGCGCCGCCCGCGCGGACGATCTCGTCCGACGCCGTGCCCGCCCCGTGGGAAGGATGGATGTGGGGCCTTCTGCCTATGGGCAGCAGCTTCCTGGCGATTCTGTTCGCGTGGTTGCTGGTTGAACCGCGCCGCGTGCAGGTCGAACCACGCCGCGCACACGAAGGAGCGACCCTTCCCCGGGAAACGCCGGAACGTGTCTACGCCAGCGAGGTGCGCTCATGAAGAGGGGGCTGGTCGCTTTTCTCGCTCTCGCCACAGTAGTTCTGGTTGCGGTCGCCTGGCTCCAATCCGGAGGACTGAGGCAGCATGCCATGTTTTCTGCTGTAACTCCGGAAGAGGCTGTGCAGGCCCTGATGAGCGAGATTCAGGCTCACAACTACCAGCAGGCCTATGCCTCGCTCGATCGCAGCAGCGATACCGATCTGGCATCCTTCATTCGCGATGTGGCGGGAAGCGACGGAAGCTTGCGCACGTATTCGTCGCTACAGGCCGCAGAGGTTTCGCCCTTGCACGCCGATCGTGACCAGGCCCTGGTGCGGGTACGGATGAATTGGTCGAGCGCGGTGGGCTCTCTCGATGATGTGCGGGACTTGCGCGTGCGCCGCGACGGTTCTGTCTGGCGCGTGGTGTGGCCCAAGCTGGCGCTTCCCACAGTGCCTCTGCAAGTGGTGGCGGTGAACTACTTGAGTTGGGATGTCATCGGCCGCAATACATCGCAGAACTGGGGCGCGCAGGACGTAGACTCGCCGAAAGTTCGCATAACTTCCATGAACGCGATCGCGCGTCCCGGGCGCGTCGTGATTCTTGGGGAGGTCGAGAATGAAGACACCGTTCCCGCATATTTAAACGTGAACGCGACGCTACTGAAAGCGGACGGCTCGCCCATCGAGGAAGAAGGCAGCTTCGATCTCATCTCGCACGTTCTGCTGCCCAAGCAGGTTTCGCCGTATCGCATCGACTTTCCGGGGGTTCGCATGGATGCGGTGAAGAGTGTGCGCATGGATGCGCGCGCGCTGCTGGTGCCGGCTTCCGCTGATCCGGTGATTTCGGTCAGCGACCAGGCGTTGAGCAAAGACGGATTGAACCGAAATGTGTTGAAGGGCGAATTGGTGAATCAAAGCGGCCGTCCCGTCAACATCGCGCAGGTTCTGGCAGCCTACTACGACAACTCCGGGAAGGTGATCTGGGTGTCGGATGGTTATGTGGATCAGGCCCTCATGCCGCAGGTGCCCGTACCGTTTGCCGTTGACATCCCCGATGACATCGCGGCTGGGCTGAAGAATTATCGCGTAATCGTCAATCACTACTCGCGGTTGAGCAACTAGGATGAAGCGCGCTTTCAGCAGTGATCTTGCGCTATGCCGGCGGCTGGCCGGATTGGCGTTGCTGTGCTTTTTGCCTGGTTGGGCCAGGGCTGCCGAACTTCAGGTGCCCGCCTTGGTGGAGGCGGGCCAGGCCTTCTCGATTCCACTCGGCGGTTCCGGGCAGGCCACCTTCTATCTTCTGGGGCCCGACCATGTTGTGAAACGCACCGTGAATCTGGGAAGCGATCTGGAGATTGTGTCCAGCGATGTGCGCAGCGCAGGACGCTACCAGGTGATCCTCTGCGACACGTCGTGCACTTCCGCAACGTTCGAGGTGAGGGCCGCGCAACCGGCTCATCTGAGCTTTTTTCTGCATCCTTCGCGTGTGCCCGTCTCCACTCCCGATTCGATTGATGCTTCTGCGTTTGTATTCGACCAGTACTTCAACCTGGTCCTGACTCCTGCGGCAGTGGATTTCCGGGTCACTCCGGCCAGCGGGGCCGGTTTCTCCCAGCGGGCATCCACGCGGCAGGGTGTGACGTGGATGCGCATGAACTCGACGCCGCATGAGGGGCCGGTTCGGGTGACCGCTGTCTTAGGCAACGTGGATGAAGCGCGTGTGGTTCAACAGGTCGCAGGCGAGGCCTGCCGATTGAGTATGAAAGCCGTGGTCAGCGGGAATCGGGTGACCCTCGAAACCGATCCGGTGCGCGATTGCAGCGGCAATGCACTTCCCGACGGCACCGTCGTTTCATTTACCAAGCTTGATAACGCAGGCAAGAGCACGGTCGACACGCCGATTAAGAAAGGGATAGCGCGAATGGATTTCAGCCTGCACGGGCGGGCGCAGATCAGCGTCGCCTGCGGTGTCGTGCTGGGCAACGAAGTCGCCCTCAACGGGAAACTATGAAGAGCATGGCCGAACTGACACTGGCGCTCAAGAAGATCTTAGCTGGGTTGCTCAATCCCCGCTTCGCCAAAGGCACGAGCTTGGCTGTTGCTGCATGTGTTCTGGCGATCGCCCAATCAGCGCCCCAGATTGAACTCCCCCCGGTGCACCTCGATGCTGCCGGACTTACCCCGCGTCCTATCGAAGGCCTCACGGGAACCACCATAGCGCGACACTACGCACTGGCATGGCATGATCTCGAAGTCGCTTCGGAATCCGGTCGAGCCGAAGGACTGGGCGAAGAGTTCGTGGGATTCGCTAAAGACCGCCTTGTCAAGAGAATCGCCGAGCAGAACCAGACCGGCGTGCACGTTCACATCGTGGACCATGGCCACCATCTGAAGGCGACCTTCTATTCCACCGATGGGACCGCCATGCAACTTCTCGATCAAGTCCAGTTGGAGATCCAGACCTTCGACGGAAACAAGTTGCTCGACACACGGAATGCGCCCCACGAATACATAGTTCTCATGACCCCCGGCGCAGATCGCTGGTACATCCGCGATCTTGAGGAAGTCTCTGCCCGACGCTGACGCAGCTCTGCCAACGCCTGCTGCGAACCAACTTTTGACGGCGCCGTCTCATCGTAACCAGAGCAGGAAATCGTGGATGACAGCTTATCGGTACTTCTTTTTGTTGTATGTCGTTACCTTGAGCTCCATTCCGAGCGCGTGCACGCACGCGCATTCGCGGAATGTCGCGCTTAAGGACATCCCTGCCTCGGCGGGCAATCCCAAGATTCTGGCGGACTACCAGCCTTGGTTCGGAGACCCGGACCACATCGACGTCGGCTATAACAGCCAGGATCCGAAGGTCCTGCGCAAGCAGATTGAAAATGCCCGCAATATGGGCATCTACGCCTTCGTGGTGGATTGGTATGGGGAGCGGCGTCCCTTTCTTGATCGAAGCACCGTGCTCCTCCAGCGGATCGCCAGCGAGCTGCATTTTCACATCGCGCTCATGTACGACGAAACCCAGGATGACAACGGACACGGGACAGAAGACGCCATGGAAGCGATGGAACTGGCTTACAAGAAATACATCGGCCCCGGCGCCGCGGGCCGCGATGCGTACCTGATGTATCAGGGGCGGCCCGTCATCTTTGTGTTTCCCAAGCGCGGCCACACGGATTGGAGCCAGGTGCGCCAGCAGGTGAATCAGTGGGAGTCACCCCCGATCCTGCTCTATGAGGACGACCCGCCCGTCCAGTTCGCCAAAGCCTTTGATGGTGAGTACGCATGGGTGTATCCCGGACGTAAGGGGTGGAGCGCGGACGGCCAGGCGTGGGGCGAAGACTACTTGAATGATTTCTACAGCAAAATGCGAACCAAACATCCGGACGAGGTTGCCGTGGGCGGAGTGTGGCCGGGCTTCAACGACACGAAGGCTTCCTGGAGTCTGAACCGGCGCATCGACCCAAGGTGCGGACAGACGTTCGAAGACACCCTGCGTTTATTCGACGAGAACAACGAACCCTCGCATCCTATTCCGTTCGTTCTGATTGCTACCTGGAACGATTACGAAGAAGGAACAGCGATTGAGCGAGGCCTGCCGCGTTGTGAGCAAGCGAAAACGAATGTCGCGCAGGCGGCCGGGCCATGAGCGCGGTGAGAGAGCGCGCGGCTGGAATGTTTGAGACTCTGAGTGTTTTGCATCTGCGCTCGCTTGCGGACGCTCAGCCGTCGAGTGCAGGCGAGTTGCTGCAGACGGAATGCCATCCGGTATCAGAGTGCATCGCTCGCTTGAAGAGCATGTCCGGCGAAGAATGGGCCGACTTTCTGCGCTTTGCGCAATTGCAGCGGGTAAAACTGCGGACGTTGCAGATTTTGGATCGATGTTTTAAGGGTGAATCCAAGCTTGGCGAACCGCGACTGGAGCACCTTGAATATTTGGCGCAGGCCGAGCAACGTGAGATTGAACAGGCGCTCGGGGTATTAGACAAGGTTGTGCGTGCGCTCCAAGATCGGAAGAGCACACGTC